>CAYTLC010000082.1:0-11092 GCA_964438395.1 uncultured Candidatus Scalindua sp.
CCATCACTGGCATTCGCATATCCATCAGTACTATTTCAGGTTTATGCTGTTTTGCCGATTCGATCGCCTCCACCCCATTCCGTGCAACAGTGACTTTATGGTTGTGGATACTCAGCATATCAAGCAGCATTCTTAAATTAATCTCGTTATCCTCAACTACCAGTATATGACGCTCTTCAGCCGCTTTTTCCATAGATTTCCTAATTTGTAAGGTTATATTGTGTTACAAAATTGCACAAATGATCCATTATGTAATCTACGCCATTATCTTTTCTCGCTCTTTCAAAACACTCTGCGAGATCAGAGTAAACCAGAACGTGCTGCCACGTCCAACTTCACTATCAACACCTATCTCTCCACCATGTAGCTCCACTAATCTACGTGTCAATGTAAGACCCGCCCCGGTGCCTCCGAGCTGATCGCTGTGCACCCAATCTGCCTGGTAGAACCCGGAGAATAGATACTGTTTCTCTTTCTCACTGATTCCTATACCTGTATCACTAATCTCCACCCTTATCCCGGTCTCTCCCTCCCCTGTACAAGCGATACTAATACGCCCACCTTCAGGTGTATATTTCAACGCGTTTGACAGCAGATTGTACATAATCTGCTTATATTTATGAACATCAACGACGACAACGTCCGGTGCTGAATCAATAGCTGTTTTGACAGTTATATTTTTCTTCTCAAACTGGCTATCCATCATAGAGATGATTGGTTCCATTAATTCTGTTGGAGAGCACTTCTCAAGCTCAAGCTCCATTTTGCCCGCATCAATCTTTACTATGTTAAGCAGATTATTAATGAGTTCCAACAAATGCTTACCACTGTTGTCTACCTCATTTATATAGTTCAGCTGTTTATCATTCAGCTTACCAAAGTACTGCCCACATAACATATCGGTAAAGCCAAGTATGGCATTAAGTGGTGTGCGGAGCTCATGACTCATTGATTCAAGGAATTTGTTTTTAGCATGATTTGCTTCCTCCAGCAGCAGGTTGGCATCCTGAAGTTTCTGCATCGACAGTCTTAATTCGCTGGTTCTCGTATCTACTTTTTCCTCCAGCTTATTACGTTCTTTTGCCAGTTCACCTTCAATACGCTTACGCTCGATAATCTCCTTTTCAAGAAGAATCATCTTGTCCTCCAGTTTCTTAACTAGAATCTCATTGTAGAGTTTGTAGGAACCCTCGTCATTTTCTATAACCTGAACATCAGGCTTTGTATTTGACTGGTTCGTGTTGTAATCATTACAGAGATCTTCTATAATAGCCATTAGCTCAGTCATATCATTCGGTTTTCTAATGAATCTGGCAGCACCTGATTTTAAGGCTAATTCCTCGTCCTGCTTGTCTGTATAGGTTGCTGTATAGAAAACAAAGGGGATAGAGTGCAGCTTATCATCTGAATTTACCTTCTTACAAAGTTGAAACCCGTCCATCACAGGCATCAGGATATCTGAAATAATCAAGCTAAACTCTTCAGTATGTAATTTTTCGAGCGCTTCTGCGCCATTAGCAGTAGAGACTACCTCGTACCCACTTTTTTTCAACCAAAGCTCCAATAAGAGGAGGTTTTCTGCATTATCATCAACCACTAGTATCTTCATTTTTATTCCAAATTTTAAATTGACCCTGTATTTAGTTTCTTGTGTAATGGGGCGAAGGGAGTAGTCCACACCAGTAAATAGTTTCTTAAGCGCCTGGTATCATGCAAGAGTGATTATGCATTTTGCCATTATTCCCGCTTTGCACTCCATGTTTACCGTTCTCACCAGATTTTATAAGAGAATTTGCATTACCTAAAAAGCAGATAAACTCTTTAAACAGTTCCATGTCGAAGCAGTTAATCATGGTTTCCCTCATTTCGAGAAGAGCAGAAAAAGGCTTTAGTGCCTCTTTATAAGCCCTTTTTGTAGTGATTGCATCATATGCATCTATAATCCTGGAAACCCTTCCAAACAGCTGAATCTCATCTCCTCCAATTCCATGAGGATAACCTGTTCCATCAAAGTTTTCATGATGTTGAGCTACAACCAATAGAGATTCATTTAAGATATTGCCTTCTTTTGTCAAAAGATTTATACCTGCTTCAGGATGCTTTACTACTATCTTTATCTCATCACTCGTCAAATTACCTGGTTTGTTGAGAATATCTGAAGGTATTTCAACTTTCCCAAAGTCGTGCAACAGTAAACCTGTTCCAAGAGTGCTCAGACTATCTTGGCTAAAGCCAAGGTACTTCCCAAATAGCAAACCCAGTACAGATGCATTTACCGAGTGTGTATAAGTCTGGTAGTCATGGGAAGTTACCTTTATCAGGTTAGAGAAGGCATGCTCGTCACGTAATACATAATCGACAGTATTATCCGCCCAGGATGTAACTCTATCTATTTTGACTCCCGATTTTGTGTCATTCAAGAGTTCCTGGGTCAAATTTTTTGCAACACTATAAACTATGCTTGATTTTTCAACTGAACTTTTCTCATTATCGGCAAGAATTGTTTTTAGATTCTGTTCCTGGTAGTCATTAAACGTTTTATAGCTGTTTGCATACACATAAAGCTTTGTAATATTATTCTCTACTAATTTCTTTCGCCTATCATTACGAAACATTTCTCCGCCGTGACTAAACAAGACATATCTTGGAACCCCATTAACATTGCTTTTTAAATATAGATCACACTCTACTTCTGTATCTACAATTAAAGTGCTTTCGTTAATAGCCAGAAATTCTTTCATACAATTAATTCCCTTATCTTTATATCCATATTCTAACCGCTAACTGCCACTGGAAACGAACAGACCGAAGATGACTTGTTGTTATATAACTGCCAGTACTAAAAGGACATACTGCCTTTAAATTTCATATTGCAGCATGTTACAACACCTTTTGGCTCTTATATATATATGTATTAACGGCACTTTCAGCTAAAACATTAGTGAAGAATTCATTTTTTGGCGAGAAAATCAGATGTCAAAATGTTGCGGATATTAAGAGAAGTCGCCTGGTATATTTGTTGAAATTCCAGATTTGTATCTCAAAGGCTTTATAAATTAGTTACTTTCTGTCCTGCTTATGATTCAAGCTGTAAGCAGTTGAAACTTATGGAATTAGTCGGATTTTGAGATTTGCACATATTACTGAAGTTGAGTGTATTGCCTAAGCATGACGAGACAATACACTGTAGTAGTTTTTGGAATGTGAAAACGGCTGCCTCATTTTAGGAAAGCCTGAATAAAGTCCTGAATGCTTACAACTTATACAACAGATCAGCATATGTTGGGACAGGCCACAATTTCCGTGGAATCAAGGATTCCAACGAATCAATATCTACACGTAACTCAGTCATTGTAACCTGCACCTTATCACGAAAGGCCTCAGCACGTTTGCAGCTGTCAGAAATTTTTTGTGCCTTCTCCCGTTCAGATTCCAGTTTCCGGGTTTTACGATATGCTGATTTAAGGTGAGTCGAAACTCTTGACAGCAGGTCTCTCTGAACATCCGAAGGCTCCTTTATTCCTTCCAGCATCTCAATAACCTCAGCAAGCTCTTTTGTGTAATGTATAATTGCCGGAATGTATAAACTCTTCACCATATCGAGTGCAGCATTTGCCTCAATATTAATCTGTTTTGAATATTGACCGAGATAGATTTCATACCTGGCGCCCACTTCACCTTTTGAGAGAATTTTATATTTCTGAAACAATCCAACAGATTTTTTTCCAGGGAATGTTTTCAGTGCTTTCACGGTAGAATCAATATTAGGCAACCCTCTCTTCTTTGCTTCCTTCTCCCATTCTCCCGCATAATTATTACCATTGAAGATAATTCTTCCGTGCTCTTTCATCGTATCTTTTATGATGGATGCAGTCTCTTTATGGACATTCTTTGCTTTCTCAAGCCTGGTTGCAATATCATCAAGCGCTTCCGCAACAACAGAATTCAAGACTATACACGGCCTGGAAATAGAAGCGGATGATGGAACCATGCGGAACTCGAACTTATTACCGGTAAACGCAAACGGTGATGTGCGGTTTCTGTCTGCATTGTCCTTTGGAAGTGCCGGTAAAGTATCAACTCCGACCTTAAGCGTAGTAAACGCTTTTGACTTTGCCTTCTCTCCCTTCGCAATGGCCTCCAGGATTTCTGTCAACTCTTCACCCATAAATATTGAAATAATAGCCGGTGGGGCTTCATTCCCACCGAGACGATGATCATTACCTGAATTTGCCGCAGATCTTCGTATTATGTCTGCATGTCGATCAACTGCACTAATAAGCGAGCAGATAAAAAGGAGAAACTGTGCATTTGCATGTGGTGTGCTCCCGGGTTCAAGCAGATTTTCACCTTCGTCTGTGCTTAGAGACCAGTTAGTATGTTTCCCGGAACCATTAACCCGTGCATATGGTTTTTCATGCAAAAGGCAGACAAGATCACGCCTGATAGCAATTTTCTGCAATGTCTCCATGACAAGTTGATTATGATCTGCTGCAATATTTGCTGTTGTAAAGATTGGTGCCATTTCAAACTGTGATGGAGCAACCTCATTATGTTTTGTTGTTGCAGCAATCCCCAACTTCCATAACTCTTTGTCCAGATCCTTCATAAATTCGGCCACACGATCCTTAATCTGTCCGAAATAGTGGTCCTCCATCTCCTGCCCTTTAGGTGCCGGTGCGCCAAAAATAGTTCTGCCGGCAACAATTAAATCCAATCTTTGTTCAAAGAACTTCTTGTCGACAAGAAAGTACTCCTGTTCAGCACCAATGTTTGCAGTAACTTTCTTAACTGTTTTGTTCCCCAGCGCACGCAAAACACGAAGTGATTGTTGTGAAACTGCAGACATTGAACGTAGTAACGGTGTTTTCTTGTCTAACGCTTCACTTGTATAGGAACAGAATGCAGTTGGAATACAAAGAGTAACATCCCCGGCAGCATCTTCCTTGAGGAAAGCTGGAGATGTACAATCCCAGGCAGTATATCCACGTGCCTCAAAGGTAGCTCTGAGACCTCCACTAGGAAAGCTTGATGCATCCGGCTCTCCCTTAACAAGCTGTTTGCCGGAAAACTCCATAACTACTCCTCCTTGAGCTGTAGGAGAGATAAAGGAGTCGTGTTTTTCTGCCGTACTCCCGGTCAGTGGTTGAAACCAATGTGTATAATGTGTTGCTCCCTTTTCAATTGCCCAGTCCTTCATAGCGTTTGCCACGACATCTGCAACCTCCTCCGGCAAATGCTGTTCATTTTCAATAGTCTTCTTGAGTGCCTTATAGGTATCCTTTGGCAGCCATTTTCTCATTACCTCATCATTAAATACATTAGTTCCAAATATTTTAGTAACATCCATTTTGTATCCTCTTTAGATTGTCCGCTATAAAATATAGAATTATTCTACATCGATATATTTACCTTTAACAGCACATGTATAGAAAAAAATTCGATATTACCAAAGGCCATAACGCAAAATTTTCGAGTTAAACCAGAATCCTATTTTACTTTTACCGTCAGGTTATATCATCAACTGAATTTTTAACAAGAAATTTATAACTCTATAACAAAACACCAACTACTTAATTACAAATGAGTTATAATAATTTGCCACATAATTTAATTTCAAAAATAACCTAATCTAGTAAAACCAGTAGCAAAATTTTTAACTCTCACTAGTATCAATCGCAAAAAGCTTACCGAATGATAATAAATTCCTATAATAGTCTTCAGGTTACTAATATCAAGGAGAAAAAGGATAGTTTTTAACCAAGTGTATTTTCAACAGTTGGCCATAGACATGACAAGCCGATTGTGATGAAACAACGATGATGTCGGGTATAGAAACCCGGATACCCGATCTACGCCAAAGGCCCTATTTCTTTATTCAGATTTTCAAGGGCATCAACCGCTGCCTTTGCGTAATCAGATGTACCCTTCTCTATATATGCGTAATTGATTCCACTTGAACTATTTATTCTGTGGATGAGGATATCATTCTTTGTCTTTCTCAGGACTTCAACAACCTCTCCGGCGCTACCCCCCTGCGAACCTACCCCCGGTATCAATAGTGATACCTCCTTCTTTGAGTCAACAAAGAACCTGCTGATCTCCTCTAACTCATCTAGATAAGTTGCTCCGACAACAGCACCCACACCTGGCTTATACCACCTAATAATATTTTCCGCAAGTTTTCTATAAACAGGGACACCATCAACTTTAAGGTCCTGCAGATCGACAGCTCCCTTGTTTGAAGTTCGACATAATATATAAACACCCTTCTCTTTTTCACACCACTCAATAAACGGTTCAACAGAGTCAGTACCCATATATGGAGCAATAGTCACCGCATCCGAATCCCAAAACTCAAATACCGATTTTGCATAAGCTGTTGAAGTCTTTCCTATGTCGCCACGTTTTGCATCAAGGAGTGTTTGAATGCCTGATGATTTGTATTGACTGATAATTGATTTTAATGCATTCAACCCGGCAAAACCATATTGTTCAAAATACGCAATATTCGGTTTTATTATGGCCGGGTACGAATTCCTGATAATCATCTCTTTCAAAATATTAGTATAAAACTCTTCAATGACCTGACAAGGGTCACCCTTGATTGGAATCTTTTCAATAACCGGATCCATACCCATACAGACAATACTATTTGCCTTTTTTGCCCGCACCCTTAATTCTTCCACGTAACTCATAAACTACCCTTTATCCTCATTGGGGAATCCATGCTTCGGCCCCCAATTTTGAGGATCTTTATTCCATACAGATACAAGGGACAATTCCCTATCGGTTAAATTTCCATCCTTTTCTGCAACATTCACAAGTGTAGAGAAGTTAGTAATCGTCAACAGTTTACATCCCCCCTCCTTAAATATCTTTCCTGCCTTCTTAAAGCCATAGGTAAAGATTGCAACTACAGCGACACAACTTCCTCCGGCTCCCCTTACTGCTTCGACCGCACTGAAGCTGCTTCCTCCGGTACTGATCAGGTCTTCTATGATAAGAACATTTTTACCGTCCACATCAGCACCTTCAATCTGGTTACCGGCTCCATGTCCTTTTTTTGATCCCCTGATATATGCCATTGGTTTGTTCAACTTGTCACTTATCCAGGAAGCCCATGGTATCCCTGCTGTTGACGTGCCAGCAACAATATCAAAATCATAGTCCCGAGATTCATTGATGAAGGCATCAACAATCTGCTCACGTTCTGCAGGATGCGCAATCATCTGCCGGTTATCACAGTAAATAGGACTCCTGATACCTGAGGCAAACGTAAACGGATCTTTCGCGTTTAATTTAACAGCCTTTTTTTCAAGCAATACCCTAGCTATCTCTTCATTCATAATTAATACTCCCGCATTTCCAGATAAGTTGGCTGATACTATCACTTTTGTAATATCGTGTCAAGAAAGAGGCTGCCGATCACGTTAAACCTCTAATTTAACATTACTTAAAATGTATAATCAGTAGTCAAATACCGGAATATTCATTTACATAATGTCCCGCAGATCAATTGTCCTGGAATTGAGTCAAGTCACAAAAGTGTGTCGTTACAAAAGTGTGCCACGGCACAAATAGGAGGCTTATCCACGCAGTGTTCTATCCACTTTGTTACAAAACACAAATAACAGAGCTTCTAACCAAGCAATACTATATAAGAGTATAAATGGATACATAAGGGTGTATATATATTATGAACAAGTATTATTTTCTGTCACAGCCTTGTCAACTTTGTCTGTCCTACAATCCAGTTTCCTTCTTTGGCACAAGGTTCGTGTAGTAAAACTATATGAATAGTACAGATCAATATTATACAGAAAAGGTGTTAAGTATATTAAACAGCAATGATGAAGAGGCAAAAAAGCAGTTAGAGCAGACCATTGAGATGTTGCACTTATACCTGCAATCCAAAAATTACATGAACAAGACATCCCTTATAAAGTAATCTGCTTAAAGAATGTTGTGCGCCTGAAAGGCCATCTGGAACCCGTTAATTAAATAGAGAAGAAAATTATGAGCAAGATCTTAATTGTAGATGATAATGTCAACGTAAGCTACTTACTCAAGAGTTTCCTGGAAGAAATGAATCACGATATCATTGTGTCACACAGTGGAATGGACGCCCTGGAAAAAGTAAATACCCTGATACCAGACATCATGCTCCTCGATATTATAATGGAGGGAATGGGCGGTATGGAAGTCTTGAAACGTACAAGACAGTTTAACAATAAAATAGGCATTATAATGGTATCAGGCATAACAGACGATTTACTTTGTAAGAAAGCCCTGGAGTATGGTGCCGACGAGTACATAACCAAACCAATTGACTATAACCATCTGTACGAATGCATACTCGTTGATCTTATAATGAGATGCAAGGAATAAACAGTACTGGCAAGAACCGTCGTTACCCGGGTCAACAGGGAAGTGATAATTATGAGCAGAACGATCGGAGACTTCCCTCAACTATTTGGCTATCAACCTGTCCGACTACGTCGTTAGGACTGGTACCCACCCACATATTTTTTATCCGTGTTCGTCAACGCTGATCTGAATCATTTTAGAATTTATTTCCTGATTCGTAATACGTAAATCTTCAATCTTATCCCTTACTTGCTTTTCCACTTGATTTAGTAAACCTACCCAACTACTATATCCCAATAATCTTTATTGTTATTTACAATGTTTATATAACAGGAGTTTAATGCAGATGCAGAGCGACTCAAATCAATGTAAAAAAGTGTTAAATATTGGGGCAGGTTCAAAACAGATTAAAATGCCAAGGCACTATGATGGATGGGATAAGGTTTTTCTGGATGCAAACCAGAATCCTGAAATGGATATTATTGCTGATGCACGAGATATGAGAAAAGAGATACCGGATAATTCTTTTGACGCTGTATTTACCTCACACGTTTTAGAACATTTCTTCTTATCAGATGTTACCCTTGTATTAAAAGAGTTCCATAGAATACTAAAACCAAATGGTATGATTGAAACCCATGTACCAGACTTCTACACATCTGTAAAAAAAGTCATTAATGAGGGTTATCCAATTGACAAACCACTTTATCAGTCCCCTGCCGGTCCTATCTGCACATTGGATATTATTTTCGGGTACTCTAAATTCGTTCAGCAGGGAACGCACTTAGATGCCCACAAAACTGCTTTTACTCCTGAATTTATTGAAAGATTACATCAAGAAGCCGGCTTTAAAGTACAATTAAATGAGTGCGCTGCTTTTGAAATTGTGGTAGCGGGAAATAAGATTTAATTGAACGAGAACCGGTCACGATCTGTGCAAAACTCTGCCAGATCAATCCTTTTAATCCCAAATCCTAAATAGTAATACATAAATCTTCAATCTCATCTCTTACTCGCTTTTCCTCTTGATTTAACAAACCAACCCAACTATTATACCTCGATACATCTTATTACAGTTTATCTAAAGAAGCAGTTGTAAATTGCTTTGACCCTTAAATGATTATTACGAATTAGAATCTCTCTAAAGGAGCTTATAATATGGGACGAAAAATTAGTACTGCCGATCTTCGTCAGGTCCACGAAGATCATAAAATCTGGCTCAGTTCAGATGGCGAAGCGGGACGACGTGCCGATCTGAGTGAAACAAAGATGAGTGGCATGAAGCTTCATAGGATTAGCCTGAGCAAAGCCGATTTGAGTAGTGCAGATTTGAGCAGCGCAAATCTTATGGGTGTGACAATGAAGGACACCAACTTCAGTGGTGCCAATATGAGAGGAGTCTTCCTACTGCATGGAGCAAATCTGACAGGAGCCAACATGAGTGAGGCTAACCTATATAAATCCAATATGACTAAATCAGAAATGAGTAATGTCAAACTGAATAAATCCTACCTGTATAAAGCCTGTGTGAACGGTGTAAACCTGAGTGGTGCTGACCTGAGTGATGCTGACCTGACAAAAGCAAAACTGAAGAAAGCGAATCTCAGCGGAGCCAACCTGCAGAACGCCATCTTGATAAGTACAGACCTGAGAGGAGTAATTGGCCTAACTATTGAGCAGCTATCAGTAGTGAAAACTTTATATAAATCAAAATTGGACACAGAACTCATGGAACTGGTAAAGGAAAAATATCCTCATCTTCTAGAAAAACCTAAATGACTATTAATAGTCAAACTCTTCAAATAGCACTCAAGCACCATCAAGCAGGACAACTACAGGAGGCAGAATCTCTCTATCATCAGATCCTTCAGAAAAACCCCGGTCACTCAGATGCATTGAATTTATCAGGCCTGATTGCTCACCAGACAGGTAATAATACCAAGGCTGCCGAGCTTATTAACAAAGCTATTCTAAGTAATCCTAAAAATCCAGATTATCATTATAATCTGGGTATAGTCCTTAGCTCACTGGGACAGTGGACTGGTGCGATTCAGGCCTACAGGCAGACTCTAAATCTAAAACCGGATTATTTCGAGGCCTTGAACAATCTGGGCAATATCCTGAGAAAGCATGGTAACACTGAAAGCTCAATTGAAATTTACAACAAAGCTTTAAAGCTTCAACCTGATTGTGCTGAAATCTGGAACAACCTGGGTAATATTTTGAATGAGCAGAATCAGGTTGAAAATGCAATCGAGAACTACAATAAAGCCATTCAGCTAAAACCGGATTATGCTGAAGCATGGAATAACCTGGGCAGTGCTTTGTTTGAACAAAACCGGTATAAGGATGCTATACAACACTATAGGCGTGCACTGGAACTGAAGCCAGATTATGCGGAAGCGTGGGACAATCTTGGCGGCATTATGGAGGCAATTGGAGATTTCAAAACGGCTATAGAGAGTTGCAGACAGTCTTTAAAGCACAAACCTGATTATCTCAAAGCATTCAGTAATTTATTGTATCTGTTGAGCTACAACGTTTTATGTTCTCCGGAACAAATCCTTAATGAACATCGCAACTGGGATGGTATCCATGGAGACAAGCATCAAACAGATATTTTTTCTCATACAAAACCTACTAACACCTCCTTCTAAAAACTCTCTATTACCGGCAAAAGAGCCATTTATACAGTCGATAATTTTCTCTTTATCTGCGTCAA
>CAYTLC010000083.1:0-10938 GCA_964438395.1 uncultured Candidatus Scalindua sp.
CGATTTGAATAACCCCATTCGTTATCGTACCAGCCTATCACTTTAATCAAATTACCATCAATTACACATGTGGACATGGCATCCAGGATACATGAATGTTTATTACCTATTATGTCAGAAGATACAATGGGGTCTTCACAATACTCCAATATGCCATTCAATTCACTGTCTGCTGCCGCCTTTAAAACACTGTTAATCTCTTCAATACTTACATTCTTTTTTACCGTTGCGACTAAATCAGTTACTGAACCATTAACAACAGGTACCCGCATTGCCATTCCATCAAGCTTTCCCTTAAGTTCCGGGATAACCTCGCCAATGGCTTTGGCAGCACCAGTGGTAGTCGGTATAATATTAACGGCAGCGGCTCTCGCCCTTCTCAAATCACTGTGCATCATGTCTGCAACCTTCTGATCATTTGTATAGGCATGAATAGTTGTCACAAGGCCTTTTTCTATCTGGAAGTTGTCGTTAATTACCTTTACGAGCGGCGCAAGACAATTTGTAGTACATGAGGCATTAGAAACAATTTTATGTTCAGCTCTGAGATCGTTCTCATTTATCCCCATAACAATCGTAGCGTCAAGCTGATCTTTAGAGGGTGCAGACAAGATTACCTTTTTTGCTCCAGCCTCAAGATGCTTTGTACAATCTGCCCTTTTTGTAAATATACCTGTAGACTCTATCGCTACATCAACCCCTAACTCACTCCATGGAAGTCTGGCAGGGTCCTTTTCCTTCGTCAGCTTAACCTCTTTTCCTTTTACAATAATCGCATCTTCTTTTGCCTCGATATCTCCATTAAATCTTCCATGGACTGAATCATATTTCAAAAGCAGAGACAATGTCCTGGCTTCGGCTAAATCATTTATAGCAACCACATCAACATCTTCCCTCTCTGCAATTACTCTAAATACATTTCGGCCTATTCTGCCAAAACCATTTATTCCCACTTTAATTGCCATTTTTCAGATTCCTTTCAGTCCAAATATAATAGATAGTCCGCTCTACAGTCCAAAGCAAGTTCATATAATTCCAGCAGGTTGTGACTTGTTGAGATGCCTTTTTTGAAAAGCTGTTATTCCTGCTTTCAGAAGGGATATTTCAATTAAATGCAAAGTTCGTCTTCTCAAAATATTAAGTATTCTATAAAATGAGGAAATACTTATGGATATGATTACAACAAAGAGGTAAAATTCTAACACAACACCATAATTTGTCAAGGGTTTTTAGCCCTTTGCCAGAGTAAAGAAAATGTAGTATTTGTTGACCTTTACGTATTTCCAGCGTACTTATCTGAAAGTAATTATTATGAAAAAATATGCAATATTATTCCTGCTTTTGTCTAGCTGTGCATCAGTAAATATGTTCTCTAAGGTTGATGTTAACAAAGATTTCCCACATGATGAGATTCAGAAAATTGCTGTAATTACGTTCGAAGTACCCATAGACGAAAAAAAAGATTCCATACTCTCTAAGGTCTCTGCAAAAACAACTATAGATGCAAACGCAGGTGCAATCCTTTCAAGCATAACTGCCAGAGAACTGGAAAAATGGGGGAAATATATTGTTGTTAACAGAAAAGCAGTGGACGAAGAGCTGAAATTAAAAAAACTCAAGAAAGAAGATTTATTGAATAAGCAAAACTTTTTGAACCTGGGAAAACAGTTAGGTGCTGACGCCATAGTCGTTGGCAACATTGAGAATTTTGGCGTTTCCTACAGGGCATTGTCCTCCGGATTATTCGTAGCGCCAATAGTAACAAAAGTTTCATTTACCGTAAGATGTGTGGACGTAACTACGAATGAAACAATTTGGACAGCTAAGATTAAAGGCAACTCAGCAGTAGACAATGAAAGGGCCTTGGCATCTAAACTTATTTCAAAAGCCTTCGAAGAGCTTAGGACAAAATTCAACTAAATTGCGCACAAATCTCTGCCAAACAGCCCAATTCCCCACCAGAATACCTTCCCTATAATCTCAATTAAAACTGATAAAACAATACCTGTTTATACAAAACTATAAACTATTTCCTGACAATATACTTACACTATTTTTACAACATTTTTGCAGCTTACTTACTATATATTGTAAACCAAATAAAAAAACATACAAAATATTGTATTTTTCACTTGACAATCGTTTTTGTTTCTGCTAGACAACGTACATAAACTTAAAGTGACTTGATTTAACTTGGATAGATTTGACGAAAGGCAAGATGATAATGAGTAAATGTTTACAGATATACTATAACGAGAAAAGAGATGAAAACATCAAAGAGATGATTCAGGAATTAAGAAAAGCAGAAGATTCTCAGTATTATAGGAGAAGATCAGATAGCGAGGTCGCGCTGATGGTATTGAGCAGGGCGCTCAAAAGCGAAGTTAAAAAACTAAATGGCACTGGGAGAAAATAATAATAAACAAAAATTTAAGATTTATCTATTTACCACTTGATTCTATTAGAAACTGATGAGTACGGGGGTAAATGTGGCCGGAGCCTTCATCTCCGTTACTTCAAGCCTCGCCCTCCCGTGTGCTGCCACAGCGTAATCGGGAATTGCCGTACTCACCTGACGGGGGTCTTAACTCCTTTCCCCCTCGTCACCTGACGGCAAAAGGGCTATCTCACCGCAAGAGAATAGCCCTTTTCGCCGTCTTAGCAGTTTCTAATTAATTTAGCTGATTCGCCCACGCAAACATTTAAATAGCACGGGATCGCTTATCTAAAACACAAAATCTGGAGGCAGCAGAGAAATTGGCAAAAAAACCAAAGACAAAACCTAAGGCTTCTACCAAAAAACCTGTTAAGGAAAAAGCAAAGCCAACTCCCAAAAGCAAAAAAGAAAAACCGAAGACAAAAACAGAAAAAATACAACTAACACAAAGTGTATAAGATTTTAGAGAACACTTTTGAGCCTAAGACATAATCACTTATACTTATGCCGTTTTCCTCCCATACCAATCCTCATTTCCGCCAAAGCTGAGCTGCCCGGAAATGCCCCCCACAACGAAAGATCAATGTTATATCATGCTCTATAATCTGTCAATCCAATTATCAAAATGACCAGACAAACTGTATTAATCACTGGCGCCAGTGGCTTTATTGGCACTGCATTAATTGCCCGATTAAGCAAAAAGTACTACATTATTGGCATAGACAAAATACTACATAAAGATAGAGACAATAGTGTGTTATGGTATAAAGCCGATATATCAGACAAGGAGCTTTTACGTAACATTTTTCGTGAAATAGAAGTAAAAATTTCAGGAAGGGTCGATTATGTGTTTCATCTGGCGGCATATTATGACATGGGAAACAAAGAAAACAGATTGTACCGTGAAACTAATGAAAACGGAACCAGGTACCTACTGGACAATTTGATACATTTCAATGTGATTAACTTTATTTTTGCAAGCAGCACAGTCGTTTTTAAACCCGCTTCGGGTGATGACAAGCTAAATGAAGATTCAGATTTAAGCTCATTCATGCATTATGGGAATTCGAAGATTGATGGAGAAAAAATCATTTCGGAATACAAGGAAAAGATAAAAGCAACAATCTTCAGGCTTTCGGCAGTATATTCTCAGGATTGCAGGTCGATACCGCTGGCAAACCAGATCGCCTTTATTTGGAAAAGGTGTTTTGGCTATAGAATCTTACCTGGAAAGGGAGAAGGTGGTATATCTTATGTACATATTGAAGATGTTCTGGATGCCTTTGAGAAATCAATGCTAATGGCTGAAAAAATACCTTCCGGTTCAATAATGATTTTGTCCGAAGAAAATCTTATCTCAAATAATGAACTTTGCGATCTTATATCCCGTGAGATTTATGGCAAAAAGTTGAACTTAATACATCTTCCTGTGTGGATTGTTTGGCTCTGTATTTATGCCGCAAGTAACTTCCACTCGTTAACAGGAAGGCGTTATTTCTTTAAACCGTGGATGCTAAAATTGACAGACAAAAAATATCGATTTAACATTGAAAAAGCCAAAAGAACCTTAGGATGGCAACCCCGCTTCCAACTGGATCAACAGATGATAGTAATAATTAAGAATCTAAAGAGCAATACAAGCAGATGGCTTGAAATTAATAATATGTAATAAAATACCATCACTAATCACAACCAAACATCGTTCGCTGATATTTCTTATAATACCATTTTGAAATAGCCGTTTTCATTTGCGTCATAATATATATTGGTGTATATTTGCTTGTTATAAACATTATAAATACATCCTTACAAACCAAAAAGGATGCCTTCTATTGGAGAAACGTATGAAGAAACTGCTCATTATATGCACTTTCACCTTAATGCTCTTTTTTCCCGGCACAGTTGGCTTCTCGGATATCTTAAAGGATTTAGAGCAATTTCAAACATCTTTGGGTGACTGGGTAACACAAATCGAAGAATTAAACGGCAGAATTTCAAATCTGGAGGGAGATAAAGCATCTAGAGAAAAGCAAACCGCAGAGTTGAACCAAAGTCTTGCAAATATCGAAGATCTATTAAGCAACATGGATGCTAAAGTTGAAAGAGTAGAAAACATGAGTTCACTGGAAGGAGTAAAGGAGATTGTAAAGTCATTTGAAGGAACATTGAACGTTTTCAAGAAAAGATTTGCCAAGCTGGCAAACCGAATGGAGGATCAGGAAGTTAAAACTGCTGTACTTGAAAGGATGTATAAAACGGCAAATAAACCATTAGACACATTAATGCAGGCTTTAGATGAGCAGAAAAATGTTATCAGCAAACTGGGTAACAAGCTGGAAAAGCAGGAAGAACTCATCCTGTCTATGAAGGAGAGCCTCCAAAAGCAATCATCCCCAGACGAATCTCTTGTACGTGGAATCGAAGAACTATATTCCAGATTAAGTAAACTTGAATCAGGCGTTTTAGTGCAGGCGGCAACGGAACATGGTAAACACGAAGAAGAAAAACATGCCTCAGCCCCAGCCGGACACCACGAAGGCGCAGAACATGCTTCAGCTCCAGCCGGACACCACGAAGAGGCAAAACATGCCTCAGCCCCAGCCGGACACCACGAAGGGGCAGAGCATGCCGCAGCTCCAGCCGGACACCACGAAGAGGCAAAGCATGCTGCAGCTCCAGCCGAACACCATGAAGAGCCACAGGCACATGGTGAAAAAACAGACCTCATCGACATAGGTGAAGGATTTTTTGTTAAAAATATTAAATTTGAACCATTCGGTTCTTCTTCCCAGATAAGCGGCGAAATAATAAATAAATCTGACAGAGACCATGGCATGACTGACTTTAAAGTTCAGGCTTATGACAAAGAAAATGTCCCTTTGGGAGATCAGGGGTTTTCTGTTTATGGATTTAACAAAGGAACGACTAAGCCTTTTGAAGAGATAATAGTTGGTGTCATATCCAAAGAGATTAGCAAGTATGCAATTTATTCTGCCAAAATGCCGTTAGTTTCAGATGAAGGAGTAAGCACAATCAAAATTGTCGATAGAGAAGAAATTGTTGCTAAAGCTGAAACAAAAGAAAAAGTAGTAACACCAGATAGCCTGGAAGATTTGATATTCGACGAGAAAGCTCATTCGGAAGAGCTGGAGGGATTTGAAGATGTCGGCAATGGTTTTTATGCCAGTAACATTTCATTTAATGGTTTTGGATCTTCCTCTTCTGTGACAGGAAATATAAAGAACAATTCAGAAAATAACTTTTACAATGCGTCTTTTGTCCTGAGAGTATACAGTAAGGCTTACGGCATGATCACTAGCCTCGATTTCTCCGTAAGAAGTCTTAATAGCGGAGACACTAAGGCATTTGAAGAAATAATTTCGGGTGTACAGCCTGTAGATATCGACAGGTATGAAATAGCGTTTAAAAGCTCTTATTGAGATACTGGAAACTCTTCGGTAAAGGATGAGGATGATCCCCATTCCTCATGAGTAGCCTCATGTGTTTCACTTGGTACTCCGTGAGGAGTAGTTTCTTGCCCATGATGTTCCATTATAGAGGCTCCATGGTCTTCCTGGGGAACTGTACCATGTTCTTCTTTTCCATCGTGAGGAGCAGTATCATGATGAGGCACAGTGCCATGATCCATTAAAGAATCTCCGTGGTCTTCATGCCCTCCACCACCATGGCCTTCTCCATGTTCACCGTGACCTCTCAGCACCTCAGGTAAATCATCCGACAGCTTAAGAGATCCGGGAGAATCTTCAAGTTCTAGTATGATAGGCAGGTCTCTCTCTACTCCCGCCCCTAATTTAATTATCATTTCATCTACATCCAGGAGATCCATATCCTGTGTAGATACGACTATATCATCCAGATTTATATTTCTGGCTGCTTCAAGCGCCACAATCAAATCTCCTCCCAGGCCCGTCATTGAAACCCTTCGCAGCCTCTCACCCTCTGCCGTTGCCCTATCAACAAGCAATTCTCCAGCAGCGTGTTTCACATGCATATAATGATCCCCTTCTGCCTTCTGTTCTATCATGAATTTATTCGCGCTGGCAATAATCCGCGTAACCTTAGTATCCATTTCAGCTTTCAATGCTACTATTTTACCATCCTTATCTGATTGTATTTTTTGTGCAAGAGCCTCCGTAGAAGCGTCAATCGTCTGAGTAATACCCCTTTTGCCAACAGCTTTTTCTTTTGCCACATTCAATAACTCATCTAACTCTGCGAGCTTAACATTTTTAATCTTTCTTTCCAGCTGAGTGTCAAACCTCATATCAAGAATAAGCCAGTCAATAACACGGACGTGGCGTGATTTAACCTGGCTAGCAAGTAATATTTTAGCTTCTGCAGCCCTTTTGCGTTTTTCGTCAGGATTATAGAGATCCTTTTCCGACATCCTTCCCAAAACACTTCTGGCTACGTCTTTTGCTTCACTCTCTACAAACATCTTATATCGGTTACCAGGGCCTATTTCCTGACGAATCTTATTCGCTTTACCATCCATTATTTGATATTTCACAATTATGTCAACAGTAACGTCATAGTCATCTGCGGTTCTAATGCGTATCTCTTTTGACTCAATCTTACCTTCCGCATTACGTGCTTCCCGCGTCAAACTAAGTGTCTGTACTGTGCCATCAAATAAATCCCAGGTTTCAATCTGTCTAATAAATCTATGCCAGCCAGGTTTATAGTCTTTTTGTACAACACCTCTTTTAAAACCCCATATCGCAGTTTTAACCCCTATCTGATCAATTTCAACCCTGATTATCATAAACCTTACACCAACAACAATAACTATGATAGCGATTATAATACTTAGAGGTATGAAATATTTAGCAATAAACTTGGCCAGAAACTTTATCATTAATCCGTTCTCCTGATACTATTCTGTTTTAATATAATTCTGGTACAGGCAAGAAATAAAAATTACCCAAATCAGTTTCTCTGTTAATGTCCCGAATGTCCTGCCGCCGCTGGATGTCCTGCTGCCGATTCGCCGTGCTCGGACGGCTCACCATGTACTGAAGACGGTGCTGCATGCTCTCCTCCACCATGAGAGGGTTCTTTCTTCTTAGCGGGTGGTTGTTTTACCTCACCCGCACCCGTTTCCTTGAGTAGTCTTTCCATTATTCTCAGCTGAGGTATCTCCTCTGCTGCCTTTAATACCGGTGTTCCTATAACCTTGGCATTACGCAATCGCCTTGCATATTCCATTTTGACAAGATTGCGTCCGCCTGCACCCTCAAGCGCTTTTTTAAGGGCGAAGATACCCTCTGCTTCTGCCTTCTTCACTGCAAGAATTGACGCAGCATGTTTTTCCAGTCTATCATACTCCGCATCTGCATCAAGCCTGGCCTTAATAAGATATGCCTTACCGGCATCCCTGATTTTGTCTGATTCCGCCTTTGCGTCTATCTCCATCTGATGTAACGTACCTCTAAATCTCGATATTGCTACATCCAGCTTCTTTGTTTCTTCAGTAACTACCCTATTCTGATTTTTTCTGGCGGCCGATGCTCTCTGTACTTGCTCCTCAACCTCTTTGTCAGCAAGTCTTCTTTCGTGTATCTTCTCCGCATATTCTCTGTAATATCGGTAATCAATAAAATTCAAAGATGTTACAAATATTCCATGTGGATTTAGCAAACTGTTCAACTCAGCTGTTGACGTCTTTATCTTTTCCTCTCTCTTGACTGAATCAGGAAATTCACTTATGGTTAAGTCTCCAAACTCATATCTACAAATAGTTCTCGCATAGTCCCAAATCCACTTTTCTTTAAATTCTTCACCAAAACCGGTATCTTGGACAACTTTGCTTGCAATTTTCGAAATTAATTTATACTGTATGATCAAATCAATACTCACGTCACCTCCATCACGCGTCTTGAGTATGATAGGGTTTCCCTGTGGGAAATCTGCGGATATATTCGATGACGCCATAGGTGCTTCCTGCTCCCTCTTATCAAGAATGTACAAGTCTTGAATGAATGGGTAGTAAACTACAGCACCAGCGCGATCTATGGTTTTTATATTTCCGGTAATATTATTAATAATTACGGCAACTTCGTCCGCCTGTATCTCCTTCCATGTCAACCTTCTACCACCCACAACGAGCAGGACTACCAAAGCTATTGGTACAATGACAAAAAATACCATTTTCTTAGAAAGAACCGGCTTCTTCTTAACACCTTTTGGGTTAAAGCTTTTTTCCATTTAGAATCTCTATAATTTAAAAAAAGTTATACTTCGTTTGTTTATTTTACGTACATAATACACTAGCGACCTGCGTAGGGAGGAATGGTAATACCAAGCACCCTGATAGCAAATTTTTTATTCTCCAGGCCAAATTGCACTTTTCCTTTTCCTGTAATAAGGGAAACAACCGTAAGGAAAGGTAGCACAACAGGGAGTAATATGAAAAGTATACATAAAGACAACAACGTTATTGGCAAAATGATTGAAACCAAGGGAAAGGCTATCAATACAACGACCGTTATTACTGACAAACCAAATACTATGGCAGGAGGTAGAAGAAAAATTGAAAATATAGCCGTCATAAATTTCTTAAAACCGCTTTCAACTCTACTACCAAAAATGAAAACGCCGGAAGATGAAACATCTTCTACTGTAATTGCGTTCCCTGCTTTTTCTTCCTTTTCCTCTAGTGAAACCTTTTCAGCAGCAGCACTAACCGTTTTTTCTTCTTCTGCAGCCGGAACTTTTTCGGCTGTCGTACGAACCTTTTCTTCTTTTGCAGAGGAAATCTTTTCAGTTTCCACACTAACCGCTTGTTCTGCCTCCGAAGAGGCGGATTTTTCGGTTACGGCATCAACCGTTTCTTCTACTGCTTCAGCCTCCTTTTGTTTCTTTTTCCTCTTCCACATTTATGATAATCTTATATGTATTTAAGCAAGTATCTTATCTTGACATTAGGAATCTTAGCCGATATTATCTATTTGACTGCCAAAAATCAGGCAGAATTTAGCAGTTAATTCTATGTAAAAAAAACTTAAAGTCAAGCGAAATTTACAAGTTATGAAAACTCAATATTACCCGACATTCAGCGAATTCAAAGAACTTTCAAAGAAGGGGAATGTTGTGCCTGTATACCGTCAACTTTTCGCAGATACTCTGACCCCAGTGTCTGCATTTCAGAAGATTTCAGAAACTGATTACGCATTTCTCCTGGAAAGCGCAGATGGTGGCGAAAAAATCGCAAAATACTCAACTATAGGCAGTAATCCTTTTTCGGGATTCAAATGTAAAGGCTCTAACGTGGAAATCTTCAATAAGGAAGGGATTACGCGTATAGAATCCACGGATCCATTCAAAGTACTGGAACAACAGATTAGCAAATTCTCTCCTGTACGCGTAAATGGATTACCGGACTTTTTTGGCGGGGCGGTTGGATACACATCCTATGATTCTGTGCGCTACGTCGAAACGCTACCGGATTCAACAACCGATGACTTAAATCTGCCGGATATGTACTTTATGTTCTATGATGAAACAATTGTATTTGACCACTTAAACAAAACAATAAAAGTGGTCTGCGCGGCTCATATAGACGAAAGAGATATTCAAGATGTCTATGAAGATGCGGTTAATAAAATAGATAATGTTACTAATAAGCTCCGCACCCCTGTAATGACCTTAAGTGATGATATTACCGAAAAAGGGGAGCTAAGCCTGAAGTTCTCGTCAAATTTTAAGGAATCTGATTTTCTTCAGGCAGTCGAAACATGTAAAGAATATATTCGTGCCGGAGACATAATACAGGCGGTCCTGTCACAACGTCTGCAAACAGAGATAAACGCTGAACCTATTAATATTTACCGCACATTAAGGGTAATCAACCCCTCGCCATATATGTTCTACATAAAAATGAAGGATTTAGAGCTGATAGGCTCTTCTCCCGAAGTTATGGTGAAAGTAGATGACGGAAACATTAACGTAAGGCCAATAGCAGGAACAAGAAAGCGCGGGAGCACAACGGAAGAAGATGAGCTGCTAGCTAAGGAATTATTGTCTGATCCAAAAGAGCTTGCCGAGCATATCATGCTCCTTGATTTAGGAAGAAATGATGTTGGAAGTGTTTCGCAATACGACAGCGTCTCGATAGACGAAAAAATGGTAATAGAAAAATACTCGCACGTAATGCATATTACATCCAGCGTCAGTGGTAAATTAAGGAGCGACAAAAACGCCTTTGACGGCTTAAGGGCATGTCTGCCTGCAGGCACCTTATCAGGCGCCCCAAAAGTGAGGGCAATGGAGATAATAGACGAATTAGAGCAAACACGACGAGGACCTTATGGTGGCGCAGTAGGCTATATTAACTTTTCCGGAGATATAAATACATGTATTACCATAAGGACCATTGTCTTGAAAAATGGTAAAGATGCATATATACAAGCCGGTGCAGGTATCGTCGCAGACTCAATCCCTGAGATGGAATACCAGGAAACTCTCAATAAAGCAAAGGG
>CAYTLC010000084.1:0-3469 GCA_964438395.1 uncultured Candidatus Scalindua sp.
CATATAGAGAAGAAACGTGATGCGTTGGGCATAAACGAGAAGAAGGAAAGAAAGCTTTACGATATGGAAGACAGAAGAGCACTTTCAATTGACTGATAAGAAATTCAAGTCCGGTGCGAATCTGGCTTTACCCATGCTAACCATAGAAAAGAACAGTAACATAATTTTGTCTTACAGCGGCTGATACAGACTGCGTAGAAAGTTTGATTTATATTTATAAATGGTATTCTGTTGTGGAAATTAATAAAATACTATAGGTGCAAGTCGATAGATCGCTTATGGATATTTAATTTTACAGAAAAGCTGCAAACAGTTTATAAAAAGTTCTTATAAATATGAAATTTTCTATTTTTGCATTACTGGCATTTCTGCTGGTTGCTTTATCTACTTACAGTCCATTGACGGCTGAAGAGGAAGAGTGGCAGCTTGTTTATGAGTCTGATGGCATCAATGTTTGCAGACGTGTTGCCGAAGGATCTAGGTTTCTCGAGTTCAAAGCCACGGGAAACCTTAGAGGTGTAATGTCCGAGTATGTATCTGCAATTCTTGATACTGACGAACATCCGGATTGGGCACCTCGTTGTCTGGAGACACAAAAAATTGAGAAAATCAGTGATCAAGAGTTTATTATTTATGCCGTTTATGCAGGTGTCTGGCCAACAGCTGACAGGGACTATGCCGCCAGTATGTCCATGGTTTCCGGGCCGGAAACCGTACGTATTGATGTTGAACGTGTGGAGATGCCGCAGGCCACTCCTGTTGTTGCAGAGAGGGTTCACATCCCGCATTTGAAAAGCAGTTGGGTTTTTGAGCAGATCAGCCGTGATTACACTCGTGTTGAACTCCGTGCTCATGTCGACCCGGGTGGATGGATACCGTTCTGGCTGGTAAACTGGGGATACCGCACCATTCCCTACCAGTTTCTGGTAAATCTGGAATCTCAAGTTACTAAGCGCGTGGGCCATATTCCACCATTAGCAAACGTCTCAGTTATTCCGCATTGAAGAGTTTACCTGTGTAAACTTTCAACTTTTCAGTTAGTTACAGTAAACTCGCAAATTTAAATTTGTACGTTATCAATAGATTACGTAAATGCCGACGAACTCACAAGTTCTGCAATAGTGCTCACAAAAATCTTCGCTCTTAGAACTGACAATTTGACGCGAATACAAAAAAAAAGAGTTGTTACTAAGACGAAATATTAATATTATATCGCCTTTAAGTTTTTCTCTTTTATTTAACAGTTAATACTATTTAAAATTTATCTAATATAAGCAAACTCTTTTTTTCTTAACCTGTTGTTCCGTTCTATTTTTGGAGAATGGTGACGTCAATTGGAACAGAGATTTTTACTATCTGAATTTAGTATCTGTAAATTGAACGGCAGTTATTTGCCAGTAAAATTGAAAGCAGAAGAAAAAATATTTGGCTTGGCATAAGCCGTTCAATTCGGGCAATGCTGATTCGGATGAAATAAGGAAAGCATAATAATATGGAAACTATATCACTAAAAGACGGTCAAATAGACATAGAGCTTCCCGTGGTCGTAGGCACGGAAGACGAAAAAGGAATAGATATATCAAAATTACGTTCAGAAACAGGTTATATTACTCTTGATCCGGGCTACGGCAATACCGGTTCATGCAAAAGCAATATTACCTTCATCGATGGGGAGAAAGGTGTTCTTCGCCATCGGGGTATACCCATAGAAGAGTTAGCTTTGAACAGTAATTTTATTGAAGTTGCGGATCTCTTAATATGGGGTAGTCTTGCTACAAAGGAGATGGGAGAGAGATTTACCAATATGTTAACCGATAACGCTCTTCTCCATGAAGGTTTGAAACACCATTTTGAAGGATTTCCATTCGATGCTCATCCAATGGCAATGTTATCGGCGATGGTTAACGCGTTGAGCTGTTATCATCCTGTGCTTACCAAGCCTCACAATCCCAGGGAGATTGAGATGGCGGCGGCAATCCTGATAAGTAAAATTCGTACCATTGCAGCTTTTTCCTACAAGATGTCCCGTGGTGAGCCGTTTATCTATCCGAAGGCCAGGTACAGCTATGCGGAGAACCTGCTGCACATGATGTTCTCTCTGCCGCACGAGCATTATGAAGTGCATCCTGAAATAAAACGGGCTATAGATATAATTTTGATACTGCATGCCGATCACGAGCAAAATTGCAGTACATCAACAGTTCGTATGGTAGCCTCTTCAGGCGCTAACCTTTTTGCCTCTATTTCTGCCGGGATAGCAGCGCTCTGGGGGCCTCTGCACGGTGGAGCGAACCAGGCGGTGATTGAGATGCTGGAAAAGATTCATGCGGGTAACCTGGGTGTTAAAAAATGTATTGAGATGGCAAAAGACAAAGAGAGTGGCTTTCGCCTTATGGGCTTTGGTCACCGGGTTTACAAAAATTTCGATCCGCGTGCCCAGATCCTTAAAGAATTGTCCAAAAAGGTTTTTGAAGTGTTAAAACATAAAGACCCTCTGTTGGATATTGCTATTGAGTTAGAGGAGATTGCACTGAACGATCCGTATTTTGTCGAACGTAAACTCTATCCCAACATCGATTTCTACAGTGGAATTATCTTTCGCGCTATAGGCGTACCGACAAATATGTACCCGGTATTTTTTGCCATTGGTCGTTTGCCCGGTTGGATCGCGCATTGGAGAGAAGCTACTGCAAATAACAAGTTGCAGATTGCACGACCCAGACAGATCTATACCGGTCCTGCTAAACAGAACTACGTACCTGTAGATCAAAGACCTTTCAGAAAACCGCTACCATGATTTTGCATTCACTTTTAAACGGGCACTGTTCCTGTTAATTGTAATACATAGTAAGAGGAGAAGAGACAATGGGACCGTCATCAGAACCAGGTAGTCCTGGAATTCTTGGAAGCAGCAGATCAACTGAAGAGATAACTCAAGAAGTTAAAGAGATAAATAAGACAGGGGACAACTGGATTTGTGGTTACATCAACGTCCTTAACGCAAAAGGCGGTGACCTGACGATCAAATGTACCGGCTGGGACTTCAGCACACCAAAGCCTGGTACCGTTATCTGCCAGGCAAGGCAGGAAGAAAATGTTGATCACGACTGGCCCGATCAGTTTGCCGTACAGGTTATTGAAACCGGTAAAGATTTTATAAAGATCAGGGTCAGGCGTATTGATAAATGCGCTGACGAATCACCCGGCTGGGCACAGAACCTGCGCATCGACATAATAGTTAATGATTGGAGTACAAAGGAGTAGTCAATGGTCATTTGTTACTTGTCATTAGTCATTCGTTATTTACAAATCGTCAATCCCAAATCGTAATTCGTAAATTCTTTAACCTTCTTTGTTCAATATTCGGTATTCCTTTTTCTCACTCTTTTCAATCTTCAATCTTTCAATTCTTAAATCCTTGAATTCCTCAATCATCTGTGTCTTTCCGTGGTGATATAATTTTTTTAGT
>CAYTLC010000084.1:3569-7320 GCA_964438395.1 uncultured Candidatus Scalindua sp.
GATTTCATTGGGATTTTGAGCTTTGACATTTGGATTTACGCTGCCATTGCTTTTTTCAATCGTCAATATTCAATCGTAATTCGTCAATCCTTAAATTCTTATCCGTGAAGATCTGTGGCTAAATAATTCCTTTCAATCTTCAATCAACAATCGCAAATCGTCAATCTTAAAGTCCCTCTTTGACCTGTTTTACATGGTCGTCAAACGATGGGATCTCTTCTCTGAAGAACAGCCCCTGGTAGACAGGCTCAGTGCTCTCTGCCAGCGACATAGCGTTTGAACGGTCCAGGATATCATGTTCCTCAGGAAGCTTTGCCGTCACACTGTTCAAGCTATCATACGTAACATCTTTATTAAATACGACGCAGGGTGACAGGTCATGGACAAATGAAAAGCCTTTGTGCTGGATGGCCTGGGTAATTAGATCAGACACCATATCCCGTTCTCTGGAAAAGGTCCTTGCTACAAAAGTGGCTCCGTATGCCAGTGCGAGCGTCGTGGGATTCAGCGGGCGTGCAATGTTCCCGTATGGAGATGTGCCGCTCTTCATGCCCATTGGTGAAGTGGGAGACACCTGCCCTTTGGTCAGGCCGTAAATACTGTTGTCCAATAATATGTATGTAAGATTGAAATTGCTTCTTGCGGCATGAGGGAAGTGTCCGCCTCCTATCCCTACGCCGTCTCCATCTCCGCCAACTACCACAACTGTTAACTCCGGGCTGGCGACTTTGATTCCTGTAGCTATCGGTATTGCCCTGCCGTGCAGTCCGTGCAGTCCAAAGCCTTTAATGAAAAAGGGAAATCTTCCAGAGCAGCCAATCCCGGAAACTACTACAAAATCCTTAGGCGGAATTTTCAGGTTTTCAGCTGCTTCATAGAGACCGTGAAGCCCAGTAAAGTGGCCGCATCCCGGGCACCAGGTGGGAAGATTGTCTCTCCACTCTTTTGTTTTGGACGCCTTTGCTTTTTGAAATCCATCTATAACTGTCTGTTTACTGTGAAAGCTCACTACTGGCCTCCATAATTTTCTGGGCAATTTTTAAAGGACTTACCGGATTAACAGCAGGTATGTGTATCTCGATCGGCTTTATACCGTATCGTGATTTTAACAGTGCTGCATATTGGCCCTGGTAGTTCATCTCCGGTACAATAATCTTCTTGCACGATGCAAAAAACTTTCGGAATAAATCCTCTCGCTGAGGATGAATCATAATTGATTTTATCAATTTCGTCTTAACACCCTGTTTCTTTGCCAGCTCCATCCCTTCCAGGATTGAACCTATCGTTGACCCCCAGCCGGCAATTCCAATCTCAGCAGTTTCATCCCCAAGGATGACTGCTTGAGGAAGATCTTCCAAAATTGATTCAAATTTACGAAACCGTTTTGCCGTCATCATGCTGTGAACCTCTTCTTCGTAGTTGGGATTTCCTGTGACTGAATGTTCCAGGCCGGTAGTGGAGTAAACGGCTCCCGGTTCTCCCGGAATGATCAGCGGCGAAACGCCATCGTCGGTAATTTGATAGCGCTGGTAATTTTCCAGCTGTTCCTGTGTCGGTTTCTTCCTGGTACATCTGTCCCTGTCAATGTGCTCCTTGATCGTAACGGTTTCGATGCGCTGCCCAAGGAAGAGATCACTGAGAAAGATCACCGGTGTCTGGTACTTCTCAGCAATGTCAAAGGCCAGTTGAATACCGCTGTAGCACTCTTCAGAGTCCGTGGGAGCCATTACCACCCTGGGAGAATCTCCGGCTCCGCCATAAAGCGCAATATTAAGATCTCCCTGTTCAACTTTAGTAGGAAGGCCTGTAGAAGGGCCGCCGCGTTGAACATTGACAATGACTGTCGGGATTTCAGCCATTACCGACAGGTTAATCATTTCGCTCATCAGTGAAAGGCCGGGCCCGGAGGTAGCGGTCATTGCACGCTTTCCGGCAAACCATGCTCCCAGCACTGCTCCGATAGCTGCAATTTCATCCTCCATCTGCAGGGTCCACCCGCCCAGCTTCGGCAACTCCTTTGCGGCAATCTCCATGATCTTTGTTGCCGGTGTAATAGGATATCCTGCATAGAACTTCAAACCGCAATCTATTGCTCCCTTGGCAATAGCATCATTTCCGCTTGTCAATGTCTTGGGTTCTGAAGTTTTGTCAATTTCAAACTGGTTATTGAGAGGGTAGTTCTCTCTGAAATACTCATAGCCCAGATTAAAGGCCTTGATATTGACATCTATTACATGCTCTCCTTTGTGCGCAAAGACACTTTTTATCTGATCTACAAACATCTCAGGAGGCAATGAGTAAAAGTAACAGATCGCTCCGATAGCAACCAGGTTTTTACCCTGATTTGTCCCTGTCGCTTCGTTTGCCAGTTTCTGAATAGGCAGGCCGTGTCCCTGTATTTCCGGCGTGATGTGAGAGACCAGGCTATCTTTTTCCTCTACATCACCGATAGTGCTGGTATCATAAATTACATTGCCTCCTGCCTTAACATCGCGCAGGTCAATAATAGATTCTTTACTCTTCATTCCTACAAGCAGGTCCAGGCCGTCACCCATACTAAAAAGCTTTGATGTCGAAAACCTGATCGTAGCGGAAGATTTGCCCATGCCTCTGATCTCGGCACTGTATATATTATTTACCATTACATGCAGACCTATATTGGCGCAGGCACCTGCGAAAATCTTTCCTGAAGCCACTATGCCGTCACCTGCAATTCCGCAAAAGCGAATTGTAATTTCGGAATACTTCATCTCCACCACCTCGCCTTCAGCGATTTTCCCATAAGATTGAAAGCGATGGCATCCTGTATTTTATATTCTTCATTCTGTCCCGACATATTTGTTCCGGCAATTACCCCCTGCTCCAGTGCGTTAGGCAGTCCAAAATTAATCCAGTAACCTTTAATACTGGGATGATAAATCTCTACACAATCTCCGGCTGAGTAGATATCCTTCTCAGATGTTTCCAGGCGTGTGTTCACTAAGATGCCCAGCTTTTTTTCGATTGCCGAACCTTCTATAAATGAGATATTCGGTTTATAATAATCCCAGGCAAAGACAATATCAGTCGTTAACGTTTTTTGCTGAACCGTTTCAACCTTATAGCCTTGATCTGACTCTTCTACCGACACAATCTGCTCTTCTGTTATGATCTCTATCCCCTTTTTTTCCAGAAAACCGTGCAGGTCACCCTCAAAATCATCTTCTTCCAGTCCAAAAGTTGCACGCTCCCCCCTGGTGATATATGTAACCCTCTTTCCAAGGTTGTGCAGCATACAGATCAGATCCAGGCAGCTCACACCATCTCCGGAAACAATGCATTTATGGATTTCAGGTAGTTTCTCTTTTAACACCAGAGTGTCATACAGGGAGTAATAGAAGTGGATATTTTTTTTGAACGGGCGAAGCACGAGCCCCAGGCCGGGTCTGCCACCGGTAGCGATGAGGAGTTTATCGTAATGGACAATTTCATTATGGTGTAGCTTTATCACCTTTTCCGAAGGCTCAATGGATTTTACAAACTCACCTTTACGAAGTTTAATTCCCAACTCGTTCAGCTTTTTTATAGAGAAGAAGAGCAGATCGTCTCTCTGTATTGAGTCGCACAGGAACTCTGCCAGCAGATAGCGCTTGTATGGTAAGAACAGCTCATCGCCGATTACCACCACTTCCGCATCCCTGTCCAGCTCCTTGATGGTTCTGGCAGCGGTTATCCCTGCTACTCCTGCACCAATAATAACATGTTTCATATA
>CAYTLC010000084.1:7420-10749 GCA_964438395.1 uncultured Candidatus Scalindua sp.
TCAAGCTTATACTTGGAGATTGAGATGCAGTCCACCGGGCATGCGCGGACGCAGTTACCGCATCGGATGCACTTATCGTTATCTATAGTAATGGCCTCTACTTCACTCCAGTTTTTAGTTTCTACATAATTCAAATTACCCTCTTCAGTAACTTCTATATCCTTTGCCATCTTGATACAGTCCACCGGCATCACATCGATGCAGGCAAGGCAGTAGATACAGCGGCTGATATCTATCTGGTAATTATAATGACAGAGATAACACCGTTTCGCTTCAGTAATTGCTTTCTCTTTTGAATATCCGGTTTCTACTTCCCTGTTCTTAATCTGCCGGTCACGCATGGGAGTTGTGTCCATGGGTTGGGCTGGAATAAAATCATAATCCCGTTTTCTTCCGGTATCCTTTACCTCGCTGATATGGATAGTATCTTTAAGGTCTTTTGTGCCTGATAGCGTCATATGGACTTCTCTGGCGACCTTGCGTCCATCCGCTACGGCTTCGATAACCGTAGAAGAGCCGTTCCTGAAATCACCGGCAATGGAAAAAACAGTATTCAGTTTAACACTTTCTGAATCAGCAACTTTTTCATCCGCTTCCTGTCCAACGGCAAATATGACAGTATCGGCTTCCATGGTAAATTCAGATCCTTCTATTGGTGTTATTGAACGGTCTTCGTTAATAGAGTTGTGAATAAATTCTACACCTGTTACTACCCCTTCATCATTGGATAAAACAGTTACTGCAGATACTAAAGAGATTGTGTCAATGCCTTCAGCCTCCATCACTTCAAGTTCATGCGCACCGACATACATATCCTTTTTCATACGTCTGTAAGCCAGCGTAATCTTTTTGGCTCCCATCCGGTAAGACATACGGGTACAGTCCACTGCAGTGAATCCGCCGCCGATTACGATGACATTCTCAAATGATTTATCCAGCTCTTCCCTGTTTGCAGCTATCATAAAATCGAGGCCCCAGTATACACCCCTGCTTTCAATTCCGGGAAGAGTGGTCTGTTTGGGATTTGCGCATCCGCCTGCCACTATAACAGCATCATAACTTTTTCTCAGTTTCTCAATCTCCTTGACGCCTTCAATCCGGAAATTGGTCTTGATAGTTACACCCAGATCAGTAATCGATTTTACATCTTTGATAACCACTTCATTTGGCAATCGGAATTGTGGAATGCCGTAACGCAGCATTCCGCCGGGCTGGTCAAACTGTTCCAGAATAGTTACCTGGTGTCCTTTTAAGGCCAGGTCATTGGCCGCAGTTAATCCGGCCGGGCCGGCACCGATTATGCAGACCTTATTGCGATTAGGTTTGATTTTTTTATTTACCGGTTCCATCCCATAATCAGTCGCGGCGCGCTTGAGGAAACATATTGACACGGGTTCTCCAAGTCCATCCCTGCCATGTCGACAGACAGGTTCGCATGGGCGGTCACAAACACGGCCCAACACACCGGGCAATATATTTTCCTCTCTGTTGATTCGGTATGCTGTTTCGTAGTCACCGGCTGCAATAGCCTGGATGTAACCCGGAATATCTGTCATGGCGGGGCAGGCAGCGCTGCAGGGAATGTTTACGTCAATCCACTTTCTGTCTAATTTATCTGTTGAGATAAACGTCTCATCTTTTTCGTTTTCAGTTTCCATTTTACTGTTCCACTGAGTAAGAGATTTTACAGACTCATAACAGGTTCAATATACACCTTTTATATAAATAATACAAAATTTTTTCATATGATTTAAATGTATATATACAAAAAAAACAAGAGTAGATAGAGAGTTTTTTTTAAATAAAAATCTTGAATTTCCCCGGTTGCTGTAATAATATCAAGGAATGTACATGAGTAATTTTATCTGATTTTGAGGAAAACAGATGACAGTTACTGAAGAGCAAATCCCATTGCTGGAAGATATAAAGTCTGCAATTATTTCAGAAATGATTGTTTACGAATTTTATTCCAGGTCATCAGGTTCTGTTAAGATTATAAGCGGTATGCATGCCTTTGAGGATATGATGTGTGAAGAAGAGACCCATGTAAAGATGTTAACAGAGGAGTATCAGCGGCTGGGAGGAAACGAAGAGTTCAAATACGATCCTCATGAACACGGAGGTGTAGCCTTGCCAACGCTCGATTCTGACGCGACAGTGGCACTTGAATTAGCAATGACAGATGAGCTGGCAGGTATAAAGATGTACAGTGACTTTGTAGAAAAACACAAGGGAACTGAAACAGTAAATATTTTTGAACAGCTGCTCAACGATGAAATGAAACATCTTGGGTGCTGGGATGAAATTTTTAAAGATATTACCGGTAAAAGCTTTGTGCCAAATAGACCGGGTAAACCGGACTATAGGTTTACAACGGACGATCTGGAAGTTATAGTGACGGCACATAAAGCCGAAACCGACGCGTATAATTTCTATAATAATGCAGTTGGCAAGGTAGAGATAATTGATGGATCGCACGCTTTTCAATATATGGCATGGGAAGAAAAGGTACATGTAGAAAAGCTTGAAAACGAATATTTCAGATTGGTTAATGAAAAGTTGCAGATAGAAGATAAAGACAAAGAAGATACAACAAACATTACAAAAGAGACTGACGCGCTCGTGGCATTGGAACTCTCAATTAAGGAAGAGAAGGCGAGTGTTGGTAGATACCTTGAGCTTGAAGAGAGATGTACAAATACAAGGCTCAGGGAGGTTATCTGGGAGCTGATTGAGAGTGAATGGGACCATATCAAGCAATGGAGAGAGGCGCATAAGAATATTAGAGAAAAAAACTTTCCTCTTTACACAAGTCATTAGTAATCAATAAAGCATATTACTCCAGTATAATTTAGCCGGGAGGTTGTCATGCCTGTCAACAGATTAAAAGAGTTTCTTAATACTAATAACATTAAGTATATATCGTCTTTTCATTCGCATGCTTACACAGCGCAGGAAGTTGCCGCTTCCGCTCACGTACCGGGGAGGAAAATAGCTAAAACTGTGATGGTTAAAATAGATGATAAGATGGCTATGGCGGTTTTGTCCGCTTCCGACAAGGTAGACTTTGCTCTATTAAAAGAAGCTGCCGGAGCGAGCAGAGCTGAACTTGCCATTGAAAATGAATTTGCAGATCTATTCCCGGGATGTCATATCGGTGCTATCCCACCATTCGGAAATCTTTATGACATGCAGGTCATAGTAGATGAGAAGCTGACCGATCAGAATGAAATCGTCTTTAACGCAGGTTCCTACACCGAACTGATCACTCTCCATTATGAAGATTTTAAAAGCCTGGTAAAACCGTGTGTAGCGAACATTTCAATTGA
>CAYTLC010000085.1:0-10534 GCA_964438395.1 uncultured Candidatus Scalindua sp.
AGAGTCATGCCTGATGAGGATCGTCATGGAACAAATATTAACATTCCGTTTCGAGTAGAAGGGCTTAAGGCAGATGGTCTTGTTGTCGTAAAAGATGGTATTTCACGAGAGGAGTTTACATTAATAGATCGCATTTTTATTACTGAGGCTTTTTACAACTCTGTAGTAAAAACAGGGAATTATAATATTCGCTATTTGGGGTTGTTTGAACTTCGAAATATAACCGGCATGCACAAAATCTACCAGGTAATGACCGGCTATGAAAAGTAAGGCTTCTTGCTGCAGGTATCACTTGTCAGCTCCTGGTATTTCCTGTTTTGGCCCATTCTGCACATCCATAATTTCGACGTCGAAATTGAGGGTTTTACCGGCAAGAGGATGGTTATAATCCAACATAACTGTCTCTTCCATAATTTCTACTACCCGTGCAATAATAACTCTTCCATCTGGGCTCTGACCCTGCAGCACTGCACCAACCTTAAGCGAATCTTCCGGAATATAAGTTTTTTCAATTTCGCTGACGGAGTCTTCGTTTACAAACCCATAAGCGTCTTCCGGTGCGACAGTTACTTGTTTACTCTCTCCGACCTTCATGCCATCCAGGGCACTTTCCAGACCGGGGATAATATTATGAGACCCTTGGATAAAGGTTAACGGCTCAGCTCCAACGTTTGAATCAACTACAGTCTCATCTTCCAGTGTGAGCGTATACTCAATTGAAACCTGTTTGCCTGTCGAGACATCCATCGATTGTGCCTTGACTGCCAAAGAGCCAATGACGATACATGAAATAAATCCAAAAATAAACAATTGCCTGAGTTTGTAGAAATTCATGAGAACTATCCTCTTCTTTTATAAAATAGACTGGAAAGACTCGATGTCGCTATTGTGGTACAAGTGTACAGTTCCAGCGTTAAATTAAAATACGTTAGTCGTTGGGTTCAAAGTATCAACGTAACAGCCCTTTTACAATCCAGGAGATTGGTTAAGGTCAGGCCAAAGATGCGTTGACTGAAATTAGGGATCCATGCCCTTAAATAGAGACGGCAACGCCTTTTGCTCTTTTCTCCTTCTGCGGGGGTGGGACAAACAGCCACATCGTAGCCTGATGCCTTTTGAAGGATTTTTTCATATTCATTTTTCCAGATCTCTCCGTCAACCTCTATATCCATCCCGAATCGCATAAAATGCTCACCTAGTGGCGCCTCGCAATATAACCGTTCTTCTTCAGGATTATCTCTGAATTCTACAATAAACACGCCATGCCAATCACCATTTTGAAGGAACTCATCTGTTTCCGGTTTGAAATCATGTTTGGCACACGCAAAATCCAGTATTTGATCTCTGATTGCATCTAAGTCAGATTTGTCAGGTACTCTCTTTTTCTTCATTATGAAACTATACGTTTCGAGATAGAATATTTCAAACTATTTCTAACCTGAAAAAGTATCCGGTCTAAGAATAACGGCAATTGACAAATCTATATATGGTTATGTAGAATCAGGAAAGTAGGATCTAAAAAAAAGAGAATAAGGGGAAAAATTCAGTTCAGCATTGCATGATACTGTGCCGGGTTTATAAATTTATTGGAGTCATGCATCTTAGTCTGGAGGTTTTACAATGCCATTAACTCATCATCCATTAGTCAAAGAATTTCCTGAGTATAAAGAGCAGATTCATGATTTGAAAATGACGAATAATCATTTTGCAAAATTAATGAAAGAATATGAAGAGGTTGATAAACATGTTTTTCGAATTGAAAGCGATGCGGAACCTACCGGTGACGAATTTCTTCGAGATCTAAAGAAAAACCGCCTGAAGATTAAAGATGAACTTCATAGTATTATCAAAGAAGCATAAACCGAAATTAGGGGAAACGAGATACATATGAGATTCAGGCCGTGTATTGATTTGCGTGAAGGTCGTGTCGTGCAGATTATTGGGAGTTCCCTTATAGACAAAAGCTCAGAGACGCTAAAGACCAATTTTGAGACCGATCGCTCTCCCGGGGATTTTGCGAAAATGTACAAGGAAGATAATCTTCCTGGTGGCCATGTGATTTCACTTGGACCCGGCAATAAGGAAGCGGCGCTCTCTGCTCTTCGTGCGTATACCGGCGGATTTCATATAGGTGGTGGGATAACCCCACAAAATGCGGTTGAGTATCTTGATGCGGGAGCCAGTCATGTAATCGTCACATCATATGTATTTTCGGATGGTCTGATCGACATGGAGAAACTTAAGTTACTTCAAGAGACTGTCGGAAAGAGCCGATTGGTACTGGATCTCAGTTGCCGGAAAAGAGGATCCGACTTTTGGATTGTAACCGACCGATGGCAAAAATTCACAAATGAGATTATCAGCCCCGAAATACTCAATCAACTTGCAGGTCATTGCGATGAGTTTCTTGTACACGGGGTTGATGTTGAAGGGAAAATGGAAGGAATCCAGACAGAACTTATTGAAATCCTGGGTAAATATTCTCCGATTCCTGTGACCTACGCCGGTGGAGTTAAAGCCCTCTCAGACCTTGATCTTGTAAAAGAGGTTGGTAGTAATCGTGTCGACCTGACTATTGGCAGTGCACTGGATATTTTTGGCGGAACTGTCTCATACCGCAGCGTCGTCGAATGGTTTCAGAATTGAATATTGTAAGTTGAGAAAATGGAGGAGAAATGAACGAAGAGGAGATTGAAAAGAGCAAAGCAGCAGCAATAGCAAAACTAGCCCAATCCATTAGAAAGGCTACGGAGTCCGTGGGCAATATGTTCAAAGCGCTTGAAAGACCGTCTGTAAAGCTGTCCATTGAAATTGAGAATTTCTATCGGGAAGCCTGTGAGAAACAGGTTAATTACGCCGTGGCAAATTGCGCGCGCGGATCTCACACAAGATAGCACAGTTGCCCACACCAATATTCAATTTGGAAAATGACCCATGCTACGTAAAGACCTGATTCTGAAATAAATCCATAATGACGAGGGTGGAATTTTTCAAACCTGTAATTGTAAGTTTTGCAGGTGTCTTAGGTTCTATTGCTGGAGCTACCGTGTATTTTCAGGATCTTCTTCAGTGCAACAATCAGATTGCTGGCGTCATGTTTGGTATAGGTGTTTAGGTCCCGGTTGTGAAAATATTTGTGTATGTAATTCCGGAAATGGTAGTCGTCCCATTGAAGTCTCTCTTTCAACTGTCGCAGATAATATTTCTGCCGCAGGGTTATTCCTTTGTTTGCCACTCGATAATGACGGGTCCTGACAAAGTAACGCATCAACTTATGAAACTGATCATCAGTCAAATCTTTTGCGGATCGAACACCGGCGACTCGCTCAAGTGTATTCCTATACTCGTCATCACTCAGTGAGAGTTCTCTTTTAACAATGTGAATAACTGCCAGTTTCTTCTTGTCCATAAAACCAGAAATAGTTGTAAGGAAGTGAGGGTTAATTGACAAATGATCCAATCCATCGTTTTTATAAATATAAAGTTAGCATAAACTATAAAATCTTGCTAAATTAAAATTCGTAGAAATAGTTATTGGGTTAATTAGGAGAAGGTTATGGTTTTTCGTTTTCTTGATAAATACAGAGATGCAGGTCTGCTTATTCTACGGGTAGGCATAGGTATTATGTTTGCATTCCATGGTTATCCAAAATTAACTGCCGGTCCGGAGACATGGGCGATAATTGGTGGAAGCATGAAGGCTCTGGGGATTGGTTTCGCTCCAACAGCCTGGGGATTTATGGCAGCATTATCAGAATGTGTTGGTGGGATACTATTAGTCCTGGGTTTTTTCACCCGCCCGGCCTGTTTTTTTCTACTTACGACTATGATAGTAGCTACGATTATGCACATTGGCAAGGGAGATCTCTTTCTGAAATATTCTCATGCAATGGAATCAGGAATTTTGTTCTTCAGTTTGATTATAATCGGTCCTGGGAAGTACTCCCTGGACGGTCAGTATAGGCCTGGCAGAAGGTATTGATAACGAATGATGTCAGATGAGAGCAGATACTCAGGAAAAATTTGACTCAGCATTACTATACCGTAGGAGGGCATAGTTCAAACCTGCTTTCCCCTGAGTTATGAATTCTCATGGGTTTTAATCAGTTCGCTAAGCCCATCATTTATCCTCTTCCATGTGTCATTCTGAAGTTTGATGGATTTTTCTTTAAGACTGAGACCGTCATAATCTGCAGGATATAAAGGCTCTAAAACCTTTTCATAAATAGTTCCGCTATTGAAGATCCACGCCCCTTTGGGCGTGATATCCAGGCCGCCGTAAGACGCGATAGGGATAATTGGCAGGTTATGTTTTACGGCAATACTGAAGAGGCCGCGTTTAAATTCGCTCATCTTATAATCCTTATCTTTTGTTCGAGTTCCTTCCGGAAATATCACTAAATAAGGAGTTAAAGACCCACTATGCAATTTAGTTTCTTTGATATTTTTTGCGGCTTCTGATAGTACCCTCCAGGTTTTTTTATCATCTTTATACACTTTAATCATACCCAGAATTTCAATCCCCTTGCCGAAAATCCAGATTTTGAATAACTCGAACTTACCGCAGAACAGCGATTTGCCGTTTACCGTATTTAAAATAGCAGGAATGTCCATTATCGAAGTGTGGTTCTGGCAGATTATACCAGGTTTGTTAATCAGATTTTCCAAACCTGATGCCTCGATCTTTACGTTCAGAAGTTTTAAAAGTTGTTTTGTAAACGTGTGAGCACGGCCAAAAACAAAATCATGAGACTGTTTCCTGATTAAGTCATACTCAATTTTGGCTCGGGCAGTGAAAATGAGATAGAATATTATCGGTAACTGGTATAAAGCAGATTTCAGTGAAAATTTCAACATAATGTCGTCTATTGCCTTTCTAATTTTTAATAAAAAACTTTCAGGGAAGAAAGCTTGATAATTACTTAATAAAATTCATGCAAAATATTTTACCATACTTTCCCTGAAAAATTATATAAGTTTTTGCAGACAAATTGAGAGATAGCTTATACAAAATATTCTATTTACTGCGTCTCGGTAAAATGTAATCCCTTTTTTCATTGATTGCAATTAGGCTTGACAAACGTCTAGTTGTAACGTAAAAGAACCATAAACTTTAGCGTAGCAGGTTTGTTGTTGTACAACACAATTGTGTAGTTATCAACGTGGTTTTCGTAGAAACTTTATGCTTGCCAGAAAAACTGGCGAGGCTAATTACTCTTTTTGATAGTCATGAAAAAACCCGATCAATATACCAAGATAATTGAGTGGTATCCATATGCCGACAAAACACCCATTCGCAATCTTCATAAATCCGCTTTAGACGGCAAGAGAGTTTTCCTGAGGGTAAACTACGACGTTGTAAGGGATGCCAGGATAATTGATGACAGGCGTATCAGGGCGACGGTCATGGACATTCGCCACATACTGAAGCAGGGAGCAAGGACAGTCGTTATCGTATCCCACAACGGTGTAAGGGAGAACTTCTTCAAAGACAAGCAGACCTCCGTAGGGATTGCAAATGATGGAGAGAGTCATCACGGCTTCAGTCTGAAGCCAGTGGCAAAGAGACTGACAGAGGTCTTGAGAGAAAAAAAAATCCTATCCAAAGATCAAGAAGTAGTCATAACCGATGACTGCATTGGGGAGGAAGTTAAATCCATTATAAGCAAAGACGGCATCTTTCTTCTGGAAAATGTCATGTTTCGTAGCGGTGAGACCTCAGAGGACGATAACGAGGTAATGGAATTTGCAAAACAACTTCATAATACCACCAATTGTAATGTCTATGTAAATGCTGATCCGGTAACAGCCCACATGGGTCAGCATGCATCACTCGGTCCAATAACGAGCCTTATCTCAGGTCCGAAGGTGGCCGGATTCCTTCTTACGCAGGAACTAACGGCACTTGATAATTTTATGAGGGATCCTCATAAACCTGTAGTTGCTATTATCGGGGGCGCCAACGTCACCGCCAAGGTCCAGGCGATGAAAAACCTTATTGTTTACAGAAAGGTTGACAAACTGATCTTTGTCGGCGGTATTGCATTCCCATTTCTCAAGGTGCAGGGATACGATGTAGATAACTGTATGTTTGAACAAGAGCAGGATTCGCGGGCACAGGCGCTTTACAATGCAACCGTAGTACTTGAGCTGGCAAAAGGATATGGTGTTGATTTAGTGCTTCCTGTTGATCACCTTATGGCAAAGCCGACCGGGCTTAACCCCGAGAATGTTAAAGTGAACAAAATCAAGGGGAGGTTTTCCCGGTTGAATGCATACGACATTGGCCCAGGCACACTCACTCTTATACAGAAAAAGATGCGGGATGCAAAAACTATTCTCTTCAATGGGATTGCGGGGAAATATGAAGATGAAATGTTCTGCCATGGTACAAATCGTATCCTGGATCTTGTGTTTGCATGTGAAGCGGAATCCAAGATTATACTTGGTCTTCACAGTGTTACTGCGGCACAAAAAAGGCTTGGCTCAAAACCTCCTCCCGCAAGGACGTACCTTTTTACGATAGGAGAAGCTGCATTAAAATTTCTTGCCGGTGAAAGACTGACTGCACTTAACCATTTAGATGATCTTCCTGTTAAGGAACATCTGAAGCCAAAAGAACCCGCAAAAGAGAAAGTGAACCTTAACGCTGCAAACACAGAAGAGTTGGAACGATTCCTTGAAATTAAGAGAGGGATTGCAAAAAATATAACAAACCATAGAGAAGATATCGGGGAATTCGAAAGGATCAGTCAGCTGTTTTCTGTGCCCGGTGTAACTCTTAAGGAATATACAAAGATACGGGAGCACTCCGTGGCCATGCCGAGTCCGCTTGAAGTGGCAGAGAGTCAATTTGCGGTTGTTGCGGACATTTTAAAGCTTCCTCTATTTTTGAAAAAGAAATTACTTGCCCCTGAACGTGTGGAGACATTGCGGCTTTCGGAAGATGAGATGATTGGTTATCGGGTACATCACAATTCAGCCCGTGGTCCTGCGAAAGGAGGATTCAGGGAACACCCGGAGGTGTCACTTGATGAGGTCAGAGCGCTTGCTATCTGGATGACATGGAAATGCGCTATTGCCGGAATACCATATGGAGGTTCGAAAGGTGGCATCATAGCAAACCCGAGAACTCTGCTTGAACGAAAAGACGCATTAGTAATCAGAGAGTATAGTCGAGACCTTAAGGGTAGAAATGCAATTGGGCCACACCTTGACATCCCTGCACCTGATGTTAATACAAACGCGACAAAGATGGCGTGGTTTGTAGACGAATATCTGAAGTCTTCAATCGAGAACAAAGATTTGTCTGATTGGTTGACCGGCGATGCAGAGCTGACTACTAAAATAGTGAATGATTTTCAATCACTTCACACACAACCTTCTTCTCCAATGGAGACTCCGTATCTTGATAAATGTATGGAAGTACTGAAAAAATATCCTGAAGCAAAATGCCAGTCGCTTGCCGTTGTTACCGGTAAACCGGCCGATAAGGGAGGTTCGCTTGGCAGGGCAGAATCAACAGGTCGTGGCGTTTTTATCGCACTGAAAAAAGCGGCTGATCATAAAAACATAAAACTCAAAGGTGCTACTGCCGCTATACAGGGGTTTGGTAATGTTGGCAGGCCGCCGGCAAAGTTCCTGCATGACGAGGGAGTAAAGGTAGTAGCTATTACGGATGCCAGTGGAGGTATCTACAATCCAAGTGGCCTGGATATAGACGCAGTTATGGAACATGTGGATACGGATGGTGGAGGTTTTTTGAAAGGATTCGAGGGTGGAAGGGAAATCACAAATGATGGTATTTTTGCACTGGATATCGACTTCCTCGTCCTTGCTGCACTTGAGAATGCAATAGACAGGAACGCATATGGCGTAAAGGCAAAAGTTATTGTGGAAGGTGCAAACGGGCCTATCACCCCGGAAGGCGACAGGATTGTAACAGGAAAAGGCACATTTATTACTCCGGATATAAGTACAAACCTGGGAGGTGTATTTGTCTCTTATCTGGAATGGGTACAGAATTTAAAGAACGAGCGTTGGGATTTAGACAAAATTAATAGATTGCTTGAAGACAATATCTGCATGATATTTGATGATATAATCAAGATCTCTCAGGAGCGAAAGATTGAAATGAGAACGGCCGCTTCCATTATGGCAATAGGACGTGTCGCCGTGGCTGAGCTTTCCAAAGAAATTGTGAAAATGGTAATCTCATCACATCCACATCTATCAAAAGAGAATACGTTATCAGAAGATACACTTGAAGCTTTACGGAATTATCTTACCTATCTGCGTGATGATTTGATGAAACGAACACCACTCGATTACTGGACACTTGTCATATTGATATCAAATATGGAAAATGTGATAAGTGCCAACAATATCCCTGACGAAAATATCATAGAAATAGTTAAAGATATCTACACGGAAGCCACCCTCCTCTTCTCCTCATTTGTCAAAGCCAAACCGGATAATGATGACCTCTTAATGGCAGTGGCCGCTTTGCCGGAAGAGGCGAGAAAGCGGTTATAAACAGGAGGGAAACGAAACTAAAAGCGTAATCCTTGCAGATTGAATTACGACATTTTTGAATATCTAAACAACCTCAATCAACTCTTTAATATACTGCCTTAAACCTTCCGTGTCCGTATAACGTACACCCAATTTTTTTGATTCGGTATTATCAATAGTATTCTTAGGTTGTTTGGGCGTACCGCTGATTTTGGATTTGGAACCGCATATCTCTTTGGCCATTTCTGCTATGGTCAAGTTGTCGATATAGAAGTCTGACAGATTATAAACTTTCCCAAAAGCATCTCTGTTGTCAATAGCGGCATCTATGGCATGCGCAACGTCTGTAACATCTACTATCTTGCCACCTCCTGCCACTTCTACGTCAACTCCATTTTTGATATTTTTAATCAGGTCGTACCATTCAGAGTGGGCCAGGTTTGGATCGATTCCGTAGATACCTACGGGTCGGAACATGGTTGTATTAATACTCTTTGACAAGAAATACGAATGGCAGAATGCCTCTACTGCGGCTTTATAGGCGCCATAGTTTGAATCCGGCATAAGAGGGTGTTGTTCGTCGAGATTGATATCGGGAAAGATATATCCATAAACTGCACAGGAACTGGTAAATATGAATTGCTTCGCTCCATGCAATGTTGCGGCATTCAGTAGCTCCAGGCTGCCTGATAGATTTACATCCACTAATTGTCTGAAATCACTATTGGCTGAGTCACGAAAACCTGTTCCGTTTCTCTCATACGCCATGTGGATGATGATGTCGGCTCCTTGAACAAATTTCTTTAAGGCTTCTTTGTCATCCAGATCACCCTGTACAAATGTAATCTTCTCTTCGTATTCATTCAGGTGAGAAGTGTTACTTGTGCTCCGTACCAACGCCCGCATCTGAACGTCTCTCTCAAAGAGCCTCTTTGCTACATAATGCCCCAGAAAACCTGACAAACCGGTAATGGCAATCTTCATAATTTAATTATGGTATCCCTCTCCCCTTGTGGGGGAGAGGATTAAGGTGGGTGGGGGTTAATTAAAATATCTCATCCAATTTCTTAGAAATCAGTGAAAGGGTTTTGTCTTTTGTCAGGTACTCTACCTCGCCCGGGTGTACTTTCAAATCAGTTAGCATCTTCTTAATCTTTTTCCATCCGGTCTCTATTTTCTTCTCACTGGTTTCCAGATATAAGTTCGAGACTAATTCCCCCAGTTTCTGTACAAGGCGAATGTCTTTGTTGTCGTAAAAATTTTTGATAACCTTTTGCTGGTATTTGCTGTAGCCTTTTTCATTCATCCTGATCCCTTTATTTTTCTTCTTTATTTCCGAAAGGTAATAATTTTTTAATACTATCTGCGGCCTTTTCTACTGATTTTCTGGCTGCTTCCCGGGCTTTTTCGCTCGCATCATTTCCAGCAACCGTTGCTTTTTCTACTGATTCTCTGGCCGCTTCCTTGGCTTTATCACTCGCATTTTTTCCAGCTTCTAAAACTCTGTCAGTTGCCTCCTGTGCCATCTTAGTCGTTTTCTTGACGGTTCCGGAAATTCCACTTTGTAGCTTTCCTAAATCAAAATTGGTCAGACTGGCAATGGTAGTATTTTTAAGGGCTTTCAATATAATTAGTCGTACAAAAGATTGAGGGTTTGTTATGTTCTCGTACTGTTCGTCAATTTTTACGTTAAACACTTTCTCTTTTGGTGGAGTTCCCTTCGAATAATCTTTATATATAACTTTGTCTATCTTTAATTCTAATAAATCTATCTGGATATCCGGCATTTCTGTTTTCTCTTTTCCTGTATCACTCTTTTCCGATTCTTCTACTCCCTCAGCTTCTTTGACAACTCTCAGTGAATTAAGATTCAGTTCGCCGACTTCATTCTTCACAACTGTGAACTCTTTTAAATTTAACCTGACCTCTTCAAGGTGTGCCTTCCCTCCCATAATGGCACCCAGATTATAGTCAACATAAATTTCCGGTAAATCTACCATTAATTTATCTTCGAATCCCC
>CAYTLC010000086.1:0-10378 GCA_964438395.1 uncultured Candidatus Scalindua sp.
AAGTGAGCTACCCGTCCGAACGGCATGGCCGGGCGGGAAGTTTAAAGTGAACTAAAGTGACTAAAGTTATTAGAGGCGAAAAAGACACAGAGAGAATATCGAAAATTGAACAAGGAATTTCGAATGACTATCTTAGCCACGGATTTGCACGGATGAACACAGATAAAGTAATTAAGGGATGAAAAAGGATTGTGTATACAAAAAGAAGTAGTTAAATGGTCGGGGCGATCCGCCTAACAAACTGGCGGACGACCTTCCGCCTTCCGACTGAGTCGGATCTTGAAGTTGCCCACAGGGTCGCCTCGGGCGACAGGCGGACACTCTAGCCAAGCTGAGCCACACCCTGGTACTTTCTTTATTCTTCAGAAATCTGTTTAACGAGTTCTTCCCTGATCTGGCGCCCTTTGCCAGACTTCAAAAATTTTTCCCTTATCATAGCTTCGCTTCTACTTGAAAATTCTTCAGTGTGTATTAGCTTAAACGGGCCATGATGGCTCGTAGATTTCATTTTTCCTCTGTTATGATCGTTTAGCCTTCTGTCTATATCGTTGGTATGGCCAGTGTAGATCCAATTGTCTTTCTCGCTCTGGATAATATAGACCCAAAACTTTTTGGTCATCTTTTCTGGCAAATGGAATTTAGTGATGAAAAAGGATTGTGTATACAAAAAGAAGTAGTTAAATGGTCGGGGCGACTGGATTCGAACCAGCGACCTCCTGCTCCCAAGGCAGGCACTCTAGCCAAGCTGAGCCACGCCCCGACACTTTATATTTATGACTAACAGAAAATGGTACTTAAAAAAAGAGTAGTGGGGTGGAGGTTAGTAAATGCTCCATCACTATTGGTGAGTGTTATAAAAAATATTTTATTCGATTAGGATTGTTTTAGAATAGTTGAGTAAAATGAAGATGTCAGTTCTATTCACTGACAAAACTGTCAGCAGGTGGAATTCTCATGCTATCTTCTTCGTTAAAGTCTTTTTCTATCTCAGATTCTATCTCTTTTCTAGGTTCTAATATAAGTTTTTTATACCTCTTTTTTAAGAACGCCAATCTCTCTGCTATCTTACTGGTTTTTTTTAAATTTACTTTTAGTTTGGAAGCCACCTTTCACTCCTTTTTGAACTGCAAAAAGCAAAACGGCAATTACGACGCTTAAAAGTTTTTTTCTCAAACCTTTTTATTTAGATTCGAGTTACTAATATAAAATTATATATTTCAACGAATTATAGTCAAGTCGAATTTACATTTCTTTTGCCACGAAGACACAAAACCACAAAGACAAGATAATAGGACACCGCTCCCCGGACTGGAAAACGCCGAGGACAGGAAGGCGCAAAGAGCGCAAAGGAAAGCCAAAATATAGATTTAAAGACAGAAAAGAAGAGGGGGGGCATCACGAAGGTGCTAATGTAATGAATTAGAAAGGATAACAGGATGGTATGGATTAATAATTAATAACAAATGTCAAAGCTCAATATTATTGACTTTGACCACCAGAACTTAAGGCACTTTAAACTTTAGCTCACTTCAAACTTCTCTGTAGCTAGATTTGTTTTTGTGTCTTAGTGACTTTGTGGCAATCTTGAAAGTTACTTTAGTATATCGAAGATTACCAGGCCCATTATCTTGCCAAAATCCAGCAATTCCTGAATCTCTATGGATTCATTTGCAATGTGCGCCTGGTCTTCATCGCCGGGGCCAAATCCAACGGCCATAATACCTTTCTCAATTAGCTGCTTGCATACTGTTACACCTGAAAATCCAAGGGGTACTGGCCTTGTTCCGAGTATAGTTTCAGTATGTTTTGAGATCAGGCTGACCAATGGGTTATCTGCCGGTATCTGGGTGGGGGGCAGTTGCGTATCAATAGTAATGTCAAACCTTGCAGTTGGGTTATGATTTTCTATTGAAGCAATAATTTTATAGATATTATCTAAAATCTCTTTTTCTGTCTCACCGGGTAGATAACGTATATCAAGCTTCGCTTCGCATTTGGCAGGAACAATATTATGTGCTGCTCCGCCACTGATAGTGCCAAGGTTCAGGGTTGGAGGTGTAAACAGCTCATGTGTTGTACATTTGTGCTTTAATTCCTTCACTTGATTCAACAACTCAATCATATTCCATATAGCGTTTGTGCCTTTTTCCGGTGTTGAACCGTGGGACTGCTTACCATATGATGTTATGTTCAGGAAGAGAGATCCTTTTTCCCCAACATCTATTATTCTCATATTGTTTGCAACATCCGGTATAATCGCGTAATCAGCGGTTATACCGCATTCATCAAGCAGGTATTCCAGACCCAGGCGAGAACCTTTCTCTTCATCGGCAGCGCCAACTAGTAGCAGAGTGCCATTTAGTTTGGATTCATTCTCCTTTAAAAATTTAGCCAGGACCAGCATGGGCGCCATTTGCCCCTTATTGTCGTTTGCACCACGCCCGAAAATTCTGCCATTTTTAACTACAGCCTTAAAAGGGTCGGTATCCCATCCTTCTCCGGCAGGGACAACGTCCAGATGGCATGCAACAAGCAGTGCAGGGCTTCCTTTGCCAATATATCCGATTATGTTTGTTCTTCCAGGGGCCTTTTCGAATGTATCGTACCTGATGCCATGTGCATTGAAGTATTTCTTAATAACATCTGCGCCCAGGTATTCATTGCCGGGTGGATTTGTTGTGTTGGTACTGATCAGCTCGGATGAGAGGCGTACTATCTCCTCTTCCTGTTCTTTTATGTATTTAACGATATGATCTTTCACATTTTTGCAGGTAAAGCTGAGAACGACGAGAGCTTGTCAGTTTTAGTATGAGCTGAATCTGTTCTGTCTGGGGCCAATGGCAGCAGTAGTTAGCTTATGAGAAGTGATCGTAATTGCTTTCTGACGCAAATACTACAAGGTTATGTAAATAATAATATTGAGAAGAATACTTTAATGCGGATGTGCTATGCCTGAACCTCAGCTTGATCCGGGGTTTTTGTTGCATTGTTGTTTACTTTCTCCTTCATTAGCTTTCCTACCTTAAAAACAACAACATTTTTGGCAGGTACGAAGGCTTCTTCTCCTGTACGAGGGTTTCTTGCTTTTCTTCCTGCTCTCTGTTTAACCTCAAATACGCCAAAATCTCTCAATTCTATACGATTGCCTTGTGATAGCTCATGAACTATCCTGTCGAGAAACATTTGAATAGTCTCTTTGACTAATAGTTGTGAGTTTTCAGTTTTTCGTACTATTTTCTCACATAAATCTCTCTTTGTCGTCGTTTGCATCTATCTTTCCCCTTTCTCTTACTAAAGCTATTTGCATCTTTCTTAGAAGCTTTTGGAACATGCTATCAATTCTAAATACTTATGTCAACAGGATTTTATGACTTTTATTAAAGAATATTTCTTTTTAAAAATATCTTTTGTTTGACAAATATTTATCATTCTATAAAATAGGAACCTTATAAATTTCTGGGTTTTATTGCAGAAATTCACTATCTAACACCTGCTTGTAATGATGATTGGTACTGTTTCGTATTATAAGGTGTAATTTTGCCAAATCAAACAGTAGAGAAGCGGTTATACAACAAAGGACAAAGTAATGAAAATAAGAATCAGAAAGAGCTCTCTTAAGCGAGTAAGAATGTGTGGCTTCAGAAAGAGAATGAGTACTAAAGGTGGAAGGGCGATCCTTAAGAGAAGGAGAGCAAAGGGAAGAAAATTTAATACGTAGGCTCTATGTAAGTTAATATTTTCGTTGTTTTGTTACATTTCCTGATAAAGCTAATCTTAACGTATTCAGCGCCGCATTTGCAGCACGTCTCTTTATATCTATCCTGGATCCGAAAAAGCGATACTCTTTACACTCCAAGTCGTCATTTATTGCAGTTGCAACATAGACCAGTCCCACAGGTCTTTCTCGATCAGCACCCTGATCTACACCGGCAGGTCCGGCTATTCCGGTAGTTGCCAGGCCTATATCGGCCTGTATGCGTTCTCTTACACCGGAAGCCATCGCTTTTGCAACCTCCGCATTTATCACACCGGATTCCTTAATAAGCTTTTCCGGGACGTTGAGCAGGTTCTCCTTTACATTATTGCTATAGGAGACTATTCCTCCTAAGAAGAAGGCTGAACTGCCTTGGACGTTTGTCAATAAGTTTGACACTAATCCTCCGGTACAAGACTCTGCAACCGCTAATGTTATAGCCTTCTCTGTGAAAATTTCAGAAATAGTGCTTTCGAGTGTCTCATCGCGTTTGCTGTAAACATATGCTCCCAATTCTCTGCAGATCTCTTCTTCAATATTATCAAGTATTGAGTTCGCTTTGATCTCATTCGTGTTGCATAATGTCATGCGTATAGAAACTACGCCATCTTTCACAAGAGTACTGTAGGATAGATTCTGATCCGGTTTGATTATTCGTTGGACTTTTTCATCAAGTGCAGATTCAGACACGCCAAATGCATTGATTACGCTTGTATACCGCTCCTTGCGTTCTCCCGACTCACTGAGAATGTAAGGGATGACCCAGTCCTCAAGCATCTGTACCATTTCGGAATGTACACCAGGCAGGCAGATAATGTTGGCCCGGGAGACGTTTACAAGAAAACCCTGCGCTGTTCCAGTTGCGTTCTGGATAGCAACACCGCCTTCCGGGATTTCTGCCTGTTTCAGGCAATTAACATATTTCCGGCTATTTATATCTCCTATTAACCCTTCGATCTGTTTTACTGATTTCTCGTCTGTTACTAGTGTGGCATTACAGAAATCAGCAACAGCTTCCCTTGTGATGTCATCATTGGTTGGTCCCAATCCACCTGTTATTATAATCAGTTCTGCTCTTTTTGAAGCAGTTTGAAGCGAGAATTTCAACTCTTCAGAATTGTCACCTGCAATAGTATGATTTACAATAGTGATGCCAAGTTCGGTAAGTTTTGATGCTATTAGTGGTGCATTTAAATCTCTGATCTGTCCAGATACAAGCTCTGAACCAACAGATATTAATTCTATTTTCATTTGTAATGTCTGTTTATGAATATTCTGTTTGCTGATATTTGTATTGGTTCACGTCTCAGCGTTTGGTGTAGAAACTTCGGCTTCTGAAAAAGTCGCCATTTGCGTGAGGGTTTTAACACCGGCTTCAATCAGGTTCATTGCTAATACTGCTCCGGTACCTTCTCCCAGCCTTAAATCCAGGTTTAAAATCGCCTTCTTTTGCAATTTGTCCAATGCAATCTTATGGCCGTTTTCTGTTGATGTATGAGATGATATGAGGTAATCGTTGACCTTAGGTTCTATTGCACATGCAATTAGTGCTGCGGCAGTAGAGATAAACCCATCAATCAACACCGGCGTTCTGTGACTCGCTGCAGCGAGGCACAGGCCTGCAATGCCGCCTATCTCAAATCCACCTACTTTTGAAAGAACGCCTATTGGATCAGAAGGGTCGGGTTTGTTAATATCAAACGCCGTTTTTATAACATCAATTTTTTTTTCTACGCCGCTATCGTTTAAGCCGGTTCCTCTTCCTGTAACTTTACTTACATCAGCTCCTGTTAAACATGCAATTATTGCGCTACTTGGAGTAGTATTAGCTATGCCCATGTCGCCGGTAGCAATAATATCAATACCTTTAATGAGTTCCTCGTTAAAAGATTCGATACCCGCTTCCAGAGATTTTATTGCCTGTTCTCTGGTCATTGCCGGTCCGCGTGCGATATTATCGGTTCCATATCCCACTTTTTTTATCTTCAAACCATCAACAGGTTCAAAATCAGCGTTTACACCACAATCAACGACAACAACCCTTGCACCGACATGTTGTGCTAAAACACTTATAGTTGCACCTCCATCAAGGAAGTTCTTTACCATCTGCCCGGTTACCTCTTGTGGGAAGGTGCTCACACCTTCACCGGAGACACCATGATCTCCAGCCATTGTAAAAACAACTTTGTGTTGTATCGTTGCATCAGGCGATCCTTTTATCGAGGCGTAAATAGTTGCAAACTCTTCAAGTCGCCCAAGACTGCCAGCGGGAATGGCCAGCTTGTTGAATCTATCTTTTATATTTCCATCTGAATCTATAGAGAGTTTCTCAATGTTTTCTATTGTATTATTTAAAAGCTTCATAGTTGGTTTCTTAAGACGGTGGTAATGTAGAATTCGATTGCAGGGTGAGTTGGCAGCTAAATTAATATAACCATACTCTCAGCATTGAGAACAATCTGTCGATATCAAATGGTTTGGCCAGGTAGTCATTGGCACCGGCTTCAATACATTTAGAACGATCTCCCTTCATTGCCTTTGCTGTTAGTGCGATAACAGGGAGGTTTTTAAACCTGTCCTGCTTTCTGAGTTCTCCTATGGCGGTGTATCCGTCCATTTCAGGCATCATGATGTCCATGAGTACCAGGTTAACATCCGGATTATCGTTCAGGCATGTTAATCCTTCTCTTCCATTTTTTCCAATCACTATCTCTATACCTTTGTCCTCAAGTACCTTCTTGATTGAGAAAACATTTCTCATATCATCATCTACTACCAGTATCTTCTTGCCGGTCAGCACTGCTTCCTTGTCATGGATCATTCTAAGCAATTTTCGTTGTGTCTCAGGAAGGCGTGCTTCGACGCGGTGTAGGAACAGTGTGGTCTCATCCAGGAGCTTACGATGTGATCCTTCTCCCTTCATAATAGTTGTAGCTGCATATTCGTCTATAATTCTTTTTTCTTCATTAGTAAGATCCCTGCCGGTGTAAACAATAACCGGCAGTTGAAAAATCTCCTCATTTTTCCTGATTTTACTTAGTAGTTCTATTCCTGACATATCCGGAAGGCTAATGTCTAAAACCATGCAGTCAAACTTTCCGGTTAATATATGGTCATAGCCTTCCTGAGCGGTTGAGACCGTCGTAGTCTTGACATCACCACTTCCAATGATACTGGATATTACTTCTGCCTGCTCCGGATTATCTTCTACTACAAGAAGGTCTTTTACGGACTTTGATATTATTTTGTTAAATTTCGCAAATACCTGCTCAATTGCCTCCGGGCTTACCGGCTTTGTCACGTAGTCTATTGCACCCATTTTCAATGCATCGAATTTATGGTCAGACGCGGATATGAAATGAACAGGAATATGGCGGGATTCCGGGTTATCCTTCAACCTTGACATAACAGTCCATCCGTTGATGCCGGGAAGATTTAGATCCAGAATTATGCCGCTGGGTTTGTAGTAATCTGCAAATTGAAGACCCGTTTCTCCGTCTCCTGCAACCAGACATTTAAAGCCATGTTCGCGCGTCAAATCTCTCAGGATTTTCAAAAATACCGGATCGTCTTCGATAATAAGTATAGATTTATCCTCTCCAGCAATTGTTTTTCTGTCGTCTTTAATGTTCTCCTCTATCTCTTTTCGGTTATCCGTTATTTCCGATTCTCTGCTGATGTCTGTTTTTGATTCTATATTAACATCTGATAGTACCGTGCTCTCTTCATCTGTTTGAGTTTCAGATTCAAATGCTTCCGGGAGATAGAGTGCAAAGGTGCTTCCCTTACCATGCGTACTTGACATATGGATCTTGCCTTTAAGCAGTCCTGAAAGCTCTTTGGAAATGGAAAGTCCAAGCCCTGTCCCTCCATACTTTCTACTTGTGGAGCCATCAGCTTGTTTAAATGCCTCAAAGATCACTTTCTGTTTCTCTTCCGGAATGCCTATTCCCGTGTCAATAACTGAAAACAGAACAGTCTTCGCCTTATCTAATTTACTCTTCGCAAAGTCAATTGTGTTATCTGATGATCTGTTTGGGCGGGCTATTTGTAAGGAAATACTTCCTTCAGATGTAAATTTGAATGCATTTGCAAGGAAGTTTTTAATAATCTGCTCAACCCTCTGTTCGTCAGTACTAATATGCTCTGGTAATCCATCTGCAATTTCAATATTCAAGGTGATGCCATTTTCCCTGGCAATATGCTGGAAATTTCGTTTTATGTTATTGCAAAAATCCTTTAAATACATGTCCTCTATCTGGAGGTCCATTTTGCCAGACTCTACCTTTGAGAGATCAAGTACATCGTTGATAAGTTCCAATAAGTCGTTACCTGATGAGTTAATTGAGTTAACAGATTCGACCTGATCTTCTGTTAAACTGCCGTCTTTGTTGTCTCCAAGAAGCCTTGATAAAAGGAGGATACTGTTTAATGGTGTTCTCAGCTCATGGGACATATTAGCCAGGAATTCAGATTTATATTTGCTGCTTTGCTCCAACTCCTGAGCTCTCTCTTCAATAGTATTTTGGGCAGCCTGGAGTTCCTTGTTCTTCTTTTCTACGTACTCTTTCTGTTCCTCAATTTCTTCATTGGTCTGACGAAGCTCTTCTTGTTGGGCCTGCAGTCTTGATTCAGATTCTTTTAGTGCAGTTGCATTTTCTTCAAGCTCTTCATTGCTTTGACGAAGAGCCTCTTCACGTGCCTGAAGTTCCTCTGCCTGTTGCTGTGTCTGTTCCAGAAGGATCTCTGTGTTGTTTCTGGATATAACAGTATTCAAGGCGACAGCAATGCCCTCCGCAACCTGTTCCAGAAATGTTAGATGGAGATCCTGGAATTCGAGGAGAGATCCCAGTTCTACAACACCTCTTACCGTGTTATTCAGTATCAGCGGGAAGATCAGGACCTGTTTTGGTATAGCTTCCACTAATCCGGAATTAATATTGATGGAATCATCGGGATAATCTGTTAAGAGAATATGCTTTTTCTCTGATGCTGCCTGGCCTACCAGACCTTCGCCTGGCATAAATTCATTTGGAGTATTCTTGCTTTGTACGTAGGCATAACTACCTATCGGCTTAAGGCGATTATCAGTATCAGACATGTATAGGATACCAACCTGTGCGTTTAAATATTCGGTCAGGTGTCCAATGATATTATTACCTAATGTTTCAATATCCTGTTCGCCTTGCATTTTTACGTTCAGCTCCATTTGACCTGTCTTGAGCCAGTCATGTGTGTCATTCTTTTTCATAGTCAGGCGCAGGTTGGAGATCATATCGTTAAAGCTGTCTGCTAGCTCACCAATTTCTCCTCCGGACTTTATCGTAATATTATGGTCGAGTTCACCTCCTGCAACGCTTCTGGCAACCCTTGAGAGTGTTGTTATGGGTTTGGTTATACTCCTTGCAACTAGAAAGCATAAAACAAACATTGCTATCGCAGAGCCGCCTGTCGAACCGGAATAGATGATAACAGAAATTGTCTTTTCAGAAGATAATGCCGTAGCTTTTTTAAGAATTTCCTGGAGTTGGGCATCTTCTACTTTTTTGAAATCGTTAATGCGTCCTGTTATAGTGGTAAAGGCTGATTCAGGCGTCATCCCAAAATTCCCACTCGCAAGGCTTTTGGTTATTTGGTTGCGCAAATTAATCATCGCCTTAGTGTTCCTCTCCCTCATTTTTGTTTGAAACTCATTTCGTAATTTTTCTGTAATCTGGTATTTAAAAACTGCGAGTAAAGCTTCTTGTCCTTTAGATACCAGCATCCAGTTATCAATCTCTGATTGGGTGGCAGGCTTATTTCCGGCAACGAAACCGGTTATAATTGCCCTCTCCTTGCCTGCCATCTCCTTGGCCATGATGAGATTGACACAGGCTGTGAATGGGAATGACAGTTCAGAGTTTTTAATAATAACACTTGCTTCTTGAAATGTTCCCAGGATGTCGTCTATTATCTCGGAGTAGAGCTTGTTGGATTCGTTATTTCCAATTGACAGTGATGTGATTTTCTCTCTGATGGAGGGCAACTTCCACAGTTTCCTTGAGGAAGCATTGGCATGTCTGGCAAATTTATAGCCAAGTTTTGCCATATCCAATGTTTTTGTGTAGTTCTCCATGACATTGTAATACCTGTCTGTAAGCAGCCTCTGCTTCTTCATTAACTTTTTCATGCCACTTCCACTACTGGCAAGATATCCGGCAGATGTTCCACGCTCTCTCTGCAATTGGTGTACAACCTGGTTAGCAACTACCATATAATCAGCAATACTCTTGATCTGCTCAGCCTGTTTTTTTGCATCAGATTCACGCAATAAAAGAATTGCCATGAATCCACCTACCATCAGGGCCGGGATTAGAGCCAATACCAGCAACTGTTTTATCAGTCCTGCTCCTGAGGTTCGTTTAGGTTTTTTCTGCTTTGAAATAAGAGCTTCGTCTTTCATTTGAGATTCCTATTGGTTCAGAGGAAATAGATACCAGACAATGTTATATTATTGATTGTGCTGATAATCATAGTTCTTATCATTGCTAAGTCATTTCGTTGCTACTTGATTTGAAGATACGGATTGTAGCTTTCAATTAAATGTAGGCCATTTGAAGAGATAATTTTGTTGGTATCCTGTCC
>CAYTLC010000087.1:0-10323 GCA_964438395.1 uncultured Candidatus Scalindua sp.
ACGTTCTTTGTAGAAACTAGAGAGAAGTCAGAATTGCATATTAAAGCAACAATATCGAAGGTTAAAGCCCTTCAGGACTAAGTTTTTGATGGAAATTCAAAAACCGTTGTGATATATTATGCGATACTATATATTTAAGGAGATTAATATGGGAATAGAAAAAGGTCTGAAAACAGAAATTATTGACGGTAATAAAGTTCACGATACCGATACGGGTTCTCCGGAAGTACAAGTTGCCTTGTTGACGGAGCGGATAAAACATCTGAGTGAGCATCTTAAAGAGCACAAAAAGGATCATACGTCAAGACGTGGATTACTTATGATGGTTGGTAAAAGAGCTAGATTACTGAAATATCTTACTGGAAAAAATGAAGAAGGTTATAAGAGCCTGATAAAGAAGTTAGGCATACGTCGTTAATAGGTTGGTGAAAGGATTTTATAGTGAAAAATATAGTTGAAGAGACGGTTGGTGGAGAGGTTATGAGCATTGAGTCCGGCGAAGTTGCAACGCAAGCGGATGGCTCTGTTATAGTTCGTTATGGAGATACAGTCATTTTGTCTACTGCGGTATGTGGTGATCCTAAGGGTGGTGACTTCCTTCCTATGACGGTCGATTACAGAGAGAAAACTTACTCCGTCGGAAAATTTCCAGGTGGTTTTTTTAAGCGTGAAAGTAGGCCATCAAACAAGGAAATATTAACAATGAGAATGACTGATAGGCCAATGCGTCCCCTTTTTCCAAAAGGATACACAAATGAGGTACAAGTAATGTCTGTAGTGCTATCTGCAGATAAAGAAACCGATCCTGATGTTCTTTCTATGGTAGGTGCCTCTGCTGCAGTATCGATATCAGGTATGCCGTTTAACGGTCCTACAGGCTCAGTGAGAGTTGGTTTGATAAATGATGAATTTGTAATTAATCCTAAAAACTCAGAACTGGCAGACAGTAGTATGAATCTGGTTGTTTCTGGAACGGAAGATGCAGTAATGATGGTAGAGTCTTCCGGAAAGGAAGTTTCTGAGGATAAGTTTGTTGATGCAATAATGTTCGGTTTTGAAGAAATCAAAAAAATTGTGCGGATGCAGAAGGAGTTGGTTGCAAAGTGTGGGAAGGAAAGACAGGCACACGAAGAACCAACGATAGATACCGCGCTTTATGATGACATAAAGGCAAGGATCTTTGACGAGATTAAGGTGCAGTCTGTAGTCAAAGGGAAGCATGCCCGTAAAAAGGCGTTGAAAGAGTTACGTGGCAAATTGCTTGAAGAATGTTGTACAGAGGACGATGATGCGGATAAAGAGGGTAAGGTTAAGGAGGTTTTTGGACTGCTTGTAGAACATGCAGTGCAGGAACAAATTATTAATGACAAAAAGAGACTGGACGGAAGAGGTCTCAGTGATATAAGGCCAATTACGAGTAAGGTTAGTTTCTTGCCTCGAACCCATGGTTCTGCTCTGTTTACCAGAGGGGAAACTCAGGCACTCGTAGTAGCTACACTTGGAACATCAATGGATGAACAGCGTGTAGATGGTCTGGTAGATGGATATACAAAAAAGTTTATGCTGGATTATAATTTCCCGCCATTTTGTGTCGGTGAAGCGAAACCAATTCGTGGGCCGGGTAGACGGGAAATTGGCCATGGTACTTTAGCTGAAAAAGCTCTGGAACCAATGGTACCAGCTTTTGAGGACTTTCCTTATACAATACGAATAGTATCAGACATTCTCGAATCTAATGGCTCTTCTTCGATGGCTAGTGTTTGCGGTGGAACACTTTGCATGATGGATGCTGGTATTCCGATGAAACGACCTGTTGCGGGTATAGCAATGGGAATGGTAAAAGAGGGTGATGAGATTCGAATACTATCCGATATTTTAGGTGATGAGGATCATTTGGGTGCCATGGACTTTAAAGTCGCTGGAACAGAGGTTGGTATTACTGCACTTCAGATGGACTTGAAGATTAAAGGTATAAGTGAACAGATTATGAGAGATGCGCTTGCCCAGGCAAAAGAGGGCAGGATGCATATCTTGAAGGAGATGGCGGCTGCCATTGAGGAACCTCGTGGCGAAATTTCAATTCATGCTCCAAAGCTTGTTAAAATTAAAATAAATCCAGATAAGATTGGATTGGTTATAGGCCCTGGTGGTAAGAATATTAAGAAGATACAGGAGGAATCATCGTCACGAGTGGAAATTGACGATGACGGAACTATAGTAATTTCAGCGGCTAATCTTGAATCAGTAGAACTTGCCAAGACCTATATTAAGGGACTTACAGATGATGCTGAAGTAGGGAAAATATACAACGGAAAAATTGTTTCCGTTAAAGAGTATGGCGTATTTGTTGAAATAATGCCGGGTAAAGAAGGTCTGGTGCACATTTCTGAACTTTCTAATGATTATATTGAGAAAGTAGAAGATGTGGTAAAAATGGGCGACGAAGTTAAAGTAAAACTGATAGGCATTGATGATCAAAAGAGATTGAAGTTGAGCAGAAAAGCGGCTCTCAAAGACGAAAGTACTGCCCAGGCTAGCACATAAATTGTTGAATAATATTCAAATTTATTTCTATTATTAAATCATTTGGTATTTTCTTGGAGGAAATGTAGGAAAGAAAATTAAAGAGTTTTTCTTCGCAGGTCATTATTTTATATGTTTGTAAAGAATGTACTACGTATAATAAGGAGTTAAAATGACAAAGAAGGGTACTGTAAAGTGGTTTGATGTGAAAAAAGGCTTTGGTTTTATTCAACAAGAAGATGGTGGGGAAATATTTGTGCACTACTCTAATATCTCCGGGAGTGGTTTCAAAGTATTAGAAGATGGAGAAAATGTGGAATTTGAAGTTATAGAGGGTAATAAGGGGTTACAAGCTCAAAATGTTGTAAAAGTTGAAGAAGCGAAGGCATAAATATTATGTTTTTAATAAATTAAAGCCAGGAGAGTAATTTTATATGCTTTCCTGGCTTATTTTTTTTAGTATATTCTAAAGGCCTGAAAGTATGCCAAAGAATGATTTTGATTCCGGTGAGTTAGATTACCTTAATACGTTGGCTGCCGGTTTAGTGCATGAAATTAAGAATCCATTAAACGCTATAAGCATAAATTTGCAACTGCTTAATGAAGATTTACAAGAACGAAACTCAGAGAAAGATACAAAAATGTCGAACAGGGTTCAGCTGTTGCAGAAGGAAGTCGGTAGATTGGATAGTGTTCTTAGTGATTTTTTGAGATTTGCCAAGAGGCCTGTGCTTCATCTTGAGGAGTGCAATGTTAATGGGATTATAGAAAGTGTACTGGATTTTATTGGCCCTGAAGCCATGCAGAACTCTATCAGGATACTTAAAAGCTTTGATACAGGTTTGCCTAAATGCAATTTGGACAGTAACGCAATAAAGCAAGCTTTGCTAAACGTAATTCTGAATGCACAACAAGCGATGTCGAGTGGTGGAGAACTCATAGTAAGGACCTATCAAGATGGTGAGAATGTGTTTATTGATATTACAGATACCGGTGTTGGAATCCAAGAAGACAAAATTGATAAAATCTTCCAAGTTTACTATTCAACAAAAAAAACAGGAACTGGTCTCGGGTTGCCTACTGCAAAAAGAATTATCGAAGAGAACAGAGGTACAATAGACATACGCAGTGAAGATGGTAAAGGGAGCAGTTTTTTAATAAAGTTACCGGTTAATTGCGAATCTGAAGAAAAGTGATTTTGTGATGAATGCAAATATTTTAATAATTGATGATGAAAAAGAGCAGGCTGATGCAATTGCAGAAAGCTTGAGAAAAGTTGGATATACATGCTCAACTGCTGTCAGTGGTAATAATGTTCTTGAAATAATTAGAAGAGACGAAATCGATGTGGTTGTTACAGATCTGGTTATGCAAGAGATAGATGGGATGAGGATTCTAAGGGAAACAAAAGAGAATTCACCGGAAACAGAAGTTATTTTAATAACTGGCCATGGTAGTGTTGAAACCTCAGTCACTGCAATGCAAAAGGGAGCAGCTACATATCTCTTAAAGCCAATAAATATTGACCATTTAAGAGCCGTGGTGGATAAAGTTGTTGAGAAGCAAAACATAGTAAGGAGTAATATAGAGCTGCATAAGCAGCTTGAAGAGAAATTTGGCTTTGCAGGTATTATCGGTAATAGCCAGCAGATGCATAGAATTTTCAATATTTTAAAACAGATTGCGTCAACCACTGCGACAGTTTTGATCGTGGGTGAAAGTGGTACAGGAAAAGAATTAATAGCCAGGGCAATCCATTACAACGGACCACGCAAGAATCATCCTTTTGTGGAGTTAAACTCCGCTGCAATTTCTGAATCTCTCCTCGAAAGTGAATTGTTTGGGCACGAAAAAGGAGCATTTACTGGAGCCTTGCATCAGAGGAAAGGGAAATTTGAATACGCAAACAATGGTTCTTTGTTTCTGGATGAAGTTGGTGATATGCCTCTGACAACACAAGCAAAACTTTTAAAGTTAATTGAAGATGGAAGAATTGTACGTATTGGTAGTAATGAATCGGTGAAAATTGATGTAAGGATTATAGCTGCTACCAACAAGGATTTGGGAGAGTTAGTAAAAGAGAGTAAATTCAGAGAAGATTTGTATTTCAGGTTTAATGTTATTTGCCTTAGGTTGCCACCCTTAAGAGAGAGGCAGGAGGATATTTTCCTGCTGATGGATTATTTTATTAAAGAGTTTTCTAAGAAAAACGATAAAAATATTAAAGATATAAGCCCGGATGCCAGGAAAATTCTTTTTCGGTATGAGTGGCCGGGAAATATAAGAGAGCTTAAGAATTGTATTGAAAGCATGATAGTTTTTAATCAGACTGGAGTACTTGATATAAATGATATACCTGAGCATATTTATAAGAGTAATAGGACGGCTTTAACCGGACCGGTTTTCCCAGTGGGTGTAACACTGGAGGAGATGGAAAAAGAACTGATGAAGAATACACTGGCGTATGTGGGTGGAAATAGGGGAGAGACAGCAAAGATACTGGGAATTGGTGAAAGAACGCTTTACAGAAAGCTCGAAAAGTATGGTTTAAAATAAAATAGGAAATTTTGTCAGGTTTTTATTTCACTGTTGCTGAGAAAAAGTGTGCTTTAGGGTGTTCTGGGTTCTTGCTTTGAACGTAGTATACAAGCCGCCCTACCACATCCAAAAATACATTCTGTATGCGTATGGATGAACTTGACAATCTAATTTCTTTATGTTAGCTTTGGCAGCAGTTTATACTTTCATTTTTGTGTAAAATACTAGTAAATGCCTATGCGATATCAAGTGACAGTGAGATATGGTATTTTAAGAAATGTCGAGAATGCTTTTACTCAAGATGCTGATTTGAGGAAAGGTGATAAGGTCGTTATTCGATCTGCTCGTGGCGTGGAATTCGGAGTAGTTATTTCACAACCATTAGAGTTGAATGGCGAAACTGATATTTCTGGAATGGGTGAGGTGTTGCACAAGATAACGGAAGAGGAAGAGAGAAAACAAGAAGAAATTGAAGAAAAGACAATCCCTTCAGAATATAGTTTTTGCCAAGAGAAGATAAAGGAACATGATCTTCCGATGAAACTTGCCAGTGTGGAGCATCTTCTGGGAAGTAAAAAAATAATATTTTACTTCCTGGCTAAAGGGCGGGTTGATTTTAGAGAATTGGTTAAGGACTTAGCTAAGAAGTATAAATCCAGGATTGAGATGAAACAAATTGGTGTTCGAGACGAAGCTAAGTTGTTAGCTGAATATCAACACTGTGGTAGAGAACTTTGCTGCAGGACATTCTTGAAAAACCTGGAGCCAGTTACCATGAAGATGGCCAAAAACCAGAAAGCGACGCTTGATCCGTCGAAAATCTCTGGTAGATGTGGCAGATTAATGTGTTGCCTGAGATATGAAGATGATGCCTATGAAGAGATGAAGCACAATCTTCCAAGAAAAGGGACGTTAATAGCGACTACTAAAGGTGTTGGTGAAGTAGTAGATTATGATATCTTGCAACAAAAAATAACTATGATGTCTAAAGATAAGAAGATGATCGTTATAAATAAAAATGAAATTTTAGAGCAAGTGAGAGGGGCAAGGGCCGGTGCTGGAAAAGGGTGTGGCTCTGAACCCGAGTCTGGTTGTGGGAAGCATAGTGGATAAAAAAACATTTTATTTGACCACGCCAATTTATTATGTGAATGATGTTCCTCATATAGGCCATTCGTACACCACAATAGCCGCTGATACTTTAGCTCGATATAAAAGGATAAGGGGTTGCGATGTCTTTTTCTTAACTGGAACTGATGAACATGGCCAAAAGATAGAAAAAGCTGCCAAGCTTAATAATGAGGACCCTATTGAATTGGCAGACAGGATGGTAGAGCGATTTCAAGATTTATGGCAAGTGCTTGATATCTCAAATGATGGCTTTATTAGAACGACAGAAAACCGTCATGTGAAACAAGTACAAAGTGCATTTACGAAAATGTATGAAAGTGGTGATATCTATTTAGGAGAGTATGAAGGTTGGTACTGTGTTCCATGTGAAAGTTTCTGGACTTCAATGCAGTTGTCTTCAAACAACTGCCCGGAGTGTGAACGCTCTGTTGAAAAAATAAGAGAGAAAAATTATTTCTTTAGATTGTCAAAGTATCAAGATCTGCTTATAGAATATTTTGAGAAGCATCCTGATTTTATTAAACCGGAGTCGCGAAGAAATGAATTGCACAGAAGGATAGTTGGTGGTATAGACGATATCAGTGTGAGCAGAGCGGCGGTTGAATGGGGTGTGCATGTTCCAATGGATGACGAGCATACAATCTATGTGTGGGTTGATGCTCTTTTTAATTATATAACTGCTTTAGAGCTAAATGACTCTACAAAGCTAAAGAAATACTGGCCTGCCAATGTACATATAATAGGCAAAGAAATATTATGGTTTCATGGCGTTATATGGCCGGCAATGTTGATGTCATTGGGCGTAGAAGTTCCTTATCAAGTATTTGCTCATGGCTGGTGGACGCTTGAAGGTAAAAAAATATCGAAATCGTTAGGTAACGCAATTGACCCTGTTGAGATAACAGAAACTTATGGTGTAGATACATATAGATATTTCTTGCTGAGAGAAGTTCCGTTTGGATTAGACGGTAATTTCTCCTATGAAGCTATGGTTAACAGGATAAATTGTGACTTGGGAAATGATCTTGGAAACCTTCTTCATAGAGCATTAACTATGATTGAGAAATATTGTGATGGTATAGTGCCGGAACATGAAAATATGTTGTCAGCGGAAGGGAAAGAATTAGTTGAGAGATCTGGGAAACTAAACGATGAAGTTGATCGTGCAATGAGCAATCTGCAATTTAGTAAGGCGTTAGAGTCAATATGGGACTACATAGGATTGGTTAATAAATATGTGGAGATTTCAAAGCCATGGATATTGGCAAAAGAATTAAGTGAGAAAAATAAACTTAATGAAGTTCTATACAATCTTGCAGAATCTATTAGAATAATTTCTTCATTTATTTTGCCATTTATGCCAAATGTGGCAGCGGAGATGCGCAAGCAGCTGGGGTTGTCTTCAGAAGAAGAGCCTGTTGAAAATGATTTTATGTGGGGTGGAATGAGTCCTGGAACCAAAATATGTAAAGGGTCTCCGATATTCCCTAAGTTTGAACATCCTACAGTGAATTGATAATAATTTCCATTAATAGGTCTGGTGTAAAAAAGATATATGAGTAAGAAAAACGTAAATGACACATGGAAAAAGCTTCAGAAGGTAGTTAACAAAGATTGCCGTTATTCAATGCAATCATATCAATTCATTTTTGAGGCACTCGATTATACTGCTTCTCATCTCGGTAAAAAATACAATAGTTCAATAGAGGAAGAGCGTCATGTTACCGGGCAGGAACTCTCTGAAGGCATCAAGCAATTTGCTATGGAGAAGTTTGGATATATGACAAGGATTGTTTTAGAGCAGTGGGGCATAACTAAGAGTGGAGATTTTGGTGAAATAGTTTTTAATCTGGTTGATAGCGGATTAATGGGTAAGACAGAAACAGATTCATTAGAGGACTTTAAGGATCTGTATGATTTTTATTCAGAATTCGATGAGAAATTTAAACTTGAGGGCGATTTTGATTTTTCACATTCCTGGGATCTTTTTGAGAACAATTGACAATGGCATTATAATAATCCGCAGAATACTAAACCCTTAAGCATAGTTCTCTCCACCGTGCTATTGCTATGCTGAACCTTTAACGCAGCGAAAGCCAACATTATTATCCTTGCCGGCCTGTACACTGCAACTTCTATAAGAACAGCTCAAAATATTCAGGTGATTTATCCACGAACCTCCACGAACCACACGATACTTTCCTTCAGTGTACCACTCTTGGCACCATTCCCATATATTTCCTGCCATATCATAGCAACCAAAAGGGCTAACTCCTGAAAGATGAGTTCCAACGTTTGTGGGAGCGCCTTTTGAAATATCTAAATCAAAAACAGCCAGGCTTTGATCTGGTTTTGCATTTCCCCATGGATATTCTCTTCCATCAGTACCTCTGGAAGCCTTTTCCCATTCTTTCTCTTCTGGAAGTCTTTTCCCAGCCCAATTCGCATACGCAACAGCATCAGTCCAGTTTACACCTACAACAGGTTGATCCGGGTTATTAAATTTTACGTTTTTCCAGAAAGCCGGTTCAGCATAATTTGTTTCAGCTATAAACTTTTTGTATTGATTATTCGTTATTGGATACTTATCAATATAAAATGCATCAACATTTACAGAGTTCTTTTCATTTCCCATCAGAAAAGTTCCTGCAGGAATATGAACCATAGCGGAACCATCTTTCTCATTGATGACTCCTTTTTTTTGAGTTACGTTACTCTTTTCTTCCATATTTAATGCTACTCTTGTCTAAAATTAATCTCTATATAATACGTCTATTTTTTGCTAAATGAATCAGCATATATTCCATGATTGCATATCACAGTAACTTAAACTGCAAATACGACAGTTTAAAATCGTCAATTGCAGTAAAGCTATCAACCAAGTATCTGCAAGGATAAAGTACGATAGACGCACCTTGCCTTGGATATTACTAGTCTATATAGCAATCTTACTAGCAAAGTTGTGGGTTTGTAAATTGCAACAAGATGTGTTTTTAGTCTGATAAGGACTCGAATAATCTACAATTATTAAAGTGGTTTGTCAAGAACAAAGAGTTGGGAGTGGATGTTGTATAATATGCTGGAATTTCTTTGAGATAAACATAAATGACTACACCAGTTATATTTATGTTTTCGCTAAATGTATTCCGGTAATCCCCTGTCCTCGCATTTACATCAGACACAGCGTGTTTCCTATAGAATAAACTAATTAACTGACTGAATGATTATCCTTACAGGTTTTTTAACGTTCTTTCTGATAATGACAATATCTATTTCATCCCCAACTTCATGTCTGTCCAGAATTCTAACAAGATCGGTACTGCTTTTTACATGTGAGCCATCAACTTCGATTATTATATCTCCCATCTCTATTCGTCCATTCGATAGGCGCTTTACTTCCCTCAGTCCGGCTTCTTCAGCGGAGCTTCCCTTAAATACTTCAAGTATTCCTACACCTTCAATCCCTATTCTGGACATAATATGTTCCGGTATAAGCGAAATGCCAAATCCCGGACGTCCTACCTTTCCATGATTGATCAGTTTTGTGACAATCCGATTTACCGTATCCACAGGTACCGCAAATCCAACCCCAGAATATGTACCACTGGGGCTTATAATGGCAGTGTTTACACCAATCAATCTGCCGAATGAATCCAAAAGAGGTCCTCCTGAATTGCCAGGGTTTATGGCCGCGTCTGTCTGGATTACATCATGAATATACCTTTTGGTCATTGACTGGATTGTTCTGCCTAGTGCACTGATAACGCCAGTAGTCAAGGTGGAATCCAGCCCAAATGGGTTCCCGATTGCCAGCACCTTTTGACCTACCCGCAAATCGTTAGAACTCCCGATCATCACAGGTGAAATATTAAGGTTTGTGGAATTGATTTGTAATACTACCAGGTCATGGTCAGGGTCTGCCCCCACTACATCGGCGTCGTAGCTTTTTCCGTCCTGCAATCTGACCTCAATTTCGTCAGCCTCATAGACAACATGGAAATTTGTTACTACGTGTCCCTTATTATCCCACAGGAAACCTGAGCCGGTTCCCTGGGGTACTTCCATAACGTTAAACGAAAAATAATCTCTCTGAAGTCTCTTGTTGGTTATGTATGTGACAGAAGGAGAAAT
>CAYTLC010000088.1:0-4447 GCA_964438395.1 uncultured Candidatus Scalindua sp.
TTAGCCTATCTTGGCTTTGATCTCCTTAATTAGTTCATCTTTTGTAACAGTTTTATCTAAAAACGTAAGGTTTGGATCCACTTCCTTTAGGCTTTTATAACTCTGCTTGGGCATACCGCTGATTACGATAATTGGAATTTCTGCGCATTCGGGCATACCCTTTAAGTATAAGAAGACCGTATCACCTGTCATCATATCCATCAGCATATCGAGAATGAATAAATCAGGCTTTTCTTCCTCCAATTTTATCAATGCTTCGTCTCCATCATAAGCATGAATAAGCTTATAATCGTTATCTTCAAGCATGTCAGTATAAAGATCATGGAACACCTGATCATCATCTATTACCATTATAGTTTTTGCCATTCTACTCATCCCTCTCCTTCAACAAAGTGCAATTAACATGCAATAGCAGTTAAAATAAAAAACCTTTGCTGCAAAGATATCGATACTAACCACCTTCTGCGGCAAGATCGCCTTAAAATACTTCCTTGTAGGGCTTGAGTACTTCCATGTCCTCACCTGTATCCTTATATTTTTTTATCCTCCAAACCTATAAAAAAAGCCCCGGCCGTCCTTATCTGGACAAACCGCGGCTTAAGCAGAAAGATCAATCTTTACAATTGAGCTATTTATTTGTGGAGTTATTATTCTCACAGGTTGCCTTCCCCTCATAGTAAACCTTAAGAATCATTTTCCGCTCTATTTTATGAGACACGTGCATTTCTTTGCGTGTAGCACAAAATAGAGTGTTTTTCAACATTAAAATAGAGTAATCACTCTAGATGGTATAATTATTTTCTCAGATCACAAGCTTCGCAATGATGAATTTCTGACGAGGATTTGACGAATTTCTTAATTGATCCTGCCTGTATACATTCGTATTACAGGCAGGGAAGAGTGGAGTGGTATTTCTTAATCTACATTGTCCGGACATACATTAACACAATATGGACAACTCTTAGGTTATAGGATTATTGTGTTATTTAGTGCTATCCGGGTTATCATCATATAAGTCCGCAATCCCGTCACCGTCCTTATCCCTCAAGAAATCTGTATCATTGTCATCGGTTAAAAGCTCTTCACCGAACGGTTTGGATATTTTGGAGTGGCTTCTAAAAAAGCCGGGTGATTCTTGATAGCCGGTTTCAACATCGGTTACCGTAATCTCACCATTAATAATGAAACTGAAGATAGCAGAGCGGTTTCCGGGTTTGATTGTTGCATCCGGTTTATCAACGGTAAATTTAGTTTTACTGCCTGCGCCATAGTATCCACCAAACGTCCAGACAACCTGCTGCTCTTTACCGCGTATGGTAACTTTTGAATCCCAGAGGTTTGCCCCCGTAACATTGTTGCGAAACCGGTGGTCTGCCGCTGTTGCATCCTTGGAAATGAATTTTACTGTTACTGATGCAATGTGCTCAGTATGGTACTTTGGATCAGGTTCATTCTGGTCATCATTGATTATTTGGAAACAGTACCTGTTGAATCCCGGAACATACGTCGCGTTAACATCAGCTCTTATAGAATCAGCAGTCGCACTCTTTGCCCCAACAAGAAGGCCGATGCACAACATGCTAAAAAATAATATTTTGTTAAATCCTGCTTTGCTCATAAGATATCCCCTTTCCCGACTTAGATGCATAATTAATTATGTTCGATAGTTTTCCAGATATTCAGACTTTCATAAATCATTTTACGATACCAAAAATATCATGAATTGAATAGAAAATCAAGGCTGGGTAATAAAAAGATTGCAAACTAAGCCTTGACATTCTGTCAAAAACATATACTATAAATTGCCTAGTCTGTGTTTAGCATTCACCCACGTATCAGATATTCAACACAATGGATCCAATCCTAGGTGGTCAAAGTCGATTAACTCTTAATTATTCTGAATAAAATAATTTTTCTAATTATTTAAATTACACAAGTTTATTATGGGAAAAAAGGTAACATTATCAATATCAATAGGGCTTTTGACTTTTTTTTTGATCGTACCGTTTTTAAGCTATAGTTCTTATAAACGAGCTATCAAAGATAATTATTTTAATCACCTTATTACGACCAGAGATCTTCTGAAACTCCAGATATGGAATTATTTTAACGAAAGATATGGCGATATAGACGTCCTCTCAAGGAATCCGGTAATAGCCAAAGGCTTTACTAGGCTTTCCGGTGCCTTTCACGCCTATGGCCTTGAAAACCAGCAATTCCAGAAGATAAAAAGTATTTACCAGCCACTAATGGAGTATTATGTATCTGCTTACGGCTACGCAAACATATTTTTTGTTGATAAGGATGGGAGTGTAATATATTCAACGTTGAGAGAGGATTTTAGCGGGACCGATCTATTTGTAGGTGAATTTAAAGATCACAGAATGGCTAATATGTTTAAAATAGCGTTGGAAGATGTTGGTTTTGAGGACTACTACTGGAATGATAAGATAAATGATTTCACCGCTTATTTTGGTGCTCCGGTCTTCGAGGCTGAAAGTTTATTGGGTGTGATAGTTATTGAAATCCCTTTTGCTCATCTGGACACTATCCTGACGCAGAGGGCCGGCCTGGGACAAACAGGTGAGATGTACCTGGTGGGTGATGACGGTTTTATGCGTTCTAATTCAAGATTTTCTGTAACACCGACAATACTTCAAAAAGAGGTAAACACAGAAGCAACCAGGGAGGCATTTGAAGGTTATGTCGGTAAAAAAATCATTGATGATTATCGAGGCGTTCCTGTTTTGAGTGCATACACGCCACTTAATCTTAACTTCATTAACTGGGCACTTCTGGTGGAGATTGATGAAGCGGAAGCGTTTGCTCAAGTTCATGACGTAGAAAATAAACTTACAATTGTCGGATCCATATTCATTGCAATAGTCAGCGGATATATATATTTTACATACAGGGCGCACAAGAGAGAAGAAGAACAGCATATGTTAAACCCTGAAGAAGAACAAGAAGAGCAGTCAGTATCTTAACTATTATAGCCGTTTCGAATAAAAATCGAATATCTCTCTCCAGATAAATACATCAAATCAGACCATTTAACCATTCGATTCTCAGATCCACGTTGTACATTTATCTTTTTCTTCATTTCCCATCGAGCAGCTCATACAAGTCCATTTTTTCTGAAACATTCAACATATTTTTTATCGGTTACCTGAATATGGTTAATTAACCACTGTTTCAGATACTCAAGTATTTCATTTGCAATATGGTAATCCCCTTCGATTACTCTATTACAATATTCAATTGCCTTTTTGGAAAAATCATGATGTTCTTCTTTGTGGTATTGAAATTCCGTATATTTGAATTTTACCATGTAAGACTCTTCGGTTGAAAAGTGCTTGAGAGTGTAAACAGTCAATTGTTTTAATAATTTTGTTATTTCATCAATATTGTCATCATGTTGCTTTGCCTCAATAGCTGCATTCATTATACGAATGAGCTCCTTGTGCTCCTCATCAATTATTGATAAACCAATACTATACTTCTCTTCCCATTCAATCATTTTGATATATTGTGTCAAAATCTATATAAAGTCAATACAAAAACTGACTATAGCGGAAAGTTGTGGCTGAAAAAACGCTTCTTTCTAGTTATTGCGAGTTTATGAGAAGTTTGTGCCAGATGACATATTCTGTATGGACTAATGAACTTGGATTTATGATTTTATGTATTATAATAGTCTAAAATCAAACTCAAATTATATCGAAAGGACAAGTTAATATGGCCACAATTCGTGAAGTTAAAGCGGTAAAGATGTTCATGGGAAAGCTCGCACACGGATCTGATTTGTTGGAAGAAATTACAAAAATCTGTGTTGATCAGGACATTTGCCTGGGCCGTATTGAAGCACTGGGCGCTGTGAAAAAAGCCAGACTGGGCTACTACAATCAACAAGATCATGAGTATCTTTTCTTTGACCTTAATCAAACACTGGAGATTACTAATTTGATCGGAAACATTTCGATTAAGGATGGAACACCTGTTGTTCACGCCCATGTAACTCTCTCAGATAAGGACGGGCATGCATATGGTGGTCATCTTGCTCCGGGAACGATAGTTTTTGCCTGTGAGATTGCAATTCAAGTCTTAGACGGACCAAACTTTGAAAGAGGGCTTGACCAAGAAACAGGATTGCCACTGTGGAAAATGAATGGGTAAGATTTTGCTATTATTGTTTCTCTTTGTAATCTTCAATGATTTTCTTCAGGTGCCGCGCATACTCCCAAGGCCCACCCTGCAGATATCCGGTTATACCAACAGGTTCTCCATTCGGGCTGAGAATAATGATAGTCGGATAGCCCTTAATATCGTACTTCCGCGCTAATTCAAGGTTTTGCTGCTTTAATTCATCTGTCTGTTCTTTTGCACGTGGAAAATCCACTAACACACATACAAGGTTTTCTTTCGCAAAGTCCTTGAAGGCATCCTG
>CAYTLC010000088.1:4547-10294 GCA_964438395.1 uncultured Candidatus Scalindua sp.
TTATTCGTCGCTTTTCTATAGGCATCTTCTTTCCAGCACAATCTAAAATGAGCGCATCTTTGACAGTCTTTGAGCAAGCCTTTTCTTTCCATAAGTCTTTTTCCAGAAAGAGATTTTTCTGCATCTTCACGTTCCATAAGCAGGCACAAAGGCTCTTCTGTCAAACAACCATGCTGATTATAACAGTTAATGCATATATTTTTACGCTTTTTTTTCCCTGTCATAATATCTTTGAAAGCTAAATTCCACTATTCACAAACAGAAAAAGTTTGAATAGATTAATTGATATTACCACCCGAAAGGAAGGGTTGTCAAATGCATGAATAATTAACTTTCATATTTATTCTTATTTGTCAATTACCATGAACGCAAAAAAGGCTTGTACTTAGATGTCAAGTACAAGCCTTTTTAATATTTGACCCCAAGGGGATTTGAACCCCTGTTGCCGGGATGAAAACCCGGTGTCCTAGGCCAGGCTAGACGATGGGGCCTGAAATTAACTGCGGCTATACAAGTGAGGGCAGAAGGACTCGAACCTTCGACAATCGCCTTAAAAGGGCGGTGCTCTACCAACTGAGCTATGCCCCCCGTATATTTATACTGTTAAAATTTCGTCCGTTTTCTGCTTTAAAAACTCATTAATTTTTGCTTCGTTTTCGTGTACAGACTTCTGAATCTGTTCCTTTGCCTTTTTTGCCTCATCCTCAGTTAGCACTGAATCCTTTTCCTCTTTGTCAATGTGTTTATTTGCATCACGTCTTATATTTCTGATAGAAATTTTAGACGCTTCTGTCATTTCCTTTATTTGAGCAACAATCTTTCCTCTTCGATCTCCGCTTAGGGGAGGGATGAGTACTCGAATAATCTTTCCATCAGTATTTGTTGTTAATCCCAGATCCGATTGTGATATCGCCTTATCTATATCTTTTACAATGGAAGGATCATAAGGACTGATAGTTATTAGTTGTGGTTCAGGCGCTGTAATATTTGCAAGTTGTTTTATTGGAGTCAGGGAACCATAACAACTGACTTTAACATTTTCAACAAGACCAGGTGTCGCCCGACCGGTCCTTATACTCTTGAGTTCCTCTTTCAAAAGTTCAAGAGATTTTTCCATCTTTCTCTTCGTTTCATTTTGTATTTCTATTGATGTCATTCGACATCTCCTACAAAAGTGCCAACTTTGTCGCCTATCACGGCCTTACTGATATTGTTCTTTTTCCTGAGATTGAACACAATAATTGGAAGCTTATTTTCCATGCTCAGAGATATTGCTGTTGCATCCATTACATTCAGCTTATTACTCAACGCATCCATATATTCTATTTTGTCATATTTCTCTGCTTTCGGGTTAGTAACAGGGTCATCAGAATACACTCCATCAACCTTAGTTGCTTTAAGAAAGACATCTGCGCCAATTTCTACCGCTCTCAGTGCGGCAGCAGTATCAGTTGTGAAATAAGGGCTGCCGGTTCCACCAGCAAGAATAACGACAAAACCTTTTTCAAGGAAGCTCCGGCATTTATGTATAGTATAAGATTCTACTATACCTTGTATTTCAATCGCACTTAAAACCTTTGTCGGCACTTTAAGTTTTTCAAGCGAGTCCTGTAGGACAATTGCATTAATGTTTGTAGCAATCATCCCTAACTGATCAGCTCGCGTACGTTCAACACCTGACCGGCTTAATTCTGAACCTCTTGTAATATTACCGGCACCTACGACTACAGCAATATCAACCCCGGCATCTCTTGCACTACTAATTTCTTCTGCTATTAGATCGCACTTAGGAATATCTATTACAGATGAGCTATCTGAACAAAACCCTTCACCGCTAATTTTTAAAAGAACGCGATTGTACTTTTTAGTAGCAATGATCCTATTCTCCAATCGCAAATCTTGCGAAACGACTAATCTTAATGTTTTCGCCAAGTTTTGTAATTGCGGCTTTTAATAAATCCTCTATTGTCTGATCGTTGTCTTTTACAAAAGGTTGATTAATAAGACAGACTTCTTTATAAAAACTTTCCATCTTGCCGTCAATTATCTTATCCCTTACATTGTCAGGCTTATCTTTAAATTCTTCATTGTATGCCTTTTTTTCTCTATCAATCATTTCTTGAGGAACAGTTTCCCGGCTTACAGCCATCGGATCAGTTGCCGCAATATGCATACAGATATCTTTTACCAAGGCTTCGAATACGTCATTCTTAGCAACAAAATCAGTTTCACAATTGATCTCAATCAGAACCCCTACTTTACCGTTAGTGTGTATGTACGAACCCACTCTACCCTCAGGCGTTCCGCGTGATCCCTTTTTCATGGCCTTGGCCAAACCTTTTTTTCTAAGAATTTCTCCTGCTCTTTCAAAGTCTCCATTTGCTTCTTCGAGTGCATTCTTACAGTCCAGGAAACCTGCACTTGTCCGATCTCTTAATTCTCTTACACTTGATGCATCAATTGCCATTGTACTATAACTCCATATATTTATTCTAAGTTTTTACTGATAATAAAGACCATAATTGAGGGAGGTTCCAACTGTTACAAGATGCTAGTTCGGTGGATGATACGTTTAAGTAGTTTCCTGTAATGCCTTACTGTCTTCTTCTATTTTTGCTGTAGGTTGTCCCTCTAATATTGCATCTGCTGTCTTGTTCAAGAATAGCCTGATTGCCCTGATAGCATCATCGTTTCCGGGAACACATACATCCACCAAATCAGGATCACAGTCAGTGTCTGTCAGGCATATCGTTGGTATTCCCATCTTTATGGCCTCTTTCATTGCTATGTGTTCTTTTTTAGGATCTACAATAACAAGCACAGATGGTAATTTACTCATATTTTTTATACCTTCGAGGTTCTTCGCAATTTTTTTTCTCTCACGTGTGAGTGAAGATATAATTTTTTTACTATAATTATGAATTGATCCGTTCTCTTCAAGTTCTTCAAGCTCTTCCAATCTTTTCAATCTTTTACGAATTGTCTCAAAGTTTGTTAAAGTACCACCAAGCCACCTCTCACAAACGTAATGCATATTCGATCGTTTAGCTTCGGCAACGATAGCATCCTTAGCTTGCCATTTTGTGCCTACGAAAAGTATCTCTTTCCTGCCACTGGAAACTTTGGTTAGAAACTTATAGGCGGTAATCAGACCCCTAACGGTCTCTCTCAGGTTAATTATATGAATCAGATTACGCTTCCCGAAAATATATGGTTTCATCTTAGGGTTCCATCGGCTGGTCCGATGCCCAAAATGAAAGCCTGCATCCACTAATTCTTGAAGATTTACTATTGACAAAATCAACTCCTTATATAAATTCTCTATTCCATCTCGAAAGCGTTTTATTATATCAAATAAAAGTGCATGTACAAGTATAATTATTAAAATACTCTTGTAAGAGGCAGGCCTTCAACGAACCATGTTGTTTCTTCAACTGAAAACCGAAAAGACCCCATACCGCCCCTTCCGATATCCTAAATATTTGCCATTTTCAGATTTTTGCTTATTTCTTCTCTGATTTCAGCTGCTATTTTTATGGCATTTATTCCCTCTTCACCTGAAACAACCGGCTGTTTACCGTTTTTTACACAGTCGACAAAGGATTCCAGTTCTTTTTTCAGTGGTTCCTGATTATCCATTTTTATTCGTTCAATTTTTAATAAATCGCCAAAGGAAAAGTTCTTAAGATCTGTAATGTTTACAACGCCTTTGTTTTCAGGGTCAATAGTTTTAAGAGTTAGCTTTGGAGATTTTTTGTAAATAAGAACTTCTTGCTTTTGATAATCAAGCGATATATACGAGTTTTCAGAGAAAAGACGAATTCTTCTCATCGGCTCGAAAGAGACCCTGCTTGCCGTAATGTTTGCCACGCAACCATTCTCAAACTGGATGCGAGTATTTGCAATATCCTCTTTATCAGCTATAACATTTACACCAACAGCATCGATCTTTTTTACTTTTGACTTCGAAAGATATAAAATAATGTCTATATCGTGAATCATCAAATCTAAAACTACGCCTATATCGGCGGAACGGAACGTAAATGGGCTCAATCTGTGGCATTCTATGAATTTCAAGGAAACATCAAGTTTCTTGATAGCCTCCAGCGCTGGATTAAATCTTTCTATGTAACCTGGCTGTAATATTGTTGAGTTCTTTTTGCTCAGCGTTATTAATTCTTCAGCCTCGGATACTGTGCCCGTCATGGGTTTTTCCACTAATACGTGGATACCATTACTAAGTAGTTCTTTGGCAATCTCATAGTGGAACTTGGTAGGCACAACAACGCTAGCCGCATCAACTTTATCTAGAATATCTTCGAATGAGCTATAATAGCTGGCGTTACAACGCTGTGCTACAGCTTCACCGACATCTTTATTAGTATCTACAACACCTACAAGGCTGACATCCGGCATCTCAGAGTAGATGCGTGCATGTTCCTTGCCGAGATGACCTGCCCCTATTACTGCAACCTTCAATTTTTCCAAAGTTTTTTATCTCTTATGCATTATTTGTTAAAGTTGACCTTAAAGACTCCCTATATCTACCGAATTTACCCTTATCAACGTTCCTAAAGAAGCCTATGAGAACTTCTGTCTCTGGCATCAGATTTTCCTGGTTCTCTAACTCAGAAAGTATTTGGTTTCTATTCAATGTTTCTGACCGAAAAAGCTGTTTAAATGCTTCCTTTATGGTGTTAATGCTGCCTTGTGAGAATCCAGATCTTTCCAAACCTATTACATTAACTTTTCGAACCTTAGCAGGATTACCTTCCACTATCATGTATGGTGGTACATCCTGAACAATCCTTGAAAGCCCACCCACATAAGAGTGCTGGCCAATAGTTACAAAAGGCTGTACGCCTGCCAGTCCCAACACTTTTGCGTGTTTTTCTACCTTTATATGTCCACCTAAAAGCACACCATTGGCGAGAAGAACATTGTCTTCAACGATACAATCATGTGCTATATGCGAACATGACATAAAAAGATTGTTATCACCTATTAGTGTTTCTCCTCCACCTACTTCAGTTCCAGTATTGATTGTAACACTTTCCCTGATAACATTGTCACTTCCAATTATAAGAGTTGATTGTTCTCCGTAATATTTTAAATCTTGAGGTTCTGCTCCTACTACTGAATTGGGAAATATTACGTTGTTATTGGCCAAGGTTGTATTACCTGTAATTGTGACGTTGTTGTGAATAATGCTTCCTTCACCAATTCTCACATTTTTGTCGATTACCGAAAAAGGACCAATTTCAACATTTTCGCCTATTATGGCGTCTGCATGGACGATAGCTGTCGGATGTATTTTCATTTGTAATGTACGTATTTATTTATATTAACAAAACTAATAGCACAGTAGTCTAGCCTGGAAAAAGAATCTTAGTAAGCGTTTGAAAGAAGATCGAATTGTTTAATTAAAAACTGTAGTGATACTTTTAAGCTTATTTATCTTTTTTATTTTTGAAGCATTCAAATATTTTTTCTGCCATAAGAGTGTTTAAATAGTGCCCGGATTTTGTTGCAACTATACGAGCATGCAATGTAAGATTGGTCAAATAAAGATCACCTATAATATCCAATATTTTATGCCTTACACACTCATTTGGAAACCTTAACTCAGCAGGAGCCATGGATAGGGGCTTTGTTACTGTACCATCTTCTTGCAATATAAGACTATTATCATCAGTAACCCCTTTTCCCAATCCTAGTTTTTTATATTCTTCAATAACTGTACACAG
>CAYTLC010000089.1:0-5374 GCA_964438395.1 uncultured Candidatus Scalindua sp.
GACAGTTGTGTAAATAATGTATTAATCTGATCTGTCATATAATTAAAACTATCTGTCAGCTCCCTTATTTCGTCTCTACTTTTAATGACTACTTTTGCACTGAAGTCGCCTTTAGCCACTTTGCTGGAAGCAGTAGCTAATTCTTTGATTGGTCTTGAAAAATTACGAGAAAACAGAAATGCACCTATTAATAGAAATATGACGATAATTACAGTAGTTTTGATAATATTCATTATAATGTTATTGAGAAGTGTATTTATCTCTTTCAAAAACAGGCTAGCCCTTAAGACTCCATAGACGTTACCATCCTTTTCAATCGGTAGAGCAACATATAACATTTCTTCTTTTACCGATTCGCTGTACCTCAACGACGTCCCAAAACCGTGTTTAATAGCCTGTAGTATCTCAATTCTGTTCATATGGTTTTCCATTAATGTTGGACTCTTTTCTGAATCTGATAAGACAACACCATCAGGGTTTATGATTGTAATACGTGTATTTATCTGTATCCCATGAACTTTTATGAGTTCGTCCAGTTCCTCAATTTTATTCTTTTCTAAGAGTGGGGAAATTCTCAGTTTTAACGTTGTGCAAAGATTTTTGAGATTATTGGTTGATGTGTCTATGTGATGTTGTCTTATTGCTCTAAAAGAGAGTGGAAATGTTATGGCAAGAATTGCAATGACTATAAGCAGGTATCCACCAAATATTTTTATAAAAATTGAAGTTTTCATTTCTTGCCTCGGTCGGACTTGCCGTGACGAGCTTCCAGTTTGTATCCAATGCCTCTAATATTTTTTATGAGCTGTCCTGGCTTACCCAGCTTTTCTCTTAAATTTTTGATATGTACATCTATCGTCCTGTCTAAAACAATCTTCTCGTCTCCCCATAGATAGTCTAAAATATCATATCTTGAGAATACTTTACTCCTATTTGAGATAAACAGCGTTAACAGTCTGAACTCAGTAGAAGTTAATTCAACCTCTTGTCCTTCAACAGAGACTTCATGCTTCTCAATATCTATCATTAAGATTCCATCGATATCAATTATTCCAGTTTCATCGGTCCTTTGCTGTCTTCTTAATACCGCCTTTACCCTGGCAACCAACTCTCTTGGCGAGAATGGTTTAGTCACATAGTCATCTGCTCCAAATTCTAAACCAAGGACTTTATCTGTCTCCTCTCCCTTTGCGGTTAGCATTATGATCGGAATATAAGAGTATTCGTTCCTCTTTTTTAAATTCTTGCATATTTCTATGCCATCGGCATCCGGTAACATCAAATCCAAGATAATTAGATCAGGTTTTTGCCCGCTATTCTGGCGATGTACATCAGACAGACCAAGAAAGCTATACAGGCCTTCTGCATCATAGAATCCCTTAACATTAAACATTGCCTTCTTTAGATGAATTGATACCAGCTCCACAATATCTGGTTCGTCATCTATTATTGCGATTAACTTACTCATGTTTATTAAGTTATTAAGTGAAGGATGACTACAATTTAGCAATTAAGAATAAAACATGTACATTTATCTTTAACAAGCATTCTTACATTCTATAGGGGTTGAGTGGATAGCCATAGCTTTAAACATTATATCACAGTAGATCTTTACAAAATTGAGAAAAATAGTCTCTGAAAGTGCAATTATTAACCACATGTGCGAAAATATTTCAAGAATTATTTTCGTTAATTAATATATTGTGTTTAATTTTATAAAAATGATTAAAGTAGATATTTATATATTCTAAGTGTCAACAGAGAGAACCATTAATAAATAGAGGGAGTTTACACACAATTATGGCTAATGGTATAAGAAATTGCAGTAATTTTTCACATATTTAATGAATTGAGAGATTTTTTACTTTGCATTACGATACAAAAGTTGATATTATCTCCACTTTTTATATAATTTCGATCATCCCATAGGTAATGGTATATAGTTTGCTATCTCCTCTAGGGTGATTATATATTCTTTTTAATGTTTGTTAGGAAATCTTAAAATGAGCAAAAAACTAATGGATCAATTAATAGGCCGTCTTAAAAAGAGAAGGCTATATCTTTTAAAAGAGGTAAAACATAGGTTGAAAGAGTTTAAAAATTCTGGAACAGACAGATTGTCAGATACCGCGGATATAGCGTCTAACATGATTGAAGATGAAATTGTTATGTCTATTGCGCAGGGCGAGGCTAAGGAAATCGAGCAGATAGACAACGCTTTGGAAAAAATTAAGAAAGGTAAGTACGGTAATTGTGAGAATTGTGGCAAGAGTATAAACAAGCAGCGCTTAATGGCTATACCATTTGTCAAGCTTTGTATTAAATGTAAAGAGGATGAGGAGAGGTATGAAGATAATGACATAGATGGTTATAGGTTTGATTCTGTTGGATATGCTGGAATTGAGGCAGACGATGATAAAAAGCGCAGTATGAGAAACTTCGATCTTAATGATATTAATCCGTATGATAATTAAATTATTCTAAATTGATAGCACGTGGAATTTTTATTTTCATGTGCTATCAATTTGTTTCTTTTGCCTGAACGTCTGGTATAGTAAAACAGAAACGTGTTCCATTCCCATTGTCTATAGGACTCTCAATCCATATTTCTCCCTTGTGCGTCTCAATGATCTTCTTGACGATTATTAAACCAACGCCCGAGCCCTCTGTTTCTATCTGCTTAAGCCTGCTGAAGATTTTAAATACATTATTCTGGTACTCTTTTCTAATACCTATACCGGTATCTTCAACAAAAAACTCATAATAACCTTCAATTTTTTTATGTCCAATTGTGACTTCTCTTTTTTTGTTATCTCCCATAAATTTAATAGCGTTAGTGATTAAATTGTAAAACACATCTCTTATTCTCTTTTCATCACACAATATTGTTGGAAGGTTAGGTTTTAAAAATATTGTAATATTGCTAGCCTCTATTTTATCTTGCAATGCCACTAATATATTCCTTATGATATCTTCGCTGTCATGACCTTTATAGTTGTATTCTATTATACCCACCTTTGCAACCTCAAGAATTTCCTGGATTCTGTTTGACATTATATCTATGTTTGCCTTAATCCTTTTTGAAAATTTCTTTGCTTTTTCATCGTATATGTTGTTGTAGGTTTCTTCTAAACGAGTGACGTATCCATTAATTGAAAACAGTGGTTCCTTTAAATCATGTGAAACCGTATAGATAAAATCCTTTAGTTCATTATTAATTTTTTCTATCTCATTAGATTTTTCAATCAACTGTTCTTTTGCTTCATTTTGGGTTGTAACGTCTCGGATTATAGCTGTAAATGAATAATGTCCATCATTAGTTTCCTGATAAGAGAGAGACATCTCTATTGGAAACTCAGTTCCATTCTTAGCCTTTCCTGAAATTTCTATAATCTTATTCATAATCCCGGACTTGTCAGATTCAAGAAATCGTTTCATTCCCTGCAGATGTTGCTCATTATGCCTTGAAGGGATAATTGTAGATACTGGCTTTCCAATGATTTCACTCATTGAATATCCGAATATTTTCTCGGCTGCCTTATTCCAGAGAATGATTATTCCATTCTCGTCACAAATTATTGCATCCTGTGCTGTATCTATCAGCTTGCGATATTTTTCTTCAGAAACTATTAGCGTATCCTCAATGTTTTTACGGGCTATTGCATTGGCCAGAAGACTTGCTATAGAATGCAGAAAATTGACATCATTTTTACTGAATGTTTTGCGTTGTGTTGAATGAGTACCCAATACTCCCCAGGGACCGTTTTTGCCAGGTATAACAATACTAATCCCACTTACGATTTTGTGCTCACGTAAAAGGTCAGATCCTGAAAATCGTGTTTCTGTGTTCAAGTCGTAAACGATTACAGGTTTTTTTGAATTCAGTGTATAACCAGCTTGTGAATCCAACCCTGCATCAACTATGGCATTTCCAACAAGGCCGTCTTGCCAACCAACACCGGCCAGAAGCTGCATTTTGTTTCCGTCAGGAAGAAGTTTTAGGATTTTGCAAAATTTATTATCCAGTGTCTCAGCAATCTTGACCACCACTTCATTCATAAATTCAATCGAATTTACGTGTAACAGAGCATTATGGCCAAGAAAAGCAATAGTGTCCTGTTGGCGAACGCGTATTTCCAACTCCTTCTCAATACGATGTCGTTCTACAATCTCATTCTTTAGCTCTGTAACAAGAATTAGTCTATCAGCGTCTGTTTTGACTCTGTAGGAACCAAGCTCAACAACTTTTTGCAATTCATCCTTCTTGAAAGGCTTAGTCAGAAATCCATAAGGATTTGTTGTTTTTGCTTTTTCAAAGACAGCCTTATCATAATGAGAAGTAAGGTATATCACCATTAGATTAAATCTGGCACCTAATATTCTGGCTGTTTCAATTCCATCTAGTTCGCCTTGTAAAGAAATATCCATAAGAACTAAATCAGGACAGTCTCCCTCTTCAATCTTCTCAATAGCTTGTTCTCCGGATGCTACTACTGCGGTTACAATATACCCCAACTTCTCCAGGCTCATTTGTAAAGACCTGGCAGTCACATTATCATCCTCAACAATCATTATGCGATTTTTTTTCATATTAAATATTTAATGTATGCTATTTAGAATTGTTACGGCGAAGCAAATGTTTAATGGTATCCGTGACCAGTGCTTTTATTGTAACGGGAATTAATTTTATCTGGAACAGGGGATTCAGTGCCTGTACTAATATTTTATGATATGGAGCATCCCCGGTGACCATATTCCAGAGAAGCGTGTTGAGATGGTTTGCAATCCAGGAGCCTCTCTTGTCCTCAACGTAGGACAGGCGAGCTTTCACAAGCCAATTCTGGCTGGTAACAAAGTCACTGATAGCCAGAATAACCGCTCCAAGTTTATTGTCCATAGCTAGTAATTTCCTTGCCGGTTTATAATAATGTCTGGCAAAGTCATCGCTTGAAATACCGTATTCAAATGCTGCCCGAACAGCTAACTGTGAAGTTATATAAGCTGATTCCAGACCATTTTTAAAAATTCTTGATATACTGGCATCACCTACAAGAACAAGCCTGTCAGTGAAAGGATTTTTTGAATGTGAAAGTACAATTTTAGGCAGACACATACAGAATTTTTCAGGCATTTCCCAATCATGAGGTAATTTTTTACGAACAGTCCGATGATTTAGAAAATCAATAAGATCGCTACTTGTCAAATCTCTTGAACCTACAAGGCTAACTGTAACATAATTGCCTTTTGGTACCATCGACGCAAATCTGAATGGCTCAATTCCAAGTGCGAATACCTGTATGTTGTCCTTAAAAGAGTCCTTTATAAAAGCGGGATCTAAAGGTATCTCCATTTGACATGTCCTAATAGTTTTTGG
>CAYTLC010000089.1:5474-10214 GCA_964438395.1 uncultured Candidatus Scalindua sp.
CTATGGCTTTCTGTGTGAGTGCTATAAAGAGGGCCATTGCCACGGTATACAGCCATAATGCTACTTTTGCTTGTCTGGTCTGGCTTGTACAACTCAATACCATATTCTTCAGTTTGAAAGTAATACCCTTTGATTTCCTGTCGAATAATACTTTCCGGTAAAATAATACCATCTCTTGTGAGTTTAGCATGTAAAGTGCCAGCAATGACTGAGGCGCTCATATTACATCCAATGGGGCCTCTCTGACTAAAATCCTTGCTGTTAAAGATTGTTATCTGAATGTCAATACCAAGTCTTTTTGCTTCACGTATTGCATCGTTTGCAAAAAAACTCCCAGCCGGACCACCACCAATTATGGCAATTTTTGAGTTATTTGATAATTGTATATGCTTTTTAGCCATCTTCAGGAGTATAAATGATAATAACGATTGCAGTTTCAGGTATTATTATGTATGAGATTTTGTGAAAATTTGAATGTTTAGAAATATATTTAATATTAAAAAAATAAGAGCATATTCCCCTTATCTAGTTTTTTTACTATAGCAAAACCCTTATATAGATTCTACTTATAAATCAATTACCTGATCAGTAAGAGATATGATATTATGTAAATTAGTAGTATGTAAATAATATTATATGATCCGCATTTGCAATTAAAAGATTTGCATGCTAAAATTTTCTTTTTTAATGAATAGAGGTCGCTCTTCAGCATAACGCTGGCTGGAGCAGATATACCTTTTGAATTGGAGATGCGCTATGGCAGAGAAGATAGTAATCATTGGCTCCGGTCCGGCAGGGTGGACTGCCGCCATCTATGCAGCAAGGGCCAACCTGGATCCGGTTGTCTATGAGGGAGAGCCTTCTAATATAATGGTACCGGGCGGTCAGCTTATGTACACAACTGAGGTAGAGAATTACCCTGGATTTCCTTCTGGTGTACAGGGGGCGGAGATGATGGCACTATTTAAGCAACAATCCGAAAGATTTGACACTCGAGTACTTACAGAAGATATTGAATCTGTTAATTTCAGTTCACATCCCTTTAAGTTAAAAAGTTCTGAAGGTACCGATATAGAGGCATTGAGCGTTATTATTGCTACAGGAGCAAGGGCAAATTGGCTGAATTTACCGAATGAACAGCGCCTTGCAAAAACTGGTGGTGGGGTGAGTGCGTGTGCGATATGCGATGGCGGACTTCCAGGATACAGGGATAAAGTGCTTGTAGTTGTTGGAGGTGGAGATTCCGCGATTGAAGAAGCACTTTATTTGACAAAGTTTGCAAGCAAGGTAATCATGGTGCATCGTCGTGATGAACTCAGGGCAAGCCCCATAATGCAGGAGCGCGCTAAATCGAATCCAAAGATAGAATTCAAATGGAACTCTGTAATTACAGATGTTTATGGCGATAAAATAATTTCAGGAGTAAAACTACAAGATACTATTACTAAAGAGGAAACAGACATAGAGTGTGGAGGGCTTTTTATTGCAATTGGTCATACTCCGAACACTTCATTTCTCGGCGATAGTCTGGAATTAGATGATAAAGGCTTTATCGGTACTCGTCAGTCGTGGCGGACTGCAACAAGTGTGGTTGGGGTTTTTGCTGCCGGTGATGTTATGGACCCTTATTACAAGCAGGCTATTACAGCTGCAGGCACCGGTTGTATGGCAGCACTTGAAGCAGAAAAATGGCTCGTCTCCAAGGGGCTTGATTGAGATTTCAATTTTTAATCATCTTAAAGCAGCTTTCGTTTCAAATAGAGCTCATAGATGCGATAGAACGTTTCCATAGAGTTGATATCGATCCACTCATCAAGAGAGTGTAATTCTCCAACAATTGGTCTGGAAACGATAACTGGAATATTATGCTGCCCAATAAAGCGAGCGTCACTTCCACCATCTTCCTTCTTTTGTATGGTAGATTTGCCTGTTATTTCCTCTGAAACTGAAAGATAGAGAGGGTCAGGAGTGAAACGTGTCGGCTCTGCACTCATTATCTTATGTATGTCGATTTCGTTTTCTAGTAAATTACAGATACGGTTCAAAATTTCTTCTGTAGTGTAGGGGGCAGGAAAACGTACATCTAGAGTCCCTTCCGCTTCTGATGGTATACAGTTGACAGTTTGATTCGGTGTTTTAATAGTTGTAAGTGTGCAGGTGGGGTGCCAATGGTCTTTATCATCGTTTAATGAATTAAAGTCCTTCCGCAGACGAGAGATAGCATCTATAATCCTTTCGAGGGGGTTGTCTCCCAACCACGGGCGAGCCGCATGTGCAGAGTGTCCGTTGGATTTGATTGCCAAATGAAGTATCCCTTTCTCTTCAATAGTTATTTCATTTAGAGATCCTCCATCCGGCACCAAAGCGACTTCGCACCTGAGTCCTATTTCATCAAATAGAAAACGCATACCTGCATCTCCTCCACGTTCTTCATCTGATGTAATTGCCAGTCCCAGGGAGAGGTTATCATATTTAGTATGAAAATTCATAAAAATCTCAATAAGGATTGCCAGAGGGCCCTTCATGTCACCTGATCCCGGCCCTATTATTTTGCCATCAGTTATATGTGAACGATAGCTATGGGTGTCAGGATGTGTTATGACATCTAGATGGCCGCAAAGAAGGACTTTAGGGTGATCGGTGCCTTTTGGAAGTACAACTAAAGACGTAATACCATGATGACAGTGTTTTTTTATAACGACGGTATCCAGTGATTCCAGATGGTTGATTATAAATGCAAAACAGCGTTCGATGTCTTCAGGTCGAGACTCATCACTGGGGATTAGGATTAAATCCCTTGTCAACGCTACAAGCTTTTTCTGTAAATCATTTAAATGATTTGTCATTGTTTGCCTAACTTGAATAATTTATAAATTTAATATAGTAGAATTCCTGAAAACCTCAATCTCTATCATAATGCCAGCTTAAGGGTAGTAACGATTCAATTTGTTTCAATATGAGAAGACAATCTTCTGCGTTTTTTGCAAGACAGAGAAATTGCCCTTTCTGTACACTGCCATCTTCGTTTAGATTAAAGTTTATTGGCAAAACACCTTCCTGCATACCAGGACGAAAAAGGTAGCCTGCCTGGTCCAGTATTTTCAACAAGCTGGTATCTTTCAGTGGTATAGCAAACCGTACATTTCTCATTAACCAGGCATCATGTGGAAGGAAGCGTCTGGCAATTACTGACGGATACGTAGCGCCAGTAATCCTCGCATTTATTTCACACACTCTGACTTCGACGCTATCACCGCGTTCAATAACAAGGAAGTCAACGCTGGCCGTACCTCTATATCCTTGTTCATGAAGCCAGGAGCCGGCAGTTGCAGCCTGATGAAACAATTCATCGTAAAGTGGGCCTTTCTCTCTAAAATAGGGTGGTGGCGAGTAGTTGCCTTCATGAACGCTATCCGTATTAAGAATCTGTTCTGTAATATCAAAAAGGGATACAGTACTGTCATTCAGGAATAATTGAATGCTGGGCGATCCAACATGACGAATGCTGCCAATAGTTTCATCAAGCCATCCCTGTACCATACACGGTCCTTCAAAAAAAAAGTGTACAGGGATTGGGCTTGAAATATCAGGGTCAGTTGATAGTTTTGTCATCCCGATACCGGAAGCACCAATCTGAGCTTTGACTACAGCCTGCTTATAGCCTCTCTTTCGGAGAGCAGCAATACAACTAGGTACATCACCAGGTGACGATGCAGGTAATGTGTCAAACACAGAAAATCCTTTTTCAGAAAGAGTGTCATGGAGCAGGAATTTATTATTTCCCCTTTTACTACCCTCAAGACTACTTATAGTTGGCTTATTGAGAGCCTTTGCGAGATTCATAAGTATGCGATCGCTTACAAATCCGTCAACCCATGCTGCCTTGTGTTTATGGATCATTGTTAGTGTCGGACTTATTTCATCATGAATCAACTTGTTACCTTGATTAAGAAGAGTGTCATAAACGGAATGTGACAGGATTGAAATATTTGGAAGACTCAGATTAAGGTCTTCTTCGAAATACCGTAATAGTGTTTGGTCAGGAGGCTTTTCCAGTACAAGCAGATTGTTGTCTCCTCTGAATAGGATATTTATAATTGGTATAAGTCTGCCACCATATGTATCAACGCCTTTAATCTTCTGTTTAAGGCTGTTCAATCCTTCTGTATTATCATAAAAAATTGATTGCGTATTCGCGAAGAAAATAACATTTCTATCCCAAAATGCTGGTAATTGACCCGGTATATTTTTGATCTCTACAGTCATTCTTATTTCAATCAAATCAATTATAGATTGTACAGAAAGAGGATAGATACTTACATTTAATGCCGATTTATAATTAGTAATCTTGCGTGAGCCATGCTTTACTGAGTATTAAGACTTTGCTTAATTTATTATAATTAAAACTAATAAGATGAATCAATGAGAAAGATGATGTGCTATAAAGAAACTAATAAATTTAATTTATTTAACTGAATATAAGTATCAGATTACGTTATATATAGATAATATCCTACTATTAATACTGCTCAAACATCTAAACGATCTATTCGTAAGTACTTATAGGTTCGGCTATTACTTATCTGAATAACTCTTGCCATAACGTTGATTAGGATGTAGAATGAAAAATTACGTTAATGGGTATAAGAGCCTTTTCAGTGGGTTCTTGAGGCGGTTTTGAATGTTTTTGGCAGCCGACCTGGTTCTCAGGTGACTAGTATATACATTGCTTGTAAAAGG
>CAYTLC010000090.1:0-2492 GCA_964438395.1 uncultured Candidatus Scalindua sp.
CTTCGGAATCGAGATAGATGAAAACTCTTATGTTGTCATCAACTTTGCAGTTTTCGGGAACATATCTGCGCGGTAGCAGAATTTCTTCGTGTTCACCTCCGTCAAGATAGACTCCGAAATCAACCTCTTTTATTACCCTTAAATTATTAAATATTCCAATTTCTGCCATGAATAGATCCTGCCACTTAAAGTTATCCCTTAATATTTCCGATGGGTTTAAGCTTTACAACTTTTTTTGTTATACCCAATTTGTCCATGGTTTCGACAACCTCTGATATGTTCTTGTAGGCGATACCAGCCTCTTCTGCCAGACCGGACAATGATGCGGTCTTAACATGAATGCCATCTTTAGCCATAGTCTTCAGGAGTTGGTCGCCTCGTACTCTCTTTTTAGCGGCGTGTCTTGACATGGTCCTGCCTGCACCATGCATTGTTGAACCAAATGTTTCCTCCATTGCTTTTTCCGTACCTACCAGCAGATAAGAACCGGTTTGCATTGAGCCGCCAACGATAACAGGCTGGCCGACGTTTCTGTAGACTCCAGAAAGTTCTTTTCTACCAGGTCCGAATGATCTTGTTGAACCTTTTCTATGAACTAAAACCTCTTTCTCTTTTCCGTTTATTTGATATCTCTCCACCTTTGCGATATTGTGGGCCACATCATACACTAACTCTATACCCAGGTTTTCAGTGTCTGTATCAAAAACCTTTGAAAAGCTTTCTCTTATTCTGTGGGTAATTATCTGCCTGTTTGCAAAGGCGCTGTTTGCGGCGCAAAGCATTGCCTTGTAATAGTCTGAGCCTTCCGGTGATTTAAAAGGTGCGCAGGCCAGTTCCCTGTCTCTTACCGTCATACCATATTTTTTCATTGCTTTGTCGAATACACGAAGGTAATCTGTCGCGACTTGATGGCCAAAACCTCTCGATCCGCAATGTACCATAATAACTATCTGATTTTGTTCACTGATCCCAAATACGTTTGCCACCTTCTCGTCATAGATATTATCTATTGTCACCATCTGGATCTCCAGATAATGGTTTCCTGAGCCAAGAGTGCCTAGCTGGTTTATTCCTCTAGATATAGCCTTTTCGCTCACCTTTGATGGATCTGCGCCGGGTATATGTCCACACTCCTCTATTCTTTCACGGTCATGAGGTAGACCGTAACCATTTTCTATACACCAATCAACTCCCTTTTTCATAATCTCTTTAAGCTGTGATACTGAAACCTTCAGAGGGCCCTTGGCACCTACTCCTGCTGGCACTGACTTGTACAGCTCATTGACAAGTTCCCGAATCCGGGGCTTTACTTTATCTACAGTTAAATGTGTAGTAAGCAATCGCACTCCACAATTTATGTCAAAACCTATTCCGCCTGGAGAGATAATACCCTCTTTGGTATCGAAAGCGGCTACGCCACCAATAGGAAACCCGTATCCCCAATGGCCGTCAGGCATACAGAGTGCGTATTTCTGGATACCAGGCAGGCAGGCCACATTTGTGATCTGCTCAAAAACACCTTTATCCATCTCTTCAAGCAGTGTATCGCTTGCGTATATCCTTGCAGGGACAAGCATACCTTCCTTCTCTGTTTTTGGGATTTCCCATAAACAGTCTGAAATTTTATTAACTTTCATTTCTGTTTCCATTTTGTTGCCTTTGGATAATGCGCTTAAGAATTGCTGCTTTTAACTGTTTTGTGTTACTCGGTTGAGTAGCTTCATATATCCAGAATAAATCTGGATATCCATTTACCTTCCTTTTGGTACACTTCGAAGAGGTGAAAGGTTATTGCTTTTACGTCGCACCTGAGATCGTGTTTAGATTGGTTAATCTCTTCACCGAGCATTTCTGCATCGAGTTGGTAGTTCGTATTTTTTGTTATCTTTAAATTATATTTACCGAATAGCATAGATGCTGAATCTTTTAAGTATATTATTTCGGCAAGCCAGTCAAACAGCAAGCCGTCTATTTCAGGATTTTCCAGGTGCAGAGTTTTCCTGATTTTCGGGTGAATGCCACCGGTGTCTGCCATTACTTCAAAGGTTGCCGTTGCTGATGCAGTGAACAATTCCTCCAGAGTATCTCCACGGGATTCTATTGCTACGTCGGCTGTTGCAATATCATCGAGAAAAATATATTCTTCCATTCACGAATTATAGCAGATCACTTTGGAATATTAACGTATTTTTCTTTCAATAACAGGGGGCGATAAAATGTCATTTAAAGGCGAGCAATTTGATTGAATGATAATGTATTTAATACGGAGGGATATCTTGACTGCTGATACTTAAATGATGAAGAGATATTATGATTAAACCAAAGAAGAGGATGATTCAAAGGATTTCCGAATGATTGAGCAGGGCGACATAACATGTTTCCTGTTTTCTTCTCGTTATTCAATCTGATCTTCTTTTCTTCTGTCTCTTCTTTCACTTTTTTTCCCTCTAAGCATCAATATGACAATTATGAGATATATTGTTACTGCTTGA
>CAYTLC010000090.1:2592-10150 GCA_964438395.1 uncultured Candidatus Scalindua sp.
TTTTTTCCCTCTAAGCATCAATATGACAATTATGAGATATATTGTTACTGCTTGAAAAAGAAGCAATAAGGCGTCAATTACACCACCGTTTTTCAATACCAGTGCACTCATACCCAGCGATGCGGTAAGAAAATAGATAAAAAAAACGGTCTGTTTAGCGCTCAGTCCTAGAGCAGTAAGCCGATGGTGAAGGTGGTCCTTTCCTGTGAATTCCAACCATTCTCTGATATTTACAATCTTATGAGAGGCAATTCTTGAAGTTGTTGTGTACACCATGTCAAAAATAAATATGCCCATTATAAGTATGGGCATAGCGTACGCTTTTATGGGGTCTTTTCCACCCCAACCACCCATCAGGACCATACCGGCTAACATAAACCCCATGAAAGTACTCCCTGCATCTCCAAGGAAAATAACGGCAGGTTTTCTGTATCTTAAATTATAGGGGAAAAACCCGAAGCAGCTGCCAGCTAGTGCAACTGAAAGTACCACCAAATAAGGTTGCATTGTCTTAATAGCAAGAATAGCCAAAAAAACGGAACATATTATAGTAAGGCCGGTGGCAAGACCATCCATCCCGTCAAAGAAGTTTAGTGAATTAGTTATGCCAAGCATCCATAAGAACGTAATGACAATCTCAAAGAAGTGACCCCACCAGGTATTTGGTAAAAAATCTGCAACCACACCGTAATAGATCACAATAGATACTGCTATGATCTGAACAAAAATCTTTACTCTTGCACGAAGAGTTACAATGTCATCAATAAGCCCTGTTATAAATATTATAGTTGCACCAATTGCAACTCCTTTTAATTCTAAAGAATAAGAGTTGGTATAAATAATCGTACTTGCAAATGCAACATATACGGCAACTCCACCGAGAAGGGCAGTTGGGGTTTTGTGTACTTTCCTGTCATCAGGGTTATCAACAATATTTCGCCATGAAGCAATCCTTCTGACCACAGGAACACCTAGATAGCTAACCAGAAATGAAAACAGTAATAGATATAACCATGCAATGTTGTGATGGAAAAACCAATGTTTTACCGCCGGGCAGATAAAGAGTATAAATATGAAGAATATTACGATATTGTATTTACATGGGATGAAGTCTCTAATTTTGAAATTAGCGGATGTATTTTTCAACTTAAATATTCCTTTTCAGGTATAGTCTAAGAACGTCCAGGATTTTACAGATCTCTTTATCGGTTAAGGATGGATATATTGGTATAGAAATAGTATTTTTCCAAATCATATCAGTATTTGGAAACCCATTAATTTGAAGGTATTTGTGAATTGGCTTAAAAACAGGCCGTGTGCAGGTGACTCCTCTCTCAGTAAAAAAATCCAGAGCCTTTGCAACATTTCCTTGTATTTGGATAGGGAACCGAAAAAAAATATGTTTTCTGTCTTTATAACGGATAGAAGGGGCATTGCAAAATGCCTGTAATACTGAAGAATACCTTTTTGCAATATCAACTCTTTTCAATATGAAAGAGTGCAGTTTCTTAAGTTGTGAAATACCCATTGCAGCTTGAATATCAGTCATCTTATAATTGTAACGAACTGAGTAGTTTTTCTTATTATCATAATCTCTGAAATCTCTGATTTTTTTTAGTAAGTTTTTTGAGTCAGAAACCACCATTCCACCTTCCCCTGTAGAAAGAACTTTTGTTGCGTAAAACGAGAAGCAGGAGAGTCTGCCATAGCTACCCGCTTTTTCCCCTTTGTAATCGGCCCCAATCGCTTGTGCACAGTCTTCAATAACCGGTATTCCAAGTGACATGATCTCATCAATATCCGCAGGTAAGCCAAACAGATGTGGCAAAATTATCGCCTTTGTAGATCTCTTTGTCTTTTTCTTCAGATCGCTAATATCTATATTGTACGTTTCAGGATTAATGTCTACCAGGATTGGCTGTGCGCCAACGTACTTCACTGCGTTTAGCAGGGCGGTGCACACAAAACTTGGTATTGCAACGTAGTCTCCTTTATTTATTCCTATAGCGAGGAGAGAGAGGTGTAGTGCGGATGTTCCTGTATTCGTAGCCACTGCGCCATCTACGCCGATAAATTTTGCTACCTTCTTCTCAAATTTCTCTACTACGTTACCCTGTACAATTTGCCTTGAACGAATTACCTCAGAAACCGAAAACAGATCGCTTTCATCTAATGTAGGCCTCGAATGGGGGATCACAAATTTTTGTGCCATTAAATATTTATGAATAAGCGTAAAGAATTAAAAGCTTCGGCGTAATTTACTCTTCCCTGAATGCCTCTGAAATGTGCCGTAGATTTGGCTGCTTCAATGATCGACAAACCTTCAATGTTTGTCTTTGAAACCTGAGAAACGTGTGCTTCCAGACACTCAAGCTTTTTATCAAGGGCATTGGTAATATCTACAAACACATTGGCTGTGAAGTTTTGTGTAGTCGGACCTTCGTAAAAAAGTACGTTATGAATATACCTTGTTGCGGATATAGTTGAAGCGGCCAGGTTTCTGTGATCCTGATGCGTATCGTCATGGTAGTGAACAAAAATGAAACCGGGTTTTATCTTTTTCAGAAAACCTTCTATCTCTGTAATAAGTTTCTGGCTCTGTACGATTTCAGTGTCCTTATAGTCACCGAAGTGCAGCGTTTCTGTTCTTAATATTTGCTCTGCTGACCGTCTCTTCTTTTTCATTAGTAGTCTCCTTTAAAAAATAGTTTAACACTTTTAAACGATACTACTAAGTTATTTGTGGTTTAGTTTATGGGGAGCACGCCAATAGTGAAGAGGTTAATCAAAAATTAGTCATAAAATATAGTAGTCATTTTTCTAGATTGTTTAAGAAGCTCGGCATTGAGCGCTTTACTTTCCACAATTTAAGGCATTGCTTTGCTTCTTTCCTCAGTGATTGTGGTGCAGATGCTTTTACCACTCAATCATTTCTTGGACACGCAAGTTTATCTCAGACTGCACACTATACCCACAAACGAATGTCAGCAAAACATGATACAATCGAAGGAGTGGAGAAATACATTATGGATATGGCTGAAGAAGTTAAAATAACAGCGATTAATAGTATTTGAGGTACTACATAACTACGACATAAACGTTATATCAATGGCAGTGAAGATAATAACCAATTGCTATCACGAAGCTTACATTATTAAATACTACAATGTAAAACTTACACAACTTGTTTTACATTTTCTACTAAAAAATATATAATATCTTACTTTATTACTGATATATCTCTTACCAAAGGGAGGGAGTGTTTTGAGTCATGAAACCTGATTTTACATTAGACTGTTATGGTTTGCTTTGTCCAATGCCCGTATTTAAAGCATCTCAAAAAATAAAAGAGTTGGATGCAGGGCAAATTCTGGAAATTATTTCAACTGATGACGGAATAAAGAGTGACATTAAGGCGTGGTGTGAAAAAACGGGAAATGAGTTGCTGAAAATAGATGAAGACGATGGAGAGATCCATACCTTTATCCGTAAACTCGCCTCGGATGACTAGTGCTAATATGCACTTTGTCATAAAACAAAGTACATATTAGCCTATAATCGCTATTTATTACAAGCCGGTCAAAGGTATAAAATTACTTGGGCACCTTTTCCCAATCTGCAAGAAAACTCTTCAGCCCTATATCTGTCAATGGATGTTGTACTATTTTGTTAAATACATCAAATGGTATTGTTGCAATATCTGCGCCCATGAGAGCGGCATCTCTAACATGTAATGGTGTTCTAATACTGGCGACAATTATCTCCGTATCAAAGTCGTAATTATCATAAATAGTACGAATCTCATCAACCACTTCCATTCCAGTATGTCCTTTATCATCTAGTCTGCCAACAAACGGGCTAATATAGGCGGCACCTACCTTCGCGGCAAGTAGAGCTTGATTTGAAGAGAAGCAGAGGGTTACGTTCACCTTTATTCCTTCTGAGCTAAGAACCTTCACCGCTTTAAGGCCATCTTTAATAAGAGGGACCTTTACGGCGATGTTATCAGCAATTTTAGCCAGATCCCGACCTTCTTTAATTATACCTTCAGTGTCAGTGCTGACTACTTCGGCGCTTACCGGGCCTTTTACAATTGTACATATTTCTTCAATAGTTTCTTTAAAAGGCCGTCCGGTTTTTGATATCAGTGTTGGGTTAGTTGTAACACCATCCAGAATACCGAGACTTTCCGCCTCTTTTATCTCATTTACATCCGCTGTATCAATAAAAAATTTCATTCTATCTCCTTCCAAAAAAAATTATTTAATCTTGTTTTCAATCCCCGCAGTAACCAGGTATACATTATCTGCTTCACTGGCAATTATTTGATTAGTGTAGCCTGCGATATCACGAAATTGCCTCGATAGCGCATTGTCCGGAACAACTCCGTAACCGACTTCATTGGTCACCATTATAACATTGAAAGGCACATTCTTACAAACACTACACAATTTGTTTATTGCTTCGATTATGTGCTCATCTCCTTCTTCTGTATGACTGCCGAGAAGCATATTTGTCACATAAATGGTAATACAATCGATTAATACAACTTCAAGGTTTTCATTAAGATTTGAAACAGCTTTATCTAGTTCTAAAGGTGCTTCTACAGTTTTCCATTCCGCTGGCCTGTTCTCCCGGTGTTTTTGTATCCGTTCCAGCATCTCACCATCATCGAACTGTGAAGATTGTCCGGTATCTGCAGTTGCAATATAACAAACGTGCTTGTGTTTTTTCGCAAGCTCTGTTGCAAACGCAGACTTACCGCTTCTTGTGCCACCGATTACGAGTGTTAGTTCTGACATTAAATCACTAAAAAGGAGAGTAATACGGTCAATTCACTTACTTCGTTTAAAGCACCCAGGGTGTCTCCTGTCATTCCGCCAATTTTCTTTTTCATGTATGAAACAAGAAAAATAACAACGAAGAATACTGTAGAGAATATAAAAATTCCTTTGATTCCACAAAACAAAAATATAAGTATTCCCGGTATTAACGAAGAAAATAGAGCGTGTTTCAATTTGACGTTTTCAATAATTATTTTCCCTGTGCCTCCTTCGTCCCTTGCATAGTTTGATAGTGCGGCTCCCAGTATTTGAGACCAGCGGCCAAGGGCACACATAACGAGCAGTACCTTACCCTTCTCGCAGGCGTAGAGATACAAAGGGTTCAAATCACTAATTGTTTTGTGGTCTGAGATAAAAGATAATCTGGCTACCGCGTTAGGATCAATGGAAACAAGGCATGCATATTTCAGTCCAACAGTACAGATAAGGCACAATGCGCCATAACTTCCTATCTGGCTGTCCCGCATTATGCCTAACCGTTTTTCCCTGGTACTTCCCCCAAAGATACCATCGCAGGTATCTGCAAACCCATCAAGGTGAAAACCGCCCGTTATAACAATGTAGATTATCAGAATTATTGCATCGGCAACCAGATGTGGAAAAAATCTAGTTGCAGGGATATATACAAATGTCAGCATAAACCCCATCAACAGGCCAATTATGGGAAACCAGAACACGACATTCTCTATTTTTGGTTCTCTTTCACACCATTTTTTGCCGGTCGGAACCGTTGTTAAGAAATTAATTGTCCATAAAAAATCTTTCATAATTTATTGAATAACTTTTCCCTCCATATTCCACGGAATGTCAATTCCCATACGGTCCAGGACTGTAGGTGCCACGTCCATTATTTTCAGATCATCTCTCCTCTCGGAATGATATCCGTTTTCACCACTCATTACAAATATTCCGTGTTGAGAGTGATTTGCGTCATCCGCACCAGTATCATTCTCATTCGCCCAAAGAGTGTTGTGTCCTACGCTACCAATAGATCTCCAGGCCAGATCTCCATAATAGACAATCAAATCTGGTGGTATGTTCCTGCATTCTGTGTAAATGTTCTCCGGCTTAAATACCCTGGTATTTATTTTCTTGCCTGTCTCGTCTCTCTGATCTTCAAGAGACGTTATTAATTCATTTCTGAAGAATTCATAATTCTGCCTCGGAATTATTCCTCTCGGTTCACGATCTTTTACATTAAAGAATAAACGACCGTAGTAGCCTCCCTCGCCCCACACCGTGGTTTTGTCCCAGTCGATCAGATGTTTGTTGATCTGTGTAACCTCATCAGGATAATGTGTCAGTTTGAGATACCCATTATTGATCAGCCACTCGTTTATACAGATTCCACCTTCCATCATCATGGCACCGTGGTCTGATACGATCAAGGTAATGGTGTCATCATCCAACAGTGCGAGAGTGCGGCCAATTTCATCATCAATATATTTGTAGTAGTCAAATATGACATTTTCATATTTATTACCCGGCAAGTATTCCGGATGTCTTTCATCAAAGAACCTCCAGAAGGCGTGTTGTATCCTGTCTGTTCCCATCTCCACCATCATGAGAAAATCCCAATCTTCATTTTGTATGAAGTGCCTGGTAAGTTTAAATCTCTTTTTTGTCATTTCATAGATTGTCTGTAAAACCTGCTCTTTCTCTACACCTCTGAAATCTTTTACATCCAGTATGTATCCGTCTGAAACTCTTTCCACCTCATGCTTAAGCCTGTCAGGCCAGGTATACTGATGATTCTTATCCGGTGTAAGGAAGCAGCTTATCATTAATCCATTGTGAACAGGTTTGAGGGGGTATGTCAGTGGAACACCTATGATGATTGGTCTTTTGCCATGCCGTGCAAGTATGTTCCAGATGGGTTCTTCCTTGACCGTATTAGAATCCGCAAAACGTAAACCTTCGTAATCATAATTGGCCCGATTTCTGAAACCGTAGATTCCCAGCTTGCCGGGGTTAGTGCTGGTGACCATTGATGCCCATGCCGGACATGTGATTGCGGGTATCGTGCTTTCAAGTTTACCGGAAATGCCGTTTGAGACAAGACGCTTTATATTAGGCAGATAATCAAGCCACTTATCGAAAACCAGTTCCGGTGGGGCTGCGTCCAGGCCAAAAATTATTACCTTACGTTTAGATAGATTCATTAATCTGTTGTAACATTTTCCAGCTCATAATCAAGATTGCCTAAACCGATTTCATGAGCGTGGTTGAGTTGAACGGTATAATCAATCTCCGGCCAGATATGTCTGAAATAATCTTTTCCGGTGTGTTCGTTTATTAAGTCTATGGTTGCTTTTTCAACAGCTACCGGATCTCTTGAAACAACGATGCCGATATCTGAGATGTCTGGTTCAAAAGGCTCGTCCATACAGTCACAATGTTTCGTAATATGTGTAAGGAAGTTAAAGAACGCTGCTTTCTCCCTTTTCTCTTTTAAAATGGCCAGGCAATACTCTGCGACCTTTTTCTGTAAATTAGCAGTGTCTTCATCCCACGCGATCTTAACTGCACTGAATTGACAGACGGCCAGGCATTCTCCGCAGCCAATACATTTTTCAGAGTTAATTACTGCGGTATTATTTTCCATAGTAATTGCGTCCGAGGGGCACCAGGTCTGACACACCTTGCATGTTGTACAATTTTTGCTGATAATCTGAGGGATCACACCGGAATGTTGAGCTAATTTGCCTCCCCTT
>CAYTLC010000091.1:0-10100 GCA_964438395.1 uncultured Candidatus Scalindua sp.
AGAAGTAGAAGTATTATAAAAGGGAGCCGGGCTTATTGCCTGGCTCCCTTTTTTTAAGCAGAGTTATTACAAAAAATCCCACCATTATGGTGGGATTTTTTGTAATAATATTTAGTTAACTATTTGGCTATTTTTTGTGTATATTATAATCTAACAAGAAATTTTTAAATTTTTCAGGTAGGGTATGAATGTTGACATTAATTAAGAATAAGATTACTAGATCAGGTGTTTTGCTGCTGCTACTTGCACTAGTTGTATTTGCAGGCTGTGGTGAACAGATAAACCATCTTGAAGTCGGAGAGGCATTATTGGAGCAGGGAAAAGTAGAAGAGGCATCAGTTGAATTTAAGAAAGCTGTTGAGAAGAACCCTGATCTTGCCAGGGCACATTTCGGCTTGGGTAATGTTGCTATGAAAAAGAAGATGCTTGAAGAGGCTGCTAATCATTATAGAAGGGCATTTCAGTTGGATTCCACGTTCGTAGAAGCTTATCAAAAATTTTCAGACGCGTATATTGAAATTGGTAATCCAGATGACGCTTTTCATACAAAGTATAATCCTGTTATGCAAAATCCTGATGACCCTATGGCTCATATTGATCTTGCCGTTTTCTATCACAAATGGGATCAGACCAGAAAAGCAATTGAAGAGTACGAAGAGGCTCTTAAATTAGATCCCGATAACCCATTTATTTACTATAATTTAGCTGTAGCTTACCAGGACATGGGGCTTTTTGAAGACAAATCAATTCCTCTCTATTTAAAATCTATTGAGATAAATCCTGAATACGATGACGCTCATTATAATCTTGCAGTCTCTTACCTCAAATCAAATAATCTAGAAAAAGCGATGGGTGAATATAAAAAGACATTAGCTATAAACCCTGAATACGCTGCTGTTTACGTTGATTATGGTATGATCAATCTACAGGAGAAGAAGTTTGATGAGGCAATAGCATTTTACAATAAGGCTTTAGAGATTGATCCAAATACGGTTGAAGCTTATTATCAAAAGGGCATTGTGTATGCATTCCAGGAAAAATTTGATGATGCATTAAAGATGAACAGAAAAGCGTTGGAAATAAACCCCAAACATACTAATTCTCAGTTTAATATAGCAGTGGTTTATCACAAACAGGGTAAGTTAGACCGTGCGATAGCAGAATATGATTTAGTACTAGTGATTGATAGGAACTATGAGGATGCGTTTTACAATAGAGGTCAGATATATGCTTCAATGGGAAATACGCCGCAAGCGTATAATGATTACATAACCTATAGTAAAATTGTAAAGGCTAAGACTGGTTCAGAAGCGGCTGCTCTTTCGTTGCGAGGCGTAGAGGATAAGGAGAGGGTTCAGAGATATATGATTCCAAGCTTCAAGGACTGGCTATTGGAATATGATGATTAGTAGCTTCTGAAGATGACATTTCAACAAACACTGGTTCGTACACTACGTAGGAGCTCGCTGTTTTAATTATAGAGACAGGAAGGAAATGATGTAGATGATGTTAAAATTTCTAAATAGGTATAACCTTTTATTTGTAGCTGTTTTGGTTGGTGTTGCCGTAGGTTGCGATAATGCGCAAAATCATATTGGTCTCGGAGATAAATTTGCCATTGAAGGTAAGCTTGATAAGGCAATAGAAGAGTATAAGGTAGCCGTAGATCTGGATTCAAATGCTGCTGAGACTTATTGTAAGTTAGGAGATGTGTATTATAAAAAGGAGATGCTGGAAGAGGCCGCGAAGGAGTATAGAAAAGCAGTTGATCTGCGTCCAGATTACCTTGATGCTCATAAAAAGCTGTCTGATGTTTATACGAAGATTGGGGTTCCTGATGATAAGCTTACGGTATATACACGTGCTGTCGAAAGTGATCCTAAGGATTCAAAAGCCCGCATAAGGCTGGGTATTTATTATCAACAGCTGAGGCGAATGGATCTGGCTTTTGAGCAGTATAATAAGGTTCTGGAATATGATCCTTATAATCCAAGCGTTCATTATAATCTGGGTGTCGCATATCAGGATCTTAATTTGCTTGAGAAGGCGGTACCTGCATATGAAAGATCTATAGAGCTTAAACCCGGAAACGAGAAGGCACATTACAATCTGGGTATTGCCTATATAGCTTTGGATGAATATGATAAAGCACTTAAGGAGCTGAAAACGGCGGATGATCTAAACCTGGGTAATGTTGATACGTATTGTAACCTCGGGTTGGTATATTACCTTAAGGGCATGATGGATGAGGCTATTAACAGTATAAGAAAAGCCCTGGAAATAGATTCTGAGAAGGCTGACGCGCACTACTATCTTGGTGTGATTCACGCTAGCAATAACAAATACAATGAAGCGATAGAGGAGTTCAAGAAGGTAATATCGGTAGATCCTAAATATGCAGATGCTCATTTCGATCTTGGCACTATATACTATAAACAGGAATTGTATAATGAGGCAATAGAAGAGTATGATAAGACAATTCAGATAGATAGAGGTTATGCAGATGCATATTATAATAAGTCTGCGACCTTTGAGAAGTTGGGTGATGCCGCTGCAGCACGTGACGAATTTGAAAAATACAGGATGATAAGTAAGACTGCCCAAGGCTCGCCAAGTTTATTAGAGTTTGATGCGAAGCTTACTGGTGCTGCTGAAAGGGACGACGCATTTCAAAAACAGAAAATAGCGGATGAAGCCATGAAAGAAGCAGAGGCATTCAGGCAAAAAGAAGAAGCAGCAAGAACTCAAAATTAAGCGGATACCGTTTAAATCACTGCACTATAAACCTTAGTCTTTTCTACATCGTATTCCTTCAACATTGTTCTCTGTTATCTCTATGCCCGATCGGGCATAGAGAATCAGGATCAAACACAACTTTATCTTCATCTGTTATTTTCGATTACCTCTCAATATGTCGAATAGATGACATATTGAGAGCAAAGCCAGTTGAATATAATCTCTACTTGGCTAGAAGTGGACAGAACCTCTTATAAAATTTATTCAGCATCCTTTGCACATCGGAATCCAACGCTTTTGTTTCTATCACTAGGCTCCCCAAACATTCTTACTGCACAGCGCAGCTTGTAGACATTTTGGGCAAACATGGATCCTCCTCTGATAATTCTTTTGCCGGTACCTTTTATCGGCCCCTTAGGATTTTTTTTAGGACTACTTAAGTAATATTCAGGATGGTACCAGTCTTCGCACCACTCAGAAACGCTTCCCGTCATATCGTAGCAACCGTAAACGCTGTTTCCTTCCGCAAAACTTCCTACGGTAACAGGCAAATTGCCATCAGTTCCTACATTGCAAAATTTGATTTCCCATACATTGCCCCAAGGAAATCGTCTTCCGTCCGTGCCTCTTGCGGCCTTTTCCCATTCAGCCTCTGTTGGCAGACGTTTGCCGGCCCACGCGGCGTAAGCATAAGCATCATACCAGTCTACCCTGGTAACAGGGTAATCTGGATAATTGTAATATTTATACTCATATCCTCTGAAAGAGTTGCCGGGAAGATGGCTTTTATTGATTGGCTCTGAAGGTGAACATTTACTGTGGTCGTCCGTCTTCGTTATATAATCCAGAAATTCCCAATACTGTGCATTTGTGACCTCGTATCTGTCAATATAAAAAGCATCAAGAATTACAGCGTGTTGAGGCATCTCTTCCGGGATAAAGTCCTCCTCTTTGCTTCCCATAAGAAACTCACCGGCCGGCACAAGCGTTATTTCTTCCCACTTCTTTTTGTTTATTTTTAAAGCATCTTCCATTAGTTGTCTTCTATCGTTGACTCTCTTCTGAGCAATTTCCCTTTTTTCCTCTACATTCAGGTAATCCATAAGTTTACCGATGAAATCGTCTACTTCATTCAGCTCTTCCGGAACCTGTGGCATCAGTCTTCTGCATGACTCCAAGTGTTCCATTGCCTTAGCGTGGTTATCAAGCTTCCAGTAAACACCTGCTATGTACCAGTGAAGAGAAGATCTGTTCGGTTCCAGTTCAATAGCCTTTTTGTAATAACCCAAAGCGCCTTTGTAATCATTTTGGATTTCACGTAAAGAATTTGCAGTTTTTATGTATTTGTCGACTTGCTCCGTTTTAAGCAAAGCTTCTTTATCTAATGGATTTAGTTCATCCTGCTTTTTATCAATATTTTCTTCCTGTTTTGTCGGTTCTTGAGTCTTTTCAGCCGATTTTTCAGGTGTTTGTGCGTATAAGTTTGTTACATAAAACATTAAAACAATTATGGAAAAAAGAATCCTCTTCAATTACTGCCTCCTTAGCTCAAAAATAGGTCTAAAACTTGTGTGTGTTATAGAAATTTAATGGTAGTAAATATTTATATAGCAGAATATTATACATTCAGAAATATGTTAAATCAATATCAAATAGATTTGGGCTTATTTATGTTAAAAAGGTCTTGATATTGATACCCATTTTTGGTAACATCCTCGAAAATCTTCATTTATATATAGATCAACAGAGTGGTAAAGTCAACGAATGCTAACAGATTAAGGGGGAATCTATGGGTTGTGAATGTTTTACGGATAAAGTTGTAAATACCATAAAAACGGTATTTGAGCAAATAAACAAGCGGAAAAAATTAATAGGTGTTCTTTTAATTATACTGATAGCTGTCGGCATTGTTGGGGGCAGGAAGTTCTGGCATTATGCTGAATCCAGTGAATTTTGTGGTAGCTGTCATGAAATGGACGTTCATTATGACTCGTTTATGAGCTCAAAGCATCATAACGAACATGTACACGCTTGTCATACATGCCATATTGGTCCCGGCTTGAAAGGGTTCCTGCATGCAAAGTTGAGTGATGGTGCGCACGATTCGTTTGAACATTCCAGAAAGACCTACCTAACCAGTGAAAATTCAGGATTATTCATCGCAATTGCCGAAGATAGTGTTCCCATTATTAATGGCAATTGTGCCAGATGTCATACTGATCATGAAGAGTTTACGAAAGATAAAAAGCATTTGGAATTTGTTGCTCAGTCAAAGAGGGTGGGAGAAGACGGCAATCTTAAGGATTTCTTCTGTACGGACTGTCACATAGGGGTTGTCCATCCAAGTTGGAGCGCGGATGTTTATAAAGAATATGCTGATAAAAAGATTCCACCGTTTGGAATCTTTGAGGATAATGACTGTTATGCCTGCCACCGACACGCGACACCAAAAGTTGTGAAAGAATGGACTGGCAGTCCACACTCAAAAAGTGGTGTTTCATGTATTGCATGTCATGGTGATGATCACGGGGTGATTGTCGAAAGAAGTGGAAAAGTGCTACCAAGTAAGTGTGGTGAATGTCACGAGACAATGTACAATGATTTCGCTGATAGTAAGCACTTTAACGGACGTATAGTTGCAGAGATAGCAAGTACCAAGGATGTAACAATGAGAGAGGACTGTAAGAAATGTCATATGCTAGGTTTAAACCAGCCGTGGGATGAAGGAGCTGGGGGGAGTTGTGAAGGTTGTCATCCAAAACATTTATTCTCACGTTCAGATGCGTCTGAATCTAAGGTGTGCAAAAACTGTCATTTTGGTGGGCCGGCTCACGCACAGCTAGATTTGGGAGTTAAATCTATGCATGGTAGTCTGTTTGCTGAACGAAGGAGAACTGGCAAACCTGAGATAAAATGCCAGACTTGTCATAGCGATCCATACAATCACCATAATTTTAATAGAAATGTTGGTATGTTGAGTATCGACTAATAATACATTGCTTGAGGTTTTCTCATGCTAAATAATGTTTAAAGTTGTACCTGAAAGCCCACCTTATTGGTGGGCTTTTTTGTTGGACTAATTATGCATTGGAATTCGAACCGACTAATATTCATATTAAGTTCTTCAATCGGTAAAAAGCTGATTATGGCTATTACCGGACTAGGGTTTTGCATATTCCTGCTCAGCCATCTTGCAGGAAATCTGATAATATATGCCGGAAACGATGCATTTAACTCTTATGCCGAACGACTTCATACGTTGGGTCCTCTCATAATTCTTGCTGAAATCGGTTTACTTCTTCTTGGCATAGTTCATATTTCTACAGGAGCCTATCTTTTCTATCAGAATGTCCGTGCGAGGCCCGGAAGATATAAAAAAAAGAAGAATGCCGGTGGTAGATCAATTGGCTCCAGCACTATGCCGTATACCGGTTTTCTAATACTCATTTTCATTGTTTTTCATCTTATTGATTTTCACTTCGTAGAAAAAGCGGACAGATCTATATATCAGATTGTGTTAGAAACGTTCTCAAATCCCGGTTATACTATTTTTTACATCTTAGCTATGGCAGTAGTCGCTACTCATGTTGATCACGGCGTATGGAGCTTATTACAGACTCTGGGGATTAATAATTTAGAATGTATGCCAGTCTTACGTGTGATTAGTTCAGCAACCAGTCTACTTGTGGGAATTGGATTTGGTTCCCTTCCAGTTTTTATCACGTTAATTTCTTAACAAAGAAAAAAATGAAGCTTGATTCAAAAATACCAGATGGTCCGCTTTCCGAAAAGTGGGACAGGCACAGGTTTGAGCTGGATCTTGTAAACCCTGCAAATAAGAAGAAATTTGAGATTATTGTAGTGGGTACAGGTCTCGCTGGTGCATCGGCATCAGCGACACTTGCGGAACTGGGATATGAAGTAAAAACATTCTGTATTCAGGATAGCCCGCGTCGTGCACATAGCATTTCAGCTCAAGGTGGGATAAACGCTGCCAAGAATTATCAAAATGACGGAGACAGTATCTGGCGACTTTTTTATGATACCATTAAAGGTGGTGATTTCAGGTCAAGAGAGGCAAATGTTTACCGTCTGGCACAGGTTAGTAATAATATTATTGATCAGTGTGTTGCCCAGGGGGTTCCTTTTGCACGTGAGTATGGTGGCCAACTTGCAAATAGAAGTTTCGGTGGTGCTCAGGTATCAAGGACTTTTTATGCCAGAGGGCAAACCGGACAGCAGCTTTTGCTAGGTGCATACGGAGCATTGTCACGTCAAATAGCAGCTGAAAAAATCAGGCTTTTTACCAGAAGAGATATGCTTGATCTCGTGGTAATAGATGGGAAGGCAAGGGGCATAATCGTTAGAAATCTTGTTTCCGGTAATCTTGAAAAACATTCGGCTGATGCTGTTATACTTGCAACCGGTGGTTACGGAAATGTTTTCTACCTTTCAACAAATTCAATGGCATCAAATGTGTCAGCAGCCTTTGCATCTTACAAAAAAGGTGCTTTTTTTGCAAATCCGTGTTTTACGCAGATCCATCCTACATGCATCCCGGTTAAAGGTTCATATCAGTCAAAATTAACACTCATGAGTGAGAGTCTTAGAAATGATGGCAGGGTATGGGTACCAAAAACACCAGGTGACAGAAGATCACCGGGACATATTCAGGAATCTGAGAGAGACTATTATCTTGAAGAGAAATATCCTGGATTTGGAAATCTGGTACCAAGGGATGTCGCATCTAGAAATGCTAAGTTGCAATGTGATATGGGAAAAGGGGTAGGGGATACACAGCTCGCCGTGTACCTTGATTTTAAGGATGCCTTAAAAAGGGATGGTCATGATGTTATTGCTAAAAAATACGGGAATCTTTTTGAAATGTATGAAAAGATAACGGCGGACAATCCATATGAGACTCCAATGAAAATATATCCTGCTGTACATTATACAATGGGTGGACTTTGGGTGGATTATAACCTGATGAGTACTATACCAGGTCTTTTTGTACTGGGAGAGGCAAATTTCTCTGATCATGGGTCTAATCGCCTAGGAGCCAGCGCTTTGATGCAGGGCCTTGCAGATGGATATTTTATTATACCGTATACAATCGGCAGTTATCTTGCAGAGGCTTCTCCAGAGAAGATTGATGTGGATCATAAAGAGTTCGATCTATCATATTTGAATGCCGAAGCACGCATAAAGAAACTCATTTCCATAAAAGGAAAGAGAACAGTAGACAATTTTCAACGTGAACTTGGAAGTATTCTCTGGGAAAATTGTGGCATGTCGAGAAAAAATACTAACCTTAAAAAAGCAAAAAAACTTATTAAAGAGCTCCGTGCGGAGTATTGGGAGAATGTTTTAGTAGGTGGATCTGAAAAGGATTTCAATCAGCGTCTTGAAAGGGCCTGGAGAGTGGCAGATTTTCTGGAATTTGCTGAACTCATGGTTACTGATACGCTTGAAAGACAAGAGTCCTGTGGAGGGCACTTTAATGAAGGTTATCAGACAGATGAAAATGAGGCTTTACGTGATGATAAACTTTTCTGCCATGTTTCTGCCTGGGAGTTTCGAGGGAATAGTCGTAAACCAAAATTGCACAAAGAGCCTCTGAAGTTTGAAAATGTTGAATTGACACAAAGGAGCTATAAGTGACAAAGGCAAATGGAGAAAAATGTATCAATCTTAAATTAAAAGTCTGGCGCCAGAAGACTAAAGACTCGAAGGGTAGATTAGAGTCGTTCAAGGCAGAAAATATATCTAAAGATATGTCCTTTCTTGAAATGCTTGATGTTGTAAATGAGGAAATAATTCACTCAGGTAAAGATCCTATTGCTTTTGATCACGATTGCCGGGAAGGAATTTGTGGATCGTGCGGTGCAATGGTTAATGGCCGTGCCCACGGTCCTGAAAAGGGAACTACCCTTTGCCAGTTACATATGCGCCACTTTTCAAACGGTGATACAGTGGTGATTGAGCCGTGGAGATCAAGGGCTTTTAAAGTAGTTAAGGATCTTGTTGTAGACAGAAGCGCATTTGACAAGATTATTCAAGCGGGTGGATATATATCGGTTAATACCGGTGGAGCACCTGACGGAAATGCTATACCAGTGTCTCAGGAAGTATCTGAAAAAGCGATGGATGCTGCTGAATGTATTGGGTGTGGAGCCTGTGCAGCAGCATGCCCTAATGCGTCAGCTATGCTATTTACTGGCGCCAAAATATCACAGTTTGCCCTGCTTCCCCAGGGACATCCTGAGGCAAAAAAGAGGGTACTTGCAATGGTTGGCAAGATGGATGAACTGGGATTTGGCAACTGTACAAATGAAAGAGAGTGTGAAGCAGAGTGTCCCAAAGAGATTTCTATTATAAACATCGCCCGTCTGAATCGGGAATTTTTAAAATCCGGTATTTTCTCATAATAATCCTAATTATAGTTTAGTTAAAGTTAACTGTAACTTCAGATGTTAAGAACAACACTAGAGTTTGCACTAAAGAGCAATTATGAATAGCATTATCATGAACAATAAAAACGTACAGGAAATTGCATTGCAATACCTGGATGATGGTGTCTTTATGTTTGATAAAGACAGAAAAATTGTCTTATTCAATCCTGCCTGTGAGCAAATTGTTGGTTATTCACAAGAAGAAATCAGAAAGAATGAGTATAACTGTCTAGACATATTTAAATGTCACTCATCAGACGGGAATTGCCTGGCGATATGTCCGGGACTTGATCTCTTTGAAGAAAAACGTACTAAGATTGCGCGCGAATACCTTATCAAGACTAAAGATGGAAAACAGAAACGAGTAATAACTAACTATTCAATTATAAAGGGTGAGGGTGATAAGATCGAATATGTTGTTGGTGTTATACGTGATATAACAGAAGAGAAGATATTTAATGAAGAGTTGGTTAGGTCCAAGACCCTCTCTACACTTGGACAATACAGTAACGAACTAGCACACGAGATTAAAAACCCTTTAAATGCTATTAACATTCAGATGTCGCTATTAGAGAGAGAGATCAGCAAGCATGATATGGGCACAGGTGAAGAACTTGCAGATGTCGTAAAAGTAGTTAAGGAAGAGATAAGCCGGTTAAACAAATTAGCAAAAGATTGTCTAACATTTTCAAAATCAGGTGATTTGGATCGTACAGAGGAAGATATTGGCCCAATACTTCAGCAGCTGCTATCTCTTATCACTCCACATGCTGACTTGAATGGGGTTAATATCTATTTAACAATATCGGGAAACTGTCCACGGATACTGGTAGACAGGGACAAGATCAAGCAGGCGTTCATGAATATTATACTTAATGCTATAGAAGCAATGACAGATGGGGGAGATATAGC
>CAYTLC010000092.1:0-10045 GCA_964438395.1 uncultured Candidatus Scalindua sp.
AGGAGAATTGGGATGTATCGGGAATAAGCCATCTTACCATTCGACTTTTGGGGCATCGCCCCAGAGCAGTTCCAGGTCGTAGTAGCCTCGTATCTCTTTATCAAAGATGTGTACTATGAAATCGCCATAGTCGATAAGGACCCATTTTGCCTCACGGTATCCTTCCATTCCAAGTTTACTTATTGAAAGCTTCTTCATCTCTTTGTCCATGTCATCGGCGATGGCGTGGAGCTGACGTTCGTTAATTGCTGAACAGATTACGAAATAGTCGGTTATAGCCGAAATCTTGTCGACATCAAGTATGACTATATCCTGTGCTTTTTTCTCATCAGCAATTTTTGCACATGTAATTGCGATCTCTTTTGAATCCAACGTATTGAAAGTTCCTATAGAAAAAAATTATAATAAAAAAACACCGCAGAGCCGCAAAGAGCGCAAAGAAAGTATAAAAATCTAATGTAATAATAATTATACCGTCAGAAAATAACTTTGCGTCCTTTGCAACTCTACGGTGAATAAAAGCCAAACATCTATTTAATCATAATATGTAAAAGCTCTCCGATCTTTGGAGAGTACTTTACGATAAGACCAGCAAAAACAACTGAAACAATTGACATCAATTTGATAAGGATGTTCAGCGCCGGACCGGATGTATCCTTAAACGGATCTCCTACGGTATCACCAACAACGGCCGCTTTATGTGCGTCAGAACCCTTACCTCCATGCTGTCCTGTTTCAATATACTTTTTCGCATTGTCCCAGGCACCACCGGCATTTGCCATAAAGATGGCCAGAAGAAATCCTGTTGATAATCCACCTGCCAGCAGACCCATGCTTCCTGGAACTCCTAAAATAAGTCCTACAATTATAGGAATGAATATTGCCAGTAAAGATGGCATCATCATTTCCTTCTGAGCGCCCTTTGTACTTATGGCAACACATGACGCGTAATCAGGCTGACCGGTACCATCTAATATACCGGTTATTTCCCTGAACTGTCGCCTTACTTCAGCTACCATCTGTGCCGCAGCCCTTCCGACTGCCTTCATAGTCAAAGCGCAGAAGACAAATGCGACCATGGATCCAATGAAAAACCCTACAAGGACCTTAGGGTTCATCAGCGTAACTTTGTAATAACTCATCAAGTCAGATATCTGCAGTGCTGTAGTATCTACCATACGGCCAGCTATTTCCACAGCATGGACACCAGTTCTTTCCATACCAATCTTAATTTCTTCAACAAATACAGCCAGCAATGCCATCGCGGTTAAAGCCGCAGAGCCGATTGCAAAACCTTTACCTGTAGCTGCTGTTGTATTTCCAAGAGAGTCAAGAGCATCAGTTCTTTCCCTGACTATTGGTTCCTGCTCACTCATCTCAGCATTACCACCGGCATTATCAGCGATCGGGCCATAAGCATCGGTGGCAAGTGTTATGCCGAGTGTTGACAGCATTCCTACAGCGGCAACAGCAATACCATAAAGTCCCATAGAGGTACTTGAAAATCCACCGGCAAACATAAAGCTCAACATAATTGCAACGGCAATGGTAGTTACAGGAATTATGGTTGACATCATACCTGTAGCAATACCGTCTATAATCAGTGTGGCAGAACCTGTTTCTGCCTGGTCGGCAATGCCTTTTGTCGGACCATGATCGGCCGAGGTAAAGTATTCTGTTCCTTTACCAATAATAATACCGGCGATCAAACCTGTAACAATCGAACCCCAAATCCCAAAATGCCCGGGAAGAAGGTACTTAATGATTACCGCAGAAGCTATCACAATCAGAATCGAACTCAGGTTCACTCCCTTTGACAGGGACTTGAGAAGATCTTTCTGAGATGCGCCCTCTTTTGTTTTGATAACTTTGATACCGATGATGGAAAGAATAGTTCCAATACCCGCAATACACATAGGCAATATGAGCCCTGCAACTCCCAGACCACAGGCGACACCCAGTGCCGCACTTGCAAGTATTGAAGAGTAGTAAGATTCATACAGATCGGCTCCCATCCCGGCCACATCACCAACGTTGTCACCAACATTGTCAGCAATAGTTGCGGGGTTCCGAGGATCGTCTTCAGGAATACCGGCTTCAACTTTTCCTACCAGGTCAGCACCAACATCTGCGGCCTTTGTAAAGATGCCTCCTCCGACTCTTGCGAAGAGCGCCTGAAAGCTTGCCCCCATACCGAAACATGGAAGTATTACAGCCATTTCAGTAAGAGAAACATCTGTATATTTTCGTAGAAAAAAGAACCAGACAGATACATCTAAAAGAGCCAGTCCAACAACGATCAAACCCATCACCGCACCACTTCTGAAAGCTATCTTCAATCCCTGGTCCAGTGATTTCTTTGCCCCTTCAGTCGTTCTCGCACTCGCGTTTGTTGCCATCTTCATTCCTAGATAACCGGCAAGCCCGGAGAGGAATCCACTTGTAAGAAAGGCAAACGGTACGAAACCGGATTGTATCTTTAACCCGAATGATAGTATAGCAAGAGCGATAAACACAAATATGAAAAAGACAGCAACAACCTTGTATTGCTGTTTTAAATATGCGTAAGCACCCTCCCGAACATGCCCCGCGATTTCGACCATCTTCTTATCACCCTCCGGAAAGCCCATCACCTCTTTGTAGAATTTACGACAATACATCAAAGCGAAAACCGCACCAAGTGGCGCAAGCCACCAGAGCTTTGGTATTGATTTGTCGTGATAGGATGCTGCTCTCTCCGCTTTTTTAGCCGCCACTGAATCAGCACTGGTTTTCTCAAGCTGAGCCCTATCCGCATGAGCACTCGATGTTGCAAATATTGCTCCCTGCGACAGAAACATTGTAAAAATTAATAATAAGATTACCTTACTCAGTAACCTATGCCGGAAAAATTCTTTTACCATTTAATTCACCTTTCTGAACTTTCTTGTTCAAGTTCTAACATCTTCTCATTAATCTTCTCTAAAAAACTCCCGGCTATTCCACCGGGATCGTCCGGATGCTTCTCCAGATAAGCATTCCATTCTTTAATAGACTCAGCTGCATACTCGTGGGCTTCTTTCTGTTTACCATCTCTCTCAGCCTGTAGAGATGCATGCCACAAAATGTGGCAAACAGTTCGCTCAATTACAATTCTTTTACGAAGCATCGAATTATAATTTAAAGACTTTTTTACCCAGTAAAGTGACTGCCGGTAACTATTCCTTCCTGTTTCCTCTTCAAGATGTTCTCTGTAGTAATCGGCATATTTAAAACTTTTTGAATCGAATTTGTGAAAGTATATATAACCAATCTCAAAGAGTAAATCACCATTTGTCGGATTTCTTACAGCACCTTTTTCTGCAAAGTCCAATCCGGCCTTTATCCATCTCCATTTATTCTCCGGAGATTCCCACTCAAAAGCTATGTTATAGCACATATTCCATGCCTGGAATATCCATACAGCCGGAAAATGCGGCTGTAATTTAGCTATCATATTATTTATGGCGAGCAACTCATAGAACTTTTTCTCTTCATGCCTGGCGATACCACGAATCCATAGCAAATCAACCAGAACACCCCTGAAACTACCAAGAAGTACATTTGGTATAACCTCTAACGGGTCGAGGTTCGTATGGTTTGAAGCAGGCCCTCTCCTTAAATTATCAATTCTGTATTGTAAAAAGAACAGTCCTGAAAGTACAAATACTATTATTAATGGTATTAGAGCTAATTTTGGCAATGAGTACTTTTTCATACCAAATTCTTCAAGCGATCTCTTTTCTCTTAAAAACTAGAAACGATATTGGCAGGCAAACGAGTGCATACAAAACCGCGTAACCAAAACCCATAAATATCCTTTTACATGGAATATTTATACCATCAACAAAATTTTTTCCAACACTGAAATATCTGAAATCAGGCAATATATAGCTTAATAATAGTATAGGTTTCTTTATAATATTATTAAGGTACACCAGGTAAACATTCGACTTCTGCATTACCTCGGATATTCCATGTTCATGTTCGCGCGTCTCGATAACATTGATAACTGTCGACAAGTCACGCATAAAGTCGGTTATATTACCACAAAAGAAGACAAATAAACAGAAGAGAATATTAACGGGAAGAGAAAGAAAGGTAGACCCTAGTACTGCAATTACCACCATTAAAAGAAATTGAGTAGATATTATTGTCAATCCTTTCAGGTAATTACACCCGAAACCTTCGCCCCCCCAGAAAATTCTTAAGCTATGTGCGCGTATTCCTAAGAAATCACCGGAATTTTCCGGTGATACGACTATCGTCAACTCTTCACTTCCATCCAGGGATTTACCGTTAAGCCTCAATAAGAGAGGCTTATTCTGCGATATTTCCATTGATTCAGTCTGCACCCTCGCTGAGGATGGATTAATAACCTTAATTTTTACAGGAATTTTTCCAGTTGACCTTTTTTTGCCTTCTATAAGAAAGTCAGCCTCAATCGCCAGATCATTCTTTCTATCTTTAGACGATAATCCCTTAAATTCCCATACCGAGGCCCCTTTTCCTCCTTCTATCCAGGAAACATTCCCAATCTTTTTTGACGAATCTCCCGTTATCTGTAGATTAACAGGATCAAACTGTTTTCTTGCCAGAAGCCTGCTACTACCTTGAGTGCTCTGTTTGAGGGCCGTATATCTGATCAACGCATAGCTTACACTGCCCATTATTAGCAGCAATACCCCAATTATGTAAACAAAACCAAGAATTTTCCCGAAAATAATATTGGCTCGCTGAACAGGCTTTGTAGTTATCGTACAAAGAACCTTATTATCTATGTCAGTCGGAATAGACGAAGCGGAGAGTAGAATCGCTGCCAGTGTACCAAAAAAGGTAATGGAACGGAAGCACATAGACTCAACGATCTTTAGTTTTTCTCTGCCATCGCCAACAACCGGCATGAAAACAGAACCGCAGATCGTAACTACACCAAGAGCAATAAGAATAAATAATATCTTGTTTCTAACTGCTTCCTTAAACGTCTGTTTTGCTATTACTAATATTTGCTGCATAGATTTTTAAGAACAAGTCTTCAAGCGTTCCGGAAGAATTTTTAATTGATAGGACTTCGCCCTGTTTTTCCTGTATAAACCTCTCGACTTCCATTAGAGTCTCTTTTGAGAGGTTGCGAATCAGCAATTCAATAATATCTTCATTAGCAAGTAATTCGTCAATTGTGCCTGATATCTGGAGTTCACCTTTATCGATTATTGCAACTCTATCACAAATATCCTGTACATCTGACAAAAGATGTGAACACAAAAGAACTGTTTTTCCCTGGGACTTTAACTCAAGGATTAAGTCCTTTGTCTCTCTGGTGCCGATAGGATCAAGCCCACTGGTTGGTTCGTCGAGAATAATTAAGTCAGGATCATTTATCAGCGCCTGTGCAATGCCAATTCTCCGCAACATTCCTTTGGAATATTGCTTAAGATGTCTTTTTCTTGCGGACTCCAGCCCTACTCGCTTTAAGAGCCTGTTTGTCCTTAATTTCCTCTCTTTTCCCGGTATCCTGAATAACTGGCCATAAAAGTCTAAGGTTTCATCCGCATTGAGAAATCGGTAAAAGCAGGACTCTTCCGGCAGAAAACCGATTCTGCTCTTTATAGCCACATCATCTGTTGCTCTTCCTAAAACATATGCCCGGCCTTCAGTTGGAAAAAGCAATCCTAAGAGAAGTTTTAACGTGGTTGTTTTGCCGGAACCATTTGGGCCAAGCAGGCCAAAGATTTCGCCTTTCCGAATGACTATATTTAATTTGTTAAGAGCTAATACCTTTTTGCGCCCAAAAAAGCTTCTATACGCCTTTGTCAAATCCTCCGTTTTTATGGCAATATCGTCACTCAATTTCCAGACCTTTCAGGGTAATAAAACAGTTGTCCACAGCAAATAGTATTATTTATACAAAGAACACACTTATTTTTGCTAAGTCTGCAAAATTACACAATTTAGCACAGAAGTCAAGCGAAATATCACCATACAATTGAAGGAGCCAGACGTATTAACTCAAAACGGATAAAACAATCGTAAACACTTGCTACTAAGGCACTAAACAACCAATCACAGGAGTTTTCACCATGGATGTCTTTGTAGCAGACACATATTGCACACAATTACTAAAATCCGGAAGACGGGAACTGTATTCAACAAATTATTGTATATAAAGGCAAGGAGGGATTAAACAATGAAGAGTATTTCCAACTACTCAAAACCAAATAAACTAAAAGGCACTAGCAAGGGAGCCAGTACTAACGTGATTAGTTCAAAGCAGAAAAGAGTTTGTTTAAAATGCGGAGAAAAGTTTCCCAGTAAGGGCCCTTTCAACCGTGTGTGCGATAAGTGTAGTTCAATGAATGAAAGAGTTGCTAACAGTACATACGCTGTAAGGGAAAGTTCTCCTTCTGAGTCAAGTACTGTGGAAAAACGATTTTATGGGTTTAATTAATCGTTTACTTCTCAAACGTTTGACAAGTATCATCCCGGCAGGTTGTTCGAGACTAGATGAGCGCGAAAAACTTATGTATATCTATTAACCCCCTTTCTTTTATTAATAGGTTAGTTTAGAAATCTACTCTCTCGGGCAGCCTGTTTTTTTTATCCATGCCTGACTTTTTGTACGTTCTCCACCGAAACAGTCGAAAGCCAAACCACCGAGTTTATCAACTTTTTTTTGTTAAATAATCTTATTATTTATAACATCCCGGTCTTTCAAACCGCCCTTCACATTGCTGAAGCAAAGCAGGTACGAGACTTCGTTGCCTATATTTTCTATGGCATGTGTAACATCAGGAGAAATAACAAGCAATGTCTTCTCATTATTCTCTAATATTTTCTCCTCTTTCTCCCTTGTGTTATTATCCATAACCAGCACCCTGCAAGTGCTTCCTATGATGAGAATATTTTCGATCTTATTAACATGATAATGGTTTCCCCTTATCGATCCCGGCTTCATACTCACCATATGAATATCACTTATTATACCTTTTTCTATATCATCATCCGAAATCGGTCTTATGCACCAACCACGCTCATCCTGATAAAACTCAATTTCCTTAACCTGAATAATCCCCATAAACAATCACTCTTTCTTCACCAATCATTAATAATTTACATTCCTGATACCTGCAGGTCTCCATGCGGGAGCGATAACCCCCTTATGTGAATACCTGTCAAGAAGCCTTGCTTGTGTTATACTGAACTCACCGTACCTGTCATTTATCTTATCCATAGCCTTCAAGACAGATATTCTGTCCCTGTCCTTCTTGAAAAGGGGTATTTGACAGTAATTCGTTACCAGGTTTGAAACACTTATACCCAGTAATCGTACCGTATATTTAAGCCTTATCATTTTTACTATATCGAGTGCTACAAGATATATGTCAAATCCGTCATTCATATATCCTTTAACGGTGCATCTTTTTGTAAAAGTCTGAAAATTAGAATACCTCAATGTCATAGCTACTGTCCTGCCGGAATAGTGCCCACGACGCAATCGCCTTCCCACCATTTCCGAAAGCTGCAACAGGTATCTTTCCATCTCTTCACCGTTACTTACATTCCTCTCAAGGGTCATACTGTGGCCGACAGATTTTGCATCCGGCGTATCCTCAATCGGAACGACAGGACTTTCATCTATTCCCAGGCCCATCTGATGAAGTTTGTTACCAATAACACCAAATTTATTTACCAACTCTTTTACCGGAAATCTTCCCAACTCCCCACACGTCCTGATACCCATCGATTCAAGGTGTATCTCCAGTCGTGATCCAATTCCACAGAGTTCACCCACCGGCAGCTCCTCAAGAATTTCAGAAACTGCCTCGGGGTGTATTGTCGTAAACCCATCCGGTTTCTGCATATTACCGGCCAGTTTTGCCAGCAACTTGTTAGGGCCGACACCGATGGAGCAGGTAAGCCCAAACCCCTTCAGGATTTTCCTCTTAATCCGCATGGCAATATCTTCCGGTTTACCAAAAAGGCAGAGGGATCCTGTTATATCGAGAAATGCCTCGTCAACTGAATATACCTCCACCAACGGTGTATAGTCCCCATAAAGATTGACAAGGTGTGTGCATGTGTCTGTATACTTTCTATTATTACCTGCAACAAATATAATCTCAGGACAGAGCATCTTTGCCTCCGGCACTGTCATACCAACCTTAACACCATAAGCCCTGGCCTCATACGAAGAGGTGGTAATGACCGTCCTTTGCTGTGCACCAATAACGGCAACAGGCTTACCCCTGAGTGAAGGCTTAGATTGTTGCTCCACAGAGGCAAAAAAGGCATTCATATCTACGTGCATTATTGTTCTGTTATCCATAATCTTAGTTCACTTCTAGCTTAGTTGTAGCTACCCTTCCACCTCCACAGCCATAAGTGTCCATACCATAGTTTCAGTATTGTAGGCAATTTCGTACAGATCCTGACCGTCTGTAACGGAAAAATGATGAACAGACGCACTGCCCTCTTTACCTGTCCACGTATACGTAACCTCCTTGATGCGGTACTGTCTCTCTTTCCATATAAACCACACCGGTTTTATCTTCTTTCCACCAATACAATCAGCACCGAAAACTACTCCTGCTCTTATAGGTTCATTTATTTCTGTAATCATATCTATTTGATCTGCCTTAATACTGTAACAACCTTCCCGGCTATCATCATCTCATGGGTCTGATCTTCTCTGATAATTATAGGCTTCATAGTTGAATTAGCCGGTTCCAGATAAATGCTATTACCTCTCCTGAAAAACTTCTTAACCGTCGCCTCGTCATTTATGATGGCAACTACGATATCTCCATTCTCCGCGGTTTGCTGTGATTTAACCAATACGAAGTCACCATCCTGAATGTGAGCATCTATCATACTGTCTCCTTCCACCCTGAGAAAAAAGGTCTCATCCCAACAGGCCATCGATGCGTCTATGGCCAGATGCCCCGTAATATCTTCAACTGCAAGGTGAGGCGTACCAGCCCTGACCCTTCCGACTACGGGTATCAGCTTTGCGTGGCTTTCGGGTGTTTCCGTACACACTTCGATTGCCCTCGGGCTGTTTGGTATTCTCTTTATGTAGCCCTTACGTTCAAGTATATCCAGATACTTCTTTACACTGTTGGTACTCGCCAGTTTAAGGTGATATACCATCTCCCGAATAGTAGGCGGATATCCGTTTTCCCGGATATACTTCGTCAAGAATGACAGGAAATTATGTTGTTTCTTTGTAAGTTTAGCTTTCATAATAAGGTAAACACTTGTTCACCTAATATATTGTCCAGCTATATACCTGTCAAGGATTAAGTTTCTGACACTCTCGAAAGTCTTTATAAAATGGCGGGCAGATTTTCTTGTTTTATTGAGATGTAGCGCTTTTGATGTGAGAAAGAATTGTTAACAGCTCTTCGTTTTGCGTGGTTAAGCCGGCAATCTCCTTTATATGCTTATCTTTCAACTCCAGTGATAATACCTCACAGCCTGGGCGACTGACACTCCTATCTTTTATTCCATATAACTTATCAGCAACAGCAACTTTAGCCTCAGCAGACAGGTTAGAATTGATAATACCGGCTCTTAAATTGATGTCTTCCCTACTTTCCCTGGCCACTGTTTTCTGGAATGATCTATCTTCTTCGCCCAATCTGCCAACCACCTCACCTATATCTATCGGTACAACATTAGCCGGAGATCCTGTAATCTCTGAGACTTTTCGTTCAAATTCCGGAGTATCTTCTTCACTGGCCATATAGGTGATCTTCCCTTTCTGTTTCATTCTTAAAGACAATATCTTGTTCTCTTTGAGAAAAGCGTGGGCATAACTGGAAAGTTCTCTGGCAGAGTCTATAATGCAGATTTTTTTACCTGTACAACTTTTCCAAATCTCATGTATCACCGTTTCAAATACACCGTAATGAGTACACCCTAGAATAAGAGCATCGATATCATTTTCCATTAGCGGCTTCAGGTTCGCCTCAATAATAGACCTGTTTCGTTGACTAACCACTTGAGATCCGGCTTTGTCAAATTC
>CAYTLC010000093.1:0-10032 GCA_964438395.1 uncultured Candidatus Scalindua sp.
TTTTGTTTATATATAGGTTTGTCGGAAAATTATCAATAGTTGAGGGATTAACTACCCCATTTCCCCTCTTTGCCCTTTCTGAGCGAGTCGTTCAGGAGGGAAGGTGAGGAAATTGGGTAGCTGGAAACTGATTAAGTATTCCTCAAAATATGGAGAATTTTGTTTATTTTTAGAAACAATTAAGTGAAGCGCAGGAAGGTAAATTATAATGACAGTCGAAAAAATGGAATTTAAGACGGAAGTAAAGCAGATCCTGGATTTGATGGTACACTCTCTTTATTCTCATAAAGAGATTTTCCTTAGAGAACTTATCTCCAATGCGTCTGATGCTATTGACAAGGCGCATTTTGAGTCTTTAACGAACAAAGAAATTCTTGAAGGCGAAGATGATTGGAAGATCAAGGTTATTGCTGACAAAGATGCCGGTACCTTGACAATCAGTGACAACGGAATCGGCTTGACTAAAGATGATGCGGTTAGGGAACTTGGGACGATTGCTCATTCAGGCACAAAGGAGTTTCTTGCTGCTTTGAAAAGTAAGGAGGTAGAGGATAATCCGGAACTGATTGGCCAATTTGGTGTAGGATTTTATTCAACCTTTATGGTTGCAGATAAAGTAACCGTCATTTCAAGAAAGGCAGGGGCGGGAGACAAACAAGGTATTAAGTGGGAATCCGGAGCAGACGGTTCATTTACTGTGGAAGATGTGGAAAAAGAGAATAAAGGTACTGACGTAATCCTGCATCTTAAAGATGATGAGAAAAATTACCTCGATGAGTGGGAGATCAAGAGTACCGTCAAGAAGTATTCTGACTTTATCGAACACCCGGTAGTAATGGATGTTGAACGGGAAGAGGAGAGTAAATTAGACAAAACCAAAAAAGTTAAAGTTACAGAAGAAGAGACTCTGAATTCGATGAAGGCGATCTGGCTTAAGAATAAATCGGATATAGCTGAAGTCGAGTACAATGATTTTTACAAGCACGTCTCTCATGACTACACAGATCCAGCAGAGGTCGTTCACTACAAAGCAGAGGGAGCTTCTGAGTTTACGTCACTTCTTTACATCCCATCAATGAGGCCTGTTGATATTTACTATAAAGAGTACAAGGTAGGTCCAACCCTTTATGTCAAGAGAGTGAAAATAATTGATCATTGTGAAGAATTGATACCGCCGTACCTGAGATTTGTAAAGGGGGTGGTGGACTCTTCAGATTTGCCATTAAATGTTTCAAGGGAAATACTGCAGAACAACAGGCAGATCGATGTTATAAAAAACAGTATCACAAAAAAAGTGCTTAGTACTTTGAGTGATATGAAAGAGAAAGAGTTTGATAAGTACTTGAAATTCTATAAGGAATTCAGCAGGATACTGAAAGAGGGTGTCCATATGGATTTTGATAGACGGGAGACTATTGGAGAGCTTCTTCTTTTTCCTTCCACAAAAGCGGAGAAGGATAAATACCGATCTATTCCGGAATATGTTAATGATATGAAGGAGGGTCAGGAAGAAATCTATTACGTTACCGGTTCGTCACTGGCGGAAACATTGGAGTCACCATACCTTGAAGCGTTTAAGGAAAAAGATTACGAAGTCCTGATTATGCTGGAAGATATTGACGATGTTATTATGAGCAGTTTTGAGTACAAAGGGAAAAAGTTTAAATCTGCTGTCAAGGGTGATGTTACTCTGGACAAATCTGAAAAAGAGGAGAAGGAGAAGGCTGGGAAGAAATATAAAAAGCTCCTGGATCTTATACAGGACCGGCTTGATGATGTAAAAGAAGTAAGACTGTCCGGGAGGCTGAAAGATTCTGCATGCTGTCTTGTTGGTGATGAGGGAGAGATGGATCTGCAGATGGAAAATCTCATGAAGTCTATGGGTCAGGCGGTGCCGGAAAGAAAAAGAATTCTAGAAATCAATCCATCACATCCGATCTTTGAGGCCATGAACAATATATTTAAAGAAGACAGGAAGAGTAAAGTCCTGGCGGATTATACTGATCTTCTTTATAACCAGGCGTTGTTGCTGGAAGGGTCAAAGCCAAAAGACTCTGCTGCCTTTGCAAAGACTATTTCCAGGCTTATGGTAGAAAACGTCCAGCATGTAAAGGCCTGAGAGTGTTAACATGCTTTGCAATTTCATGTGTGTTATGGAGAGGGGCTGTGTGTGGTTATGGTGTCATTTGGAGATGGAGTGGAACCATGTGGAGTAGAAGCTGCTTTGTCGCTCAACAGGGAGAGGTTCTCAATTTATGTTTCCGGAATGCCAGAATGAATGAAATGTCTGGCAGGTGTTACCCCCTGCCCCCCTTGTAACTTTTGATATTATTGTAGGCTTTATTAATTTCAAGTGCAAGCTCCTTGGCCTTTTTTTGCAGTTCCTCGCTAAGGTGAGCGACTTTGTCCGGATGAGACTTGGCCATTTTTTCTTTGTATGCTTTCTGCACCTCACTCAATGGAGCATCAGAGCTGACATTGAGTAGCTTGTAAGACTCATCCAGACTCAAAGACCCATCAGGTCCGGTATTTATATTAGCTTGTGACTTGCTTCTGGAATAATAGTTTTTCTGGCTCTTTTGGTTTTTGAACTTTCTCCAGAAATAGAATAAAAAGCCGGATGCAATAAGGTCGTCGAAAACAAATGGAAATAAGTCCAGCGGACTTATAATATAAATAATTAATACGATTATTAAGAAATAAAATTTATAATTGTTCATTATGTTTTTTTGATTAAATGCGGAGCAAGAACTTTTGTTCACATTGGATTCGCCTTGGCTGTTGCACGGACTATGCTGTTATATCAAAGAAAAGCCCGTTGCCCTGTTCAATATGGTTTAACCAGGTTGTAAATTCCTCGTGAGTAATATTTGTCTTTTTTGTCTCCATAATTGTCAGGCTTTCATCAACGATTACTATATCAATAAAAACCTCTTCTCCCTCTTGATAAACACGGAACCGGTAAGGAGACTTATCTCTTTCCAGAGTGTCATTAGCAAGCTTAGCGGCTTTAGACAATTGTTGGAAGTGGTCTCCCGCTTCGTCCTTATGCTTGTGCTCCTCCTGCTCCTTTTTCTTACCAGGTTTAGTAGGTGGTTTCTGTGGAATTATACGAACAGGTTTATTTACTCTGAATTCGTCTCCCATGATCTTCTCCTTTCACCTTTATTGGTATCCGTATTTTATAAATTTTGTTTTCTTATGTTTTTCAGTACTTATTGCGGAAAACCATAAGTATCGACATTATAAATAAAATAAGCCCTGTGCTGGTATTTTTACCTGCGAGGGTTTTTGGTTCTAGAGATTATGAAACTACTTCCTAAATGTTGAGTTGTTGGGCATTGCACCAGAAAGAAAGTACTCATTTTTGCCGGCAATAAACATGGCAAAATTTTACACTATATGTTTGTTGTACTAAAATACTTTTGAATAAGGGAGGCTAAAAACTTTTTATTTCCAGAACGCAGGTTAGATTTATTACAAAGCAATAGAGTGTTATTGTCGGTGTCCAGGATAACAGGTATTTCGTGAAAACCGAGTTGGCTCATGGGTTTTTGCTGAATCCATTGCTTCGCATCATCGTCAATACACGGAGATAGCAGGACAGGAAAACTTGCTGTAATATTGTTCATATGTCTTGGAATATTCTTATGGTTTTTCATTGCATAACTCAGTGTCATTTTGGAGTAAGCAACCGCGAACTCCATGCTTACTTTCTCAACAACACCTATAAATGCAAAGATGTTTACTTGCGTTGTCTTAAGCCAGGACATATTGAACTGTGTACCAGTTGCTAAAAGAACGTCAAGGTAATCAAATTTTTCTTCTTTAAATTTGAAGTCATCCAGCTTAAGTTGTTCGCAAATAACCGAAACATGTGGATCCTTCATCAATTCTATATCCATAGTTTATTTCCTTTTTAGGACTCTGGAGAAGAGGTAACATTACTATTCTCCGAACACCTAAGAGCATATCCTTATTTTTCTGTAAATCAAGGATTGTTTTTTTTGCTTTGATCATACAGAAATAACGGGAAGGCAGTTTTATTTTAGCAATAGTGTTTTAAATTTGCCTTACAAACCGCAATTCTAAATTTCCAGTTTAACCGGTTAAAATGTCTGATTGGTCTTTGTCTATTGTTGCGTCAAAAAGCATTTCAAAGGTATTGAGCAGATTCTTTTTATTCATTTTCTTATGTTCATTTGTCAAAAGGGACGCTACATGTTGTTTGATATTTATTAAGGAAGATCTGTGTTGGTGAATTATTCGTGCCACCTCCTGAATTTCTAAATACATTTCCATTATGTCATTTCCCGGGCTACTTATAGTACAGCGATTATCCAGCCATTTCCAGTTGCATACAAGATCCAACTTTTTCCTAATAAACTTATTCAATAAGGTGTGAAACCAGATACGATAATATTTTCTATCAAAAATAACATAGGCAGGTGTACCCCAATGACCTTCGCATGATGACCATGTTGATATACCAATGGAAGATATTGATTTAGTAAAACGAGCTATAAATGGTTCCAAATCATACACACGTATTTCAGGTAGATATACAACTTCCTTAAATTGACTGAATTTACCATACCAATCCCGTTTCCAATTTAAACGAAATTCGTCAATAGGAATTACATGCGTAAACAGCTCATGCAAATATTTTATATTGTCTATATCAAATAGCTGTGTGTCGATGTTGTCATAGTATGCGTGTTTATATCGAACCGCATCATCTTTGTCGCCCTCCTCGATAGCATCAAAATGAGGTTTATTATAAATCTTTTTGTAGTTAATATTTTGCAAAGCCTCCAGAAACTCACAGTCGTCTACATGTGATTCCTTACTTAGTCGCACTATGCCAGAGCTACTGTCTCTCTCTAATAAAAATCCACGAGCTGTAAAGATTTCGTAAAAGCGGTCTGCGTGTTTGCTTTTTCCGGCTGTAACTTTTTCAACAAACTTTTCTATTATTGGCTCATTCATTATTTTTATTTAAAAGGGAAGGATTTAAGTTTTTCAAGGAACAGGTCGTTCTCTTCCTTTTTTCCGATTGTAACCCGAACATAATCAGACAGGCCTGGGATTGTGTGGAGACTGCGAATACGAACACCGGATTCTGATAACTGTCGAAAAATGTCGGACGGGTTATTTACCTTAAAGAGAATAAAGTTCCCTTGAGATGGAATAAAAGAGATTTCCATCTCTCTGAATTGATTTGCCATACGCTCTCTTTCCGCAATAATAGTATCTGCAAACTCTTTAAGGTGTGGCTGAATAAGGTCAAAGTGTTTTGCTATTACAAGTTGGAGGCAGCTTAAATGGTAAGGTGCAGTAAAAGTGGCTTCCATAGCATTGATAATGTCAGGGTGGCCTATTCCATATCCCAGACGAATTCCCGCCATGCAGGACTTTGATGTCGAACGGGCGATAAAGAGATTGGGATGCTCCTCTAGAAGATGAGACCATGTTCTTTTAGAAAAATCTACATATGCTTCATCAACAAATACTAACGAATTTTTAGAGAGTGCTGTCTCTATCACTCCTTCTTCCGGAAAAGTCCCGGTTGGATTATTGGGAGCAACGATAAAGATAATGTGATGCTCTGTCTCGTTGATGTGATCTTTTGTCGGAATTTCTTCAGCGGCAAGTTGTATTCTGGTTATATTTGTCTGATTAAATCTGGCAGCATGGGAAAACATCGGATATGTTGGTTCAAAGATCAAGGCGTTCCGTTCATGTCCTCCTGCAATAAGATAGATACCCTGTATTAGCTGATCACAACCTATCGTAAGTATCAGGTTTTCCGGTGGAAACCCAATTGATTTAGCAAAAGCCTCTTTTGCATCTACATACACCGATGGCTGTGGGTATCGATTCCACTGATTCTCCTTAAGCTTTTCCAGTAGTATCGCCTTGATCTCATCCGGCAGGTCGAAAGGAGCTTCGTTTTGATCCAGCTTTGCTTTGTGTGGGAGCTCAGATACGGTAAACGGAGGCGAAAAAGATACATCCTCTCTTAATAAGCATTTTACCGCGGTTTCCTGTTTCATTAGTTGGAATAAATAGAGATTTGAATATTATGTATTTACATGAAAATAAGATGTAGTACTCTAAGCTACTGTATCGTCCTTGGCCAACATTTTTTACCAGAATCTTGCATAAAAACAGCGATTCGAGATTATATGAAATATGCCCTTAAGGAGTAAATAATAAACTATATTTTCTCTTGCTTTAATAATTAATGTTTGATAGTATTTTCACGTCTTTAGTACTAGTATTCTTTTATATGTATTGCAACAACATTAATACCATTAATACATTTAATACCATTTACGCAGTTATATCATATATTTCTTAGTTGAGAGGCGACAAGGTACGTACCTTGCCGCCTTTTTTTATTGTTTTTTCTATGTAGAGGGAGGTGATTTCAGTATGCCAAATGGAACAGTGAAGTGGTTTAATGACTCAAAGGGTTTTGGCTTTATTTCTCAGGAAGACGGTGATGATGTCTTCGTACATCATACTTCAATTCAGTGTGAGGGTTTTAAGAGTCTTTCAGAAGGGGATAAAGTAGAATTTGAGATCGTTCAGGACGAAAAGGGCCTTAAGGCCTCAAATGTAGTCAAATTATAAATATATTATAAAGTACGCTCATATATTTTACTGTAAAAGCTGTCAAGAGAGAGTTGCATATAAAAATATAGAGTAATTGTAACATATTGTAATAATGAAGACCTAAAAGCCTCCAGTATCTGTAAAATGATATTGGAGGTTTTTTTGTAAATCTGCATAATTCAATATTGTGAGGTACTTACATGCCTGAAAATAACCAGAAAGAGACAGCATACGCTTTCAATAATAGTGACATTATTGCGACGTACGATCTTGACATGGATGTGTGGCATCCAAATCGTAAGCACATGGCATTAATTGCCTGTGAAATACTGCCCTTTGATAGTTCTGAAAATATACGAATTCTAGACCTTGGCGTGGGTACTGGTTATCTCACTCATAAAATTGTTGAGACATTTTCCAATGCTTCTGTTGTCGCGATAGATGCTGCAGAAATGATGATCGACAAGGCAAAGATAAGACTTAAGGAACAATTGGATCAGATCACCTTCAAAACAACAACATTTCAGGAATTACCTGATAAAGTAAAAGATATCTCCGGGCTGGATGCCGTAGTTTCTGCTTTTGCACTCCACCACTTACAGAGGGAGGAGAAGCTGAAACTGTTTCAATATGTTCACTCCATACTCAAGCCAGATGGCTGTTTTATTAATTGTGACATCTTTAATGCAGTCGATTCCGCGAATGAAGCATTATATAGACGTTTGCTTTACAAAGGAACACAGGAGAGATCTAGAAGCCTGAAGCATGAGGAGAAATCGTTGGATTACATTGCTTCGGAGTATACATCGAAAGAGAAAAGAGATGGTGATAATCCTCTTTCCATTACAGAAGAGACTCAACTCCTCACAGAAGCCGGATTTCGCAGGGTTGATTGTTTCTGGAAAGAGTATCGGGAAGCTGTATACGGTGGTACGAAATAGATTCTAATTACGGTGTTCTGTTGCGTCTCTTGTCTTTTTACTGAAGCCTGAATTGGAGAGATGGAAGCTTATTGGTTCCATAATGAGATACGTACAAGAAGAGGTATTCACGGATGTAGATTCTTAAATCCCACCCTCTATGGTGGTTTTGTTCAAATTCTTCAAGGACCTGCCCTGCGTCCTCGATCCCGAGGCCTTCCTTCACGGTAAAATAATAATCTAGCGCTAAATCCCAGTCAGGGTTTTTATTGTAAGTTACTCCAAACTCTTCTGCATTTTTCATAACCGGAGAATACTTGGTCAGATCAAAAGTTCCGAAACCGATAGAGTGCACGTGTTCTCTGTTATCTTCTAAAAACTGCATGGAAGATTTTGCATCTTCGTATGTTTCACCGGGAAATCCGAAGAAACCCATCACGTGGTTCCATACACCGTGCCGGGATGAGAATTCCAGGCTCTGTTGGATTTGCTCTGTTGTAGTTGACTTGCCCATCAATCTGAGCACTCTTTCGCTTCCGGTTTCAAAGCCCATATGCAGGAACCTGCACCCGGAACTCCTGGCATCCTCCCACACCTTGCTGTCCAGTAAGCTCTCTTCAAATCGTAAATGTGTTGACCATGAAATTTGCAGATCGGATTCAATTAGTTTTTTCGTTAGCTTTTTGAATAATGAAGGAGGGTAAGACTCATCCGGAAAGTGAAAATGGTTTACATGGTAACGGTTTTTTAGATAACTGATTTCTTCAATAATCTGGTCTATATTTTTGGCTCTATATCCTGCGGTGTAACCCTCTCCATGATCACAAAATGCACACTTTCCCCAATAGCACCCTCTGGTGGAAAGATAAGAGAGAATTTTATCAGGAACAAAATATTTATCAAGTGGGAGGCCATCAAAATCGGGCGGTGGCAGGGTTGACATGTCCTCTGCAGTAGTAACCGTAGATGTGTGAATTCCGGCAGAATCTTTATATATGAGGTTGGGTATTGTAGAAAGATCCCTGTCTGTCCCTATTGCATTGATTAACTGAGAAAATGCAGTCTCTCCTTCATACATGATAACAGAATCAAAAAGAGAGAAAAGATTGGAGGTTTCTGGTAATACGTCGCGTAATCGTGTAACCGTGTTTCCGCCAATGGTGATATGAATGCCGGGAAACTGTTCCTTTATCATCGAGCAAAATGTCATGGAAGAGAAGAGTTGCTGGCTCAGGGCAATGGAGATTCCTATTACATCAGGCTTTTCCTCTTCGATAGAGGGTTTGACTATGTGACTGTACACATCTCTGTACACATTGACTTTAGAATCCTCAACTGCCGCAAGAATTTCGGATGATATAAATAGTTTATAGGTTAAGTCCGTTTCCATAGGGGGCATACAGATTCTTGCCGGAGCATAAACTAGGGAAATAGTGCACATCACTTCATGAAAAACGTTCATAGCCCACTCCAACTTATCCACATTATAAAATTCCTGTGAACGTACTATGTCTTTGGCAGACTCTGCCTTTTTAGCAAGCTTGGTAATGTATGGCTGAGTGCATTCACGAAGAGCTTGCCGTAGTTTTTTTACTTCATCAGTAAGGCGTTGCTCTCCAGATAACTTATTCAGTCTATCGAGTTGTTTGGGGACTTTCTCTAAAATAAGTTGGAGGCAATTTTTGCTGAAGAACCAATCATACATCTCCAGGTTTACGTCCTTTTGAACAACGCTATGCCCGGCTTTTCTTAGAAAAGCTGTTAGTGTCGGCAGGCTCAAATAAGGTTTGGATGGGTACCAGTCAGGGGGAAAGATCAGCATCACTTTCTTGCCGGATTCCTGGGAAGAACACTGTGTATGTGGTTGAATATTTTGTCCTTTTGAGTAGTCAGTTCTCATATGAAACCCACATTTCTATTTTTTTACTTCCCCTGGTAAATCATGAAGTACATTGAAGATTAAGGGGTCAGGCTTTGTTACGGAGTGGATTGGATATCATTCCGGGAAAAAGGAATTTATCAGATGAATGGAAAAGATTTTGAAAATTTTCCTGGTTCTGTCATTTTTAAAACATTTTAGGGTCTGCCCAGGCTTTCATATTCCTCATAGAGAGATTCTTCTTCGTTACATATCCTTTTGGTAAGGGCTGAGAAAAGATTTTCAAAATCTTCAGAGAGTTTGTCAAGTTCCACACCTGAAAATCCTTCAGAGTATTTTTCAAAGAATTCTCGTACGGTTTTTGATACGTTCTCCATGTCTATTGCAAATAATTCTAATGTGTCTTTTATGCTATTGCTATGCTCAGCTTCTTTTTTGAGAGCAGGATATAGTTGATCGTCCTCCATTTCAAGATGCGCAAGCAGACTTACTTCTAAAGACATGAGCTCGTCTTGTCCTTCTTCAGAGAGAATACCAAGCTGTTTTACTTCGTTGAGTGTGGCAAGGATCTCAGAATGCTCCTTCTTGAGTTCTTCAATCAGTATTGACATT
>CAYTLC010000094.1:0-8826 GCA_964438395.1 uncultured Candidatus Scalindua sp.
ATACAGGTTATTTAAAAGGTGAGAAGGTTGATTGTAAGAAGTGTTGTACTACAGGGGTTGTTTGTGAAACATGTCAAAATAAGAGCTGAACTAACATAGAAAACATTATTGCCTGTAATTCTATTATTTAGCTGTAAATATTAAAAAGGTATTCTTGTGTCAATTAGACGCAAGGATGCCTTTTTCTGTTATTCTTCACGGTTTGATGCCATAGATTCAGCTGCTACGCGGTTTCTTCCTGTATTCTTTGCGGAGTATAGTGCCTGGTCACCTCGGTCGACAAAATCACGAAGAGGCTCACCCTGCCTATATTGTGCTGCACCAATTGAGACTGTTATCGTTCCCAGTTGTTCTGTCTTGCCTTTTCTTTCCAGCTTTAATCTGGCAATCGAAGCTCGTATATTCTCTGCAACAGTCGCTGCACCCAGAAGTGGAGTTGCCGGAAGTATCACGGCAAATTCCTCTCCGCCGATACGTGCAACAATATCTTTTCCTCTGATATTTTTTGTGATATTTTTTGCCACAAACTTTAGTACTTCATCACCTACAATGTGTCCATGCGTGTCATTAAATTTCTTAAAATGATCTATATCTATAATCAGTACACACAAATTATCTGTAGCCTTGCTGGACAACTTTGACAGCGTTTCATCAAATCCTTTTCTATTCATGACTCCTGTCAGAAAATCATGCAGCAACTCGCTCTTTGCATGTTCAAATTCCTTTTGCAAGACCTGTAATGTTTTTGTAGTCTCTTTTAATCTCTTTTGTGTTGCATCTCCGGATTTTCTTATCTCCTTCGTTGCCACAATGACTTCATCAAGAACATTCCTGATGTCCTTAACAGACATGTCATCTGACAATCTTTCAACACTTGATAATGCTGTAGACTCATATACCTCCGTTTGTCCGCTTAACTCCTTCAACTCTCCGAAAACAGTCAATAACGTTTGTTGTAATTTTTCTCGAATTCCATTCAGCGTATTCTCCTCTTTTTCGACGATATAGCGCTGATAAATCTCTTCGTTTTTTTCCTCTGTATACGGTTCATTCCTTTCAGTAATAGAATCAATAGCTTCCTGGAGTCCTTTGTTTTTGCCAGAGACGTAGTGATACCATGTTGTATAATTCCTTGGTGTAATGGGTATACCGTGCTTAGTCATCAGTGGCAATATGATCCGAACGTATCTGGCTGTATCTTCTTGCGACTCAGTAGTTTTCATTATCACTAATCTGTCCTGTTTAAATTTGTAAAGACAATGCAATACTCGTATATGTGCAATAGGTATACCAATAATTAATTTTACCTTAAACTATTTTGGCAAGTCTTAAGTCGTTTTGTAACATGCTATTATAGTTTGATACACATTTGCTATTTTGATCTGGTAGATTGTATTTGTATCAAAAAACAGCACTAATTGTAGTAATACAGGAAAGTGTAAGTATTACAGCAGTATTGGCTCTGCAGTCTGCTAATATTTTTCTGTCAATGATCCGTCAAAGCGTAGCCATCTTTCTTTTGCATTGACTTCAATAATACTCAGGGGTACCATTTCTTAACTTTAAATTAGGAAGACCAAAACTTTAACATTATAGTTTGTATACCTCATTGACTATCAGCCAATACAAGAATGTCCAAAACGTTAAAAATATTGTTATGTTCAGATGATGACGGCGTAATGGTTAAAACCATAAAAACCGTGATCAGTAGTAAAGGATTTGAGGCAAACACTGTTCTTGTTCGAGATCAGCACGATGCAGAATCTATATCTAAAGAGATAGTAGATGCTGATGTTGTGTATCCGGACAAAGCCATGATTACAAGGGACATGATAATGAGTACAGAGAAGGTAAGATTATTCCAGTGTGGTACCGGATACGATACGGTAGATCTTGAGTCGGCCAGAGAGAGAGAGATTCCTGTATGCAATATGCCCGGTATAACGGCACAGTCTGTAGCCGAGCATGCAATGTACCTTATGTTGGCATTAGCTAAGGAAGACAGGGATTATGGGAGTGAGATGAAGGATGGTAAGTGGATCAGGGGGGGTGGTATTGAGCTTGCCGGGAAAACACTGGGTTTGATGGGATACGGTAATATCGGTAAGATTCATGCCAGGATGGCTCATGCATTTGGAATGAAGACAATAGCATGCAGGAAGAATAAGGAGAGAGGGAATGAGGGGCTTGATTTTGTAGATATTGTTGATTTTGACTATCTATTGGAAAAATCTGATATAGTTTCTATTCTCATTCCTTTAATAAGCCATGGCAGTTGCAAGGCGGAAAGATTGATTGGCAAAAAAGAGTTGGAAAAAATTGGAGGAGCAGGGCTCGGATGGTTGATAAATACATCCAGAGGTGCAATAATCAATGAGAAGGATCTAATAGAGTCAATAAAAAACGGAGTTATTAAGAAAGCAGGCTTGGATGTGTATGAATCAGAGCCTCTTCCGGAGCATAGTGAATTGAGAAGACTTCCAAATGTCATACTTACTCCTCATATAGCCGGTGATACTAAAGAAGCTCTGATTACAAGGTACACTCTGATTGCAGAAAATGCAATCAGAGTTATGAATAACGAAAGGCCACAATACATAGTAAAAGAGCTGCAATCTGTTTTTACTAAACCTTAATCCTCGACTTTCTGTTCTTTCTTTTTCTCAAGTTTCTCCAGCAGAAACAGAATCTCAGCAGCATCAATATAATTCAGATTCGGATCAGAGGCCAATTCCTTTTCGCGAGAACCGGTAAGTACGGTCTGTAATTTTGAAATCAGAAGCTTACCCTCATCTGGTATTTTTGGGTCTTTTGCCACCTCATCCAGATGTTTTTTTACCTCCTCCTGTGGCTGGCTTCCCATTGCATCATCAAACAAGGTACATAATCTTGCACCAGGGTTCTGATCCTCTCCGCCATCACTGCGGAATGCAAGATATAATTGGATCGCCTGCTCACGTGCCTGTGCCGCTGCTTCCTTATTACCGTCAGCCAGCTCTATTTCATGTAGTTTGTCCCAGGCTCTCCATGGTTCAACACTATGGCCATAAGGTTTAAAGCACTCAATAGCTCGCTGGACTTCCTGTCTGGCTTCTTCATAGCGTTTAAGTGATATTAATGTAATGGACAGATTTCCGCGTACACGTCCCTCATCTGCCATGTTATTAATCTCTACATATTTTTCTGCTGACTGTTGTAGAAAAGTTACTGCTTCATCTGTGCGTCCTACTTTCGCATAAAAACTTCCGAGCCTCCCCAGATTCTTGGCCTGGTCCAGGAGGTTCTTCTGCTCTATAGACATGGCAAGAGATTTATTGAATGATTGCTCTGCTTCTTCAAATTGACCGATCTCCTCATGTACCGCACCCATCTGTTGATAGGCAACCGCAACCATGTTTAAATCACCAAGACTTTCAAATATCTCCCGTGCTTCATCGTGTGCCTTAATAGCGTCTTCGTATCGCTCCTGAGATAAACGTACAGTTCCAAGTTGACCTTTTCCTATGGCCGCATGTTTTTTGCTATTGAATTTTTCAGCTATGCGTATGCATTCCTCAAAGGCGGCAGCCGATTCGTCCAGTCGGCCAAGATCTAGAAGACACTCTCCTTTCTTGGCGAGTGAAGCGGATGTCATTATCCCGGCAGGTTCAGAGTCTTTCCTGCTGGCAATCTGTTCAAAGCGTTTGATTGCTTCGTTAACTGCTTGAAGTGCATTTTCAGAAGCGCCTCCCATTCTCAGTACCCGTCCAAGCAGTACGTATGCCTCTGCTGTGTCGTGGTCTGCGCCATCATAAATTTGATCACCTGATTTTAAGCACTTATCCAGCATTACCTGAGCGACACTTAAAGCCTGTGGGAGGTTTCCCATCTCCAGATATTTTTCAACCTGCAACCTCAATGTTTCAAATCTTTCGGGGTTCCATTCTGAAGATCTGTTCTTTTCCTCTTCTTGAATAGCCTTTACTTTATTCAGGATCTCCGGCTTTTCAAGATGTGCAATTAAATGTTCAAGCAGCGTAGCCCTGTCCATGGAGACTTCAGGTACTTTCTGTGACTGTACATATTCCATGGACTTTATCAGATTAGGAAGTTCCATCAGTGTCAGCTCATCTGCAAGTTTAGAATCCTCAGACTGTTGCTTGTACAGAAACTCACTTAATTGTCGCAGGCATTCTGACCATCTGCCCCTGCTTCGATCGAGCATGGTTTCATCCAGCTCATTAAGGAGAAAGGGGCACAGTGAGGGATGAAAGTGCAGAAAACCATAAGGCATTGGTTTTGCCAGTTTAATTTCAACTAATTCATTAACCAGTAGATCTCTTTCAGAGTCGTTCAGCTGTAAAACATTTACTATATTTGAGATACTACCACCTCCCTGGAATACACCAAGTGGCTTAATCTTCTCACGAATACCAGGTGAGAGACGTTGCAGGGAATTTTCTATACCGGCCAGGAGAGTGCTTTCGCGTTTGTCTGTAAGGCTTTTGTTCAATACCGTGGTTATTTGAGAAACTGTATCATTTATGCCGCCAGTACCTATCTGAACCTGTGATCCAACCGGCTTATCTCCAAAATGTTTATTTAACTCTGCAGACTTAATGCCTGCCATAAGCAATGGAATAACCTTATAATCATTCCCTTTTTTGCCGCTTACTTCCAGTGCATATTCTATCTCATTCAAAACCTGCTGAGAATTTATAGTTTCTGGCCCAACGACAGCAATGAATGCATCTGCCTGTTCAATCTCCTGTTTTGATTCAGGACTCAATTCATCACCAGACGCAGCGTCATGCGAGACAACACGTGTTTTCAGACCCTGGTCTTCAATGCCTTTTCGTAGAGTTATTAAAAGTTCTTTATATTTTGTACCGTGTGAAATGAAGATATAATTATTATTCATAATGCCTTTCCAAATATTAATTTCATAATTTTAACTAAAACAGTTTTAGCCTTATTCCTTATTGTTTACTAAACATAAATATATTACGAAAAAGTATAATAATGAATGCCATCGAAATCAATGTGCAAAACTCATGAATACTTAAATATTTGGGGAATAAGGGGAATATTCTTTCCTGAAATAGACATTCTAACATCTTATTCACCTGATATGGTAACTTTAATTGACATATTCACAATCATTACTATAATAAACGATTCAAAATTCTGGGGATTACGGTGTGTTTAAGCTGGCTTGCAATAAGCACTAAGAGAAAATGGCCTCATATTTTATTTAGCATATTTATTACAAAAAGAAACGTAAATTGATGAGTGGTGAAACCGAAAACCTGGATATTGATGAAAAGATAAACAATACCGTCTTGCAGTATGTTGGGAATACTCCTTTGGTAAGGGTTAGTACTTCTCACGAAATACCTGATAAAGTGGAAATATACGCCAAGCTTGAGTATCTCAACCCGGGGGGATCTGTAAAAGACCGCCCGATTTTGAGGATGATAAAAGAGGCGATAAAAACCGGAGAACTTACTCATGACAAGGCAATTCTGGACTCTACATCAGGAAATGCGGGAATAGCATATGCAATGATTGGATCCGCATTGGGCTATGAAGTGGATCTGGTTATACCCGGGAATGCCAGCAAGGAGAGGATGCAAACCATAAGGGCTTATGGGGCAACAATTATTACAACTGATCCTATAAAGGGATATGATGAAGCTATAAGAAGAGCACATGAGTTGCTGGCAGAAAATCCGGATAAATACTTTATGCCGGACCAATATGCTAACGAGTGTAACCCAATTGCTCATTATGATACAACAGGTAAAGAGATCCTGGAACAGACTAAGGGCAGGGTCACACACTTTATTTGTGGTGTTGGTACGGGCGGTACCGTGATGGGTGTCGGCAGAAGGTTGAAGGAGCACAACCCTGACATAAAGATTTATGTCATCCAGCCTGAGGACTTCCCCGGAATTGAGGGGCTGAAGCCCATGGGTGAAGAGTATATAAAACCAAAGATTTACAGGGAGGACTTTATAGAAGATCGCGTATTTCATGTGACTTCTGAGGAAGCAAAGGAGACGTGTAGTCTTCTGGCCAGAGAACTGGCTCTCTTTGTCGGGCAGTCGTCAGGCGCTTTTATGAAAGGTGCTTTAGAGTTGGCAGGGGAAATAGATGAAGGAGTGATTGTCACTCTTTTTCCTGATACCGGTAGCAGATATTTCAGTACACAATTATGGGAAGAATAAAAATGAAAAGAAATCTACTTACGTTTCTTGGTATTTCAATATTATCGTTTCTATTTATTACAATGAACTCAGGTTGTAGCGATAAGCAGAAAGATGCTGAAGAACATTACGATATAGGTACTATGCATTGGAAACAGGGAAGAGTTGATGATGCCATCGCAGAATATAAGAGATCTATAAGCGTTTTTCCCTATTTCGAGAAAGCATATTTTAATATGGGTTGTGTGTATACTCAGAAAGGGGAATTCGACCTTGCAATTGAGTCGTTCAAGCAAGGATTGGAGATCAGACCAGATTGGGTAGAGGCTCATACTAACCTGGGCGCCGCGTACGAAGCAAATAGTATGGGTAGGGAGGCTATGGAGGAGTATAAAAAAGCATTAAAACTTAATCCTGATATCCCGCAATCTCATGTAAACCTTGGTAATCTTTTTCTCAAAATGGAGAGATTTGACGAGGCTATTGGTGAATATAATATTGCCATTAAGCTTGAGCCTGAATTTGCGGAAGCCTACAACAACCTTGGATATGTTTATTTCAAAATGAGTAATTACAGTTTAGCGATTAACAATTTTAAGAAAGCGGTTGAATTGAAACCCGGTTATGTCAGCGCATATAATAATCTTGGACAGGCATATATAAAAGTAGGGATGCTTGATAAAGCAAGGGAACAGTACGATATAGTCCAAGAACTTACCAACAAGAATAAGTAAATAAACAGAGGAAGTCCATTCCAATAATAAATTCAAAATGACTGTTTATGAAACTGCAATAAGAAGACGTTCTATCAGGCGTTTTAAGCAAGAACCCATTCCGTTAGAAATTCTGAAAAAACTTGTTAATGCAGGAAGGCTGGCTCCTTCCAGTGCTAACAAGCAACCCATCGAATACATCATCATAGACGAGTCCTGCGTTGTTGAAAGAGTTTTCGGGACATTAAAATGGGCAGGATACATCTCTCCAGCAGGAGATCCTCCACAGGGAGAGAGACCGGTAGCTTATATCGTAGTACTTGCTAATAAGGAAAAGAGCTCAGGCAGTTGTGAAAGAGATGCTGCTGCGGCAATCGAAAATATGCTACTCGTTGCCTTTGAAGAGGGTATTGGGAGCTGCTGGCTTGGGGCTATTGATATTAATAAGCTGACAGACATACTTGAACTTCCGGAACATATTAAAATAGACTCTGCAATCGCACTCGGATATAGTAACGAATCTCCACAAGTAGAGATACTGAGAGATTCTGTTAAATATTGGAAGGATGATACAGGGGTTCTTCATGTTCCAAAAAGAAGGATCGACGAGGTGCTTTGCTTCAACAAATATTCAAAATGATGATTATCGATTTCATACAATTTGTAATTAAACATTAAATCAAAGTTAATTTTTGAGAATTCGTGCCTTTTGCTCGTCCTCGGCGCCGTTTGTCCGGGGAAAATTAGTGTCTAATAAGCGAATAACGACTTTTCATTACCAAATTCCGGTGCAATCAACTGCTGTAAACGTTCAATAGCGACCTTTCCCTTATCTCCCATATGTGCCGAGAAATCATTTACATACAGACCTATGTGAGACTTGACCACTCTCTCTTCTGTCTCCTGAGCATGCTCTTTTATAAATGATTCTGATTTCTCAGGATTATTCCAGGCAAACTCAACACTTCTCCGAATCAATCCGTCCACCTGTCTGGCAACATCTGTATCCAGATCTCTACGGATCACAATTCCACCCAGTGGGATTGGCGCTTCAGTTTTTTTCTCCCAATACTCACCTAGATCACATATCAGGTGCAACCCGTCCTGTTCATAAGTGAAACGGTTCTCGTGAATAACCAGGCTCTGTATTCTGTTACCATTCAACAGGTCTTGATATAGTTCATCAAAGACGGCATATTCAGACTTATAAGTTACGTTTTCTCCCGCAGCCCAGAACCTGAGAAGAGCGTTTGCGGTCGTATTCTTACCTGGGACGCCGACAGGAATATCCGGATCAAGGCTGTTTGATTTTGTAGAGAGTAAAAGCGGGCCACATCCATATCCCATGGCGCCACCGGAATATAAAAGTCCATACCTGTTCTGTACATTCCAGAGGTTTCCATAAGAGATCTTGACAATATCAAAATCACCGGCCTGGGTGCCTTCGTTCAAACTCTGCACATCTGCAAAAGTTGCTTCAAACTCAAATGTATCTACATCTATCAAGTGTTTTAGGAGTGCATGGAAAATAAAGGTGTCATTAGGGCAGGGGGAAATGCCTATTTTTAACTTCATAATATATTACCACACAAATTCCTCAGTGACTTTATCGCACCGATAATATCCCAGCTTTCTCTGTCGCGTGTAGTGGCAATGTTGGAAATACTTCTAATCTGTAAGACTGGAATTTCGAAATCCTCTCCAAACTTCAACGCTCCTGCACCTTCCATAGACTCTACTTCAACATCGTACTTTTCAGCCCGTAATATGCCGGTTGCCTCTTTTCCGGTTGCCGTATTCACGGTTGCTCCTGTAACAACTGGAAGAGCCTTCAAAGAATTCCCAAATAGATCGTCAAAAATGGTGAGATTCTTACTCTCATAATATTCCATATCTCCCAGTTCCATATCATTCAGGCTTAGAAA
>CAYTLC010000094.1:8926-10000 GCA_964438395.1 uncultured Candidatus Scalindua sp.
CTGATGAACTGATTGATGGAAATATTCCGCTAAGCTCTAATGACGTGGCTGTACAAATGAGTGTTTTCATAATCATTCGATTTAATCCTAAATACTGTGTAAAATCAAGATTTAATAAAATCATTAATTGACTGGATGAAATAAGAAAAGGGGTATTACGCACCCGCCAAACAACACGTCTGGCAAGAAGGCGCTGAGGGCGTAAAGAATAGCAAAAAGACTTAAAGGCCGGGAATATGATTCTTAGTGGTTGACAAATAGATGGTAGGTTGTATAAAATCTTGCAAAAGAAGGGGTTATATTAAAGCAATCAGGGATTGGTTTTTATAGATATTTGTACCTGTTAGTTGAACCCTGGATATCTATTATGGATAGGGTATTGAACTGTTGAGTATGGCTCTTGAAATAACGAATCAGCCGAATGTCGGCTTTCGCTATCGAACAATTTGTGTGTCTGGTTTTCGATAGCGTAATCTCATCAACACACAGAACAGAGGGAGATATATGGAAATTTATGTTGGCAGCCTGGCGTACAGTGTTACTGAAGATGACTTGAAAGAGGCATTTACTCCGTTTGGTGAAGTATCGGGTGTGAGGCTTCTACGCGATAAGTTATCAGGGAAATCAAAAGGTTTTGGATTTGTTGAAATGCCAGATAGTTCGGAAGCGGACTCAGCGATAGCAGCTCTGAACGAAAAAGAGTTTAAAGGAAGAGATATCAAGGTGAATCCGGCTAAACCAAAAGAAGAACGCCCTCAACACAGGGCGAGGTATTAACACCTGACAATACAATTCACCGGGAGTTAAAAAGCGTAGCGTCCTTTAGCCGCTATGTTTTTTGCTCCTGGTTATTACTGATGCTAGTAAAATGACGGTGAACTGTTCATGTCTTTACCGATATTGTCTCAAGTCTGTATTTCATTCCTGCTAATTCCTCTGCCTCTGATATTTCTCTGTCACATAAACCTCTCTCATTCATGCTAGTATTGAAAAATCCGGAGAAACCGTGTTTGATTGCGCTCTTTAGCTTTTCCTCCGGGATGTCAATGTAGGTGATCCTCTTTCTTAAATCAT
>CAYTLC010000095.1:0-9928 GCA_964438395.1 uncultured Candidatus Scalindua sp.
ATCGTTAAGGGCGATTTGGCCATGTTTCATCTCTGCCGCAGGGTATCCTTCGGCATGTATATATGATATCTCCTTCAGCTTAAGAGCCCCTTCCAGCGCTACAGGGTAATTATAACCTCTTCCTAAATATAAACAATTTTCACTATTCTTATAAAGTTTTGCAATTTCAGTAATCTTATCTTTGTTATCAAGGATCTTCTGAACCTGTTCCGGTATCTCTTTTAATCTGTTTGCAAGATCAGTATTTAAGACCTCTTCCCTGCCCTTAATTTTGGCCATGAATAAAGTCAGTAATGCTAAAACTGCAATCTGTGAAGTAAAGGCTTTCGTTGACGCCACACCTATTTCAGGACCGGCGTGAAGAAACATTCCACAGTCAGCCACCCTTGCAATGCTGCTACCTACGACATTACAGATCGCAAGGATCATAGCACCCTTCTCCTTGGCCTCCTGAATTGCAGCTAGAGTATCTGCTGTCTCACCGGACTGACTAATTGCAATTACCATCGTATCATCATCAATAACAGGATCTCTATATCTGAACTCTGAAGCATATTCAACCTCAACCGGAATACTCAAATGCTCCTCGATCATGTACTCCCCTATCAGCCCGGCATTCCAGGAAGTTCCACAAGCGACTATTATAATACGTCTGACGCTGAGTAGATCATCTTCCTTATCTTTCAGGCCTCCAAGATGGACAAGGTCGCTGTTTTTCTCGAACCTGCCCAACATTGCAGCTTCCAGCGATTGAGGTTGTTCATAAATCTCTTTGAGCATAAAGTGCTCGTACCCACCCTTTTCTATCCTGTCAAGATTCCACTCTACTTCGTCAACCCTTTTAGTTATCTCAACATTATCTACATCAGTAGTTATCATCGTATCTTTAGTCAAGATAGCAATCTCATTGTCGTCCAGATAAACAACTTCCTTGGTATATTCCAGAGTGGCAGCGACATCTGAAGTCACAAAATGTTCTCCATCTCCAATACCAATTATCAAAGGACTTCCGCGTCTGGCAGCAATCAATTTCCCTGGATCGTCCAGGCAGATTATAGCCAGTCCATATGCACCCTCTATATCCTTTAGTGCCAACCTTACAGCATCTTCCAGCGTCCCTTCAAAGTAGCTCTCAATAAGATGGGCAACAACTTCAGAGTCTGTTTCACTTTTAAAAGAGTGACCATCCTTCTCCAGTCTTGCTCTCAGATAGTTATGATTTTCAATAATACCGTTATGTACCACAGAGATCTTGCCTGTACAATCAATATGGGGATGTGCATTTTCAATCGTTGGCGCTCCATGTGTTGCCCATCGAGTATGTACAATACCTACAGTGCCATCATTGAATTTACCATCGACCTTTTTCTCTAATTCACTAATAAAACCTACCGATTTTTCAGAATGTATTGTGCCATTCTCGATAATAGATATTCCTGAAGAGTCGTACCCCCGGTACTCAAGTCTCTTGATTCCATTTATTAGAATCGGAGCCGCTCTCTTATCTCCAATATATCCTACAATTCCACACATATATAATCCCTCATAATTTATAGGACGCAGATTTCCGCTCCCCGGACAAAAAGCGCCGAGGACAAGGATAAAGACAGATAACTATTTTCTTGTATTCTCAAAAGCCTTACGTTTTAAATCAGGCTTGGGACCATAATTGAGTAATAGACCAACCTCAATTTCAGTCGCCTTTAAATAATTTAATAACTGAGCCTCATTCTCTAATGCCAGCTTTTTGGAGGCTTTAATTTATACAATCACTTTATTATTTACGAGTATATCAGCAAAATACTCACCTATTATTTCATCTTCATAAACTACATTTATTGCATACTGGGAAACAGCAGGAATATCTGCTGTTTTAAATTCCTTCATCATGGCATTCTCATATACCTTCTCTAGAAAACCATAACCAAGTTTATTATAAACTCTATAAAAAATTTCTATAATTTTTTCAGTTAATTCCTTTAATTTAAAATCCTGATTATCTGCGTTCATCTGCGTCCAAATGAATTCATCACCTATTCAAGTAGAAGTAATCCAAAATATTTAACGTATTCAGTTTTGTGCTCGAGGAATTTGATCTCAAAACCATTATCACGAACAGTTCTGAAGACATCAATTCCACACGCCTCCATAGATGGCCTGGCATCTTCAGGCATTGGACAAGTACCGTCCACATCACACTCTGCACAAAGTGGACACGGCCCGGCATTCATAGAAAATGCCTTATAAAAACCGGAGAGATTGGCTTTATGCTCTAGTTTAAGAAGCATCCCTTCAAATTGTTTTGCCGGAGGCTGTCCCTCTATCAGGATGGCACTCTTATAACAGCTCAACAATTCACGGGTCTCTTGATACGTTGGAGTGTAAGGCGGACATGTTTTATATTTCCCAAATTTTGAGCATCCAAATCGACACTTCAATTGAACCCAGGGTTCTACTACAATATTTTTTGTAGAGATCAACTTTGTAATCGTTGCGCCTGATTTCATCGCTTCGTCATGCAGCAACTCAATCTTCTCTTCATCTGTACGCTCAACAGTTTCAGCTTTAATCATAGCAATATTTAACTTTTCCTAATATTAAATGGTCATCAAAATAGAATCGTAACTAATGTGGAGTACTTAAGCAACTCGTACTATTTGTAAAATAGTATTTCTAACCTTGTCTATTGTCAACATGAAAGTTCAATTTGACAGTATCATACTCCTGTGATATAAGTTAGCACAATTCACTTGCAGTTTTTTTGTTAATAATTAAGTGGCAGAAAGTGACTAATTATATGGAATACACCATAAAACAGATCAGCGAAATTATTGGTGGTAATATATCAGGTGATGAAAACTTATCCATTACAGGCGTCTCAAGTATTGAGAATGCTGAAGAAGGTGACATAAGTTTTATAAAGGGTGAGAAATTAGTAAGCAAGGTTTCAGACACAAAGGCATCTGCCGTTGTAACACATCGAGCAATTGATGAGACGAAAAAGACATTAATCATTGTCGATAACCCTTTTCTTGCATTTATCAAACTGCTTCAGGTTATTTCAGATCAAAAACAGCAACGTCCACGCGATATTCATCCATCTGCTGTTATCTCAGAAGAGTCTTCCATCGGAGATAATATATCAGTCGGTGCAAATGTTGTAATTGATGGAAACACACAGATAGGCCGGAATGTAACCATTTACCCTAATGTTTATATCGGAACAAACTGTAAGATAGGTGATGACTCTACTATATACGCAAACGTTACTATAAGAGAAGAGGTCACAATAGGTGATCGCGCTGTAATCCAATCCGGAGCATCTATTGGCGATGACGGTTTTGGTTATCTTCAAATAAAAGGCAAACACGTAAAGATCCCTCAAGTTGGAACTATTGAAATTGGCGATGATGTTTCAATCGGTTCAAACGTAACGATCGCACGTGCAGCCCTGGATAAGACCACCATAGCATCCGGAGTCAAGATTGATAACCACTCCCACATTGCTCATAATTGTACTATTGGAGAGGACTCTATGCTGATTGCCTATGCGAAGCTTGCAGGAGGCGTAAAGATTGGTAAGAATGTAATGATTGCGGAGGATGTAGGAGTTACCGATCACGTGGTGATCAGCGATAACTGTATGGTAGGTGCAGCTTCTAATGTTTATAAGAGTTTAGAACCGGGAACTGTCGTCTGGGGTTCTCCTGCAAAACCACTCACCTTCGAGAAAAGAATACAGGTATTGATAAAAAAACTGCCGGATATGTATAAGAAACTCAAGGAGTTGTAATCTCCCGTTACTACTTCGGTATCTTGTCACCACAAATGTAGTGATAACAAGATACCGATGATTTGTTGAAACTGGAACAGAGCCTACAGCGTTACATTGATTTCAGCCTTATCATGCAGCTCTTTCAACAGGCTTTCAGTCTTTATTTGCATATATACAAAGTCCACCATGTCTGCCACGTCTGCATATTTAACCTCTTTTCCCTCTTCCTTCTCTGTCACCTTAATTATGTGATACCCAAATTGCGTTTTAACCGGCTCGCTTATCTCCCCAACTTCCATCGCAAAAGCAACCACAGCAAATTCTTCTACAATAGAACCTTTTCTCTGAAAGAAACCGATATCGCCACCCTTCTCTGCTGAAGGGCATTCTGAGAATTTCTTTGCCATTTCAGCAAAATCTGCTCCTTTATCAATCTGTACCTTTACAATATCAATCTTCTTTTTTGCTTCTGCTAGTTCAGCTTCAGTTTTCAGGTTTCTTGTATCAATTAAGACATGGCTTGCCTTCACCTTTGCTCCGTTAAAGGCGTCTTTATTTGCATCAAAGTAACTTCTTTTATCAGCATCAGTGACTGAATTTTCCAGATATTTGCTTAATGCAAGTGCCCTGCTAACCTCTTCTTCCAATTCTGTAACACTCGATCCCTGAGTTTCCAGGATCTCATTCATCGGTTTATCCTTATTGGCAGGATTGTTCTGTAAGAAAAACTTTATCTTTTCGATCTCTGCCTTAATATCTTCTGCGCTCGCACTTACATCCTGTTTTTCAACAAACTGTTTGAGCAGCATTTTCTTAGTCAACTGGCTAACTATCTGCATCTTAACTGCATCAGTCACTTCCTGATTCATACGTCTGAATACGTTCAACCTCTTATTAAAGGCCAAACGAAATATCTTTTCACCATTTACCGTCGCAATAACATCACTCTCTGATTCAACAACAGCCTCAGCAACTTCCTCTGCCGCTACTTTTTCCTCTTTCACTACTTCAGCTACTGCTGCAGTGGTTTCTGTAACCGCCTCCGCTACTTGCTCTACAACCTCTTCAGCGATTACTTCTGCCGCTACCTCTTCTGCTACTGCCTCAACCGTTTCAGCGACCTCTTCAGTTGCTGCTTCAACCGCTTCTACAGTCTCAGCCACAGCAGTTGTGCTCGCCTCAGCACTGGCCTCTTCCAATTCTTTCTCTTCTGCCAATATTTTATTTATTATAGTCTGCTCTTCATTTTCTGTGCCCTTGGTCACTGCCTTAGCAGCTTCCAATGCAGCACTTACTTCTGCCTTAGCCTCAGCATGTTCATCTGCAAACAGAAGACTGTTTGTCTGCAAAAGGCATAAAATTAACAAAACCGGTATGACAATAAAATTACGCATTTCTCTCTCCTAACTCACATTTCAAAATTTATATCTTTTTTCCTATGATTAACCCTGAGTCCATACCCAATTCGATTCTTTTTAGATTTTTAAAACCTGCCTTTTTTAACCACTCATTCATCTCAACTGCAGAGTACGAAGAACCGCCTTGCGTACCCATCAGCATATTCAGACTGAAGAGCGTTCCAAAGGGAGGCATTGTCTTAGAAGGATTCAAAATAAATTCCTGGATTACAACTATACCGTCTTTTATTAGTGAATCCCAACACTTTTTTAAGATTTTCTGATTCTCTGACGCATCGTAAGCATGTAATAGATGAGACACTAAGACGATATCATACAACCCTTTACCTAAACTATCCTCAAGGCAATTGCCCGCCTTAGTAGTAATTTGCCCTGTCATACCCGACTCCTTAATATGCTTCCTTGTGAGCTTAATAACGTCAGGAAGGTCGAAGACAACAGCTTTAAGATTTCGGTTTTTTTTAGCAAACTTTACTGAATAAGATCCCTGCCCCCCTGCCAGATCCAGAAGTCTGCTACGCTCTTTAATCTGTAATTTCATGTATATTTCATCGGCCTGTACAGTGGCAGTGTTGTGCATGGCACTGATAAACTCTCTTAATCTCTGTTTATCAACCCCCTTTTTTGCATTATAGTATTCCGTTGGCTTACCAGTCTTAACTGCAGTATCCAGTCCGGACCAGTAGTCCCACATGTTATGAAAATGCTTAAGCCTGTCACCCTGATAAGCAGTACCGTTTTTTGATAAGCAGCGTTTAGAGAGAGCGGTATTGCTGAATATCTCTCTACTCTTAGTCAAGAGTTTGAGTGAAACAAGTGCGTTCAAGAGCATCTCTGTCGCCCTGGGATCAGTCCCGAGTTTTTTAGTAATAGCCTTACCACTCTTTCCCCGCTCACCGATCAAAGTAAACAGGTCCAACTCATTTGCCACAAAAAGAGCCTGGGCCTTCCAGTAGCCATAACTTATCTCATTAATGTATGAAACATCATCATTCTTCATGGAACTATTATAGGTAAAAAGAATTATTTAGCCACAGATTTACACAGATCAACACGGATAATGAATCCTTCAACCCGAAACCTGTAACTTGTAACACGTAACCCGCAACTCGCAACTCGTCAATTTCTCACACAAAAACACTCCCCGGACAAAAGGCGCCGAGGACAAGAAGATGTGTAAGAAGAGAGAAGAAGGATTTACTTGACTGCAATAAATAGGTATGGTGTCCCCCGATTAGGAAGATAGAACGAAACTTTTAATCTTTAATACAAGCGCCTTTGAGCCTGGAACAGAAAGTAGTAATACTGAAGAGAATGGCAGAGCAATGTCAAGTTATATTGGTTGGGTAACAGTGGCGTGGTTATTTGGCAGTACTATTTATGCAACTAAATTCCATTCACGTAATTACTGCAATTCAAAAAACAGAGAGATACCTGTGTCCAAAGAGTTAGACTTCGCCGGTGAAATAGTTTTTATGAGCAAAAAGAGTTTCCTTAGAGAAGTCATATCAATACAGCTTATTAAAATAGCGGTAATGTTGTTTCTTGTATATTGGCTTTTATGAAAGGAGAAGGCGAAATGAGCTTCATAAAAAACCATTGGCGAAGACATAGCACTGATAAAAGAAAACAAAGAAATAGTACATCTCAGGAAATAGGCTTTTTCCTTTTCATTCGTAATCGATAATTCATAATTACTTTATCCCCTACTAAGCACAACACATACAGGTTTTATACCTCCTCTTACCCTGTAGACAATTCCTATTCCCCTGATGAATCATCGATTTCTAAATACTGAGAGGCCACTTCATTGAAATCTGTATATGGTTTTTACCCTCAACTATCCGCACCAAACAATTCATTTATATGTTTTACCAGTTCTGCGTGCTTAAAAGGTTTTTTGAGAAGGAAGTCTACTTTCGCGTCTTTTTCATTAAACCGTTTGAGACCCACTCTCCAGCCTGTGATTATACCAATCTTTGGCTTCTTATCTAACTTATTTATAGCCCTTGCGACCTCATATCCATTGACATCCGGCATACCCAGATCACTTAAAACAAGATCGAAATCTACAGCTTTTATTATATTTATAGCGTCTGCACCATTATCAACAGTTTTGACCTTGTGACCTTTTCTGGAAAGAAATTTATCCAGTATGCCGCATATTTCTTCATCATCATCTACCACCAGAATATCTAGATTCTTTATGTTTATTACTTGTTCTGGTTCAGGAGCCGACGTTGTACAGACTTCTTTATTGGTAGTTGGAAATTGCAGAGTAAATGTTGCTCCCTTTCCCACTTCACTTTCCACCTCTATTTTACCACCGTGCCTGTTTATTATACCGTATGACATGCTCATACCCAATCCGGTTCCTTCCGGGCATCTTGTGGTAAAAAAAGGATCAAATATATGAATCTTAACTTCTTCGGTCATGCCCTTGCCAGTATCAGAAATGCTTACAAACAGAGTATCATCATCACTCCATGTACAAAATGAAATGCTACCACCATCAGGCATAGCATCCAGTGCGTTATTTATTATGTTTGTAAATACCTCTCGTATCTCAGTAGGATGACACAACAGTTGTGAAACATTTTCTATACCTTTCTGGTCTACAACGTAGTCTATACCATTTGCCTGAGCAATATTTTTCCATCTGGGCTTTGTAAATTCTAGTGACTGCCTTAAAAGCTCGTTTATATCGTAAGGCACAAATTCTGAAGTGTCATCACTTGATGTAGTGATTTTAAGCATATTGTCGGCTATTGTAACTCCGTCATCTACTGCTTTCATAATAGTACTAAGCTCACCCATCAATTCACTATTGTTGTTGTAGTCCATTTCCAGTAATTGCACTTTACCTGAGATTATATTAAGAATATTGTTAAACTCATGGGAAATCCCGGCGGTTATTATCCCCAGAGACTTCATTTTTTCTGATTGCACAATGGCTTCTTCCATTTTCTTGCGATTGGTGATATCGGTGACAAACCCAGTGAACCCTGTAACATGTTGTAAATTGTCATAAATAGGGTTAAAAATCAATTCATACCAAACCCGACTATTGGCTCGACCATATTCCTCAATTTTGACAAATCGTTCACCTTTCAGGACTCGTTTATAATTCTCTTCGGCTTTCAAACGGTCATCTTCTACGGTCATATACGCTAAGACATACTGACCAATCTCAATATCGGCATCATATACTTCTTTCATTTTTCTTACATGAGCCATGTTAAAGTTCAAATAATTGTAGTTCTTGTCCAGAACAAAAATTATGATATTATCAGGGCTTTCGATAACTGAGGATAGTAGCGAATTTGATCTTTGGAAAGCCTCCTCTGCCTGTTTATTTTTGGTGATGTTACTAAGAAGACGACTTACTTCTATATCTTTTTGAATTGACCTTAAGAACTCTTCTGGTGGAATAAAATAATCGTTTTTACAAACTAAACCTCTATGTATAATGGTTGGGTGCGTATGAATACTATGTAGTATAACTTCTGGTGAAATTCGACGACTGTTGTATTGGCAAATCGCAAGTATATCGTCCTCTGAAAAAAAATTATTAAGCTTGGATTCATACTCTTTTAGTTTTTCGTTGGCATGTGCCTCTTCCAGAAACCATGTCATTTCCGCAGCACCTCTTAACACTTTATATCCTTCTGCCTTTGCTGAATCTATAGCTTCTTTCAAAAATTGTATTGTTAACTCAGGGTCAAAATGACCATATTTAATATACAAATCATGTTTCGTAAGTATATTTAGAGAACCAGTTTCAATTGCGGACTCGGTATCAATACCATCTTCCTGCATTGCTCTGATAATCGTTTGAGCTGTATTATCATCGACAATATAGATACATTTCTCACCACGTTCTAATCCAATCTTGATAAATGGAACAATAAGATTTAGCTGCTCCTCTTTCGTTTCGTAAATCATACATGCATGGTCATGAACTTGTAGTTCTTTTATGGAATTGTAGATATCACGATTGGTTGCTTTCATTCTATTTCATTACTTTCTGTCTGTAAGGTCGTGTATTTTTCATATAAATTTACCATTATGGCATTCGTGCCAATACGCACAAAAGACATTCATGAAGTGAGTTCAATCACGAAAAAATGAACAATATGAGAGCCACATAAATACTGTAATTCTTATGTGGTAAGTGTAATTCTATATTAAAACGTTATAAATTGTAAATAGAAAAATACCCCATATACGTAAAAAAGCGAACATTACCACCAAAGATACCAAATGCATTTTATTAGCTACATTCATTCTGTAGTAAATATCCTGACCCCATTCTTTAGTAGGCAGTTGATTAACAGAAATGCTATTGAAGCTTGACAATAGTGGGGAAAATATAGTGTTGAGATAAGATGTAATATTTCAGATTTATAACCCAATTACACTTGATGTGGTTGTAATAATATGTCGAAGAAGTCTAGACATTTTATAAATGTGGACAACTCAAAAAACAAGCCAACTCTCACACACCCCTCATGGTGAAGTCGATGTGCTTGAATTGTGCTTACAATTCGTACAAATTGAGACAAAATGAGCCAACACAAACATGGTTATAAGTTTATTATATAACGTACTATGTTGTTTTGAAGGGACTTAAAAACCATCTGGAGGGGATTACGAGTGACGTGCTCTGTAAGAGTCGTGGGATATTACTGGCAAGGTGTATCTGGGATAGCTTAACAACGCAGCCGAAGTGAAC
>CAYTLC010000096.1:0-9879 GCA_964438395.1 uncultured Candidatus Scalindua sp.
GGCCGCTGAAGTTAAAGAGAATGAGCCAGTCACTAAAAACGCTGCTAAAGCTAAGTCTGCTACTGTTACAAAGAGCGCTACAGAGACTGTAACTGCTAAAGAAGAAATCGCTGCTAACATAATTGCCATTGAGGCAGCTGCAGCAGCTGTGGCTGCTAAGGTTGAAGTTGTTACCAAGAAAACCGTCACCACTAAGGCTGAATCTCAGGACGTCCAAGAAGAAACTCGAGCAAAAGGCGAAATTAAAGGCGATAGAATCATGTTACATATTTTAAGCAAGAGTAACATCAAGACAATCTACAATGGAGAATGCATTAAAGTATTCTGGGAACAACAACCCTGCGAAAATGCGGAAATTGATTTATGCTTATATGGTTTAAATAATTACAGATTTGAAGATAATAATTTCCGGGCCAGTTTTACTAAAGGTAGCAGCATAAAGTGCAGTGAGGTAGTCGTAAATATTCCATATAGTGTAATGTCTGAGGAGCAGATTCAGACAATATTTAATATAGAAATGTGATGATCATTAACAACTAACTCTTTTTTGTTCAACTGAAGGATCAGGTATTGGTATAGCATCAAGGAGTTGTTGGGTATAAGGGTGTTCGGCTTTTGAATAGATGTCTGCAGACGGCTTTAGTTCGACTATCTGCCCCATGTTCATCACTGCGACCCTGTCCGCTATATAGCGAACGACAGCAAGATCATGCGAGACAAAGAGTATTGTAAGGTTCATACGGGATCTAATCTCTTTCAAGAGATTAAGTACATCAGCCTGGACCAGTACATCAAGGGCGCTGACAGGCTCGTCGCAGAGTAGAATTTCAGGCTCTAGCGCAAGAGCCCGCGCAATACTGATACGCTGGCGCTGACCACCTGAGAACTCATGTGGATAGCGATTGACCCAGGCTGGATCTAATTGCACCAGTTCCATCAACTCTCGAACCTTTTCAGTCGCATCATTGCTTAATATCATTCCATAATTAATCATTGGTTCTGCAATAATACGTCCGGCAACAAAACGTGGATTGAGACTTCCATAGGGATCCTGAAAAATCATCTGTATTTTTCTGCGAATCGGATGAAGTTTCTTTTGATCAGCCTGTAAGATATTCCTGTTATCAAAATGTATTGAACCGGATTTGGACTTTGCAAGGCCGGCTATAGAGCGTATCAGTGTCGATTTACCTGAGCCGCTCTGTCCCACGAGCCCTAGCACTTCACCCTTGTATAACTCCAGGCTTACTCCGTTTATCGCTTTTGTTATCTCTCTCTTAGAAGAAAAAATTCCTTTTCTCTTCTTAAACTCAACATGCAGATCTTTTATAGATATAATCGATTCATTTCTTGATGGCGGCATGATACCGGCACCGTTCTCTTCTCTCTTCCTGTTTTGTTCTTCGGTTGTCAGGGTATCAACTCTTTTATCGACACGAGGAACAGCAGAGAGGAGTTTCCTTGTGTATTCATGTTCCGGCTCTGCAAACAGTTTCTTTACCGGAGCAGACTCAACAACCTTGCCTTGATACATCACTACAACACGATCGCAAAGACCCGCAACTACACTGAGATCGTGTGTGATAAAAACCAGCGACATTCCACGTTTGACGAGTTCCTTCTTCATCAAGCTGAGAACTTTTGCCTGGATAATAACATCAAGCGCCGTTGATGGTTCATCGGCTATCAGAACCTTAGGTTGTGCAGAAACTGCAGATGCGATCATTACACGCTGCTTCATACCACCTGAAAGCTGGTGAGGGTAAATGTTGAAGATTTTGTCTGCATCACTGATCTCTACCTCTTTTAGAAGGTCGATTGCTTCCTTCCGGGCAGTAGGAGCTGATGTTGAAGTATGTCTTAGAATAGGCTCCATCACTTGTTTGCCGATAGTAAGGTAGGGGGTAAGACTACTCATAGGATTCTGGAATATCATAGAGATCTCATTACCACGCAGAGCCTGCCATTGGGATGTAGAGTTATTCAGTATATTCTGTCCATTAAACAGAACTTCACCTTCGACGTTTACACGTTTACCGTCGTGCAGACCCATTAATGAGTAAGCTACAGTACTTTTTCCGGAACCACTTTCACCGACAATAGCCAGCGCTTCACCAGTATAGAGATCAAGATCGATAGCATCCACAGCCACAACCTCTTCCAGAAGGCCTTTGTAGGTAACCCTAAGATTCTTTATCTGAATTATTTTCTTATTATCCCTCATAGCGCTCTCTTCGGATCAAAACTGTCGCGGAGGCCGTCGCCAAGGCAGTTCATTCCGAATAGTATGAATATCATTGTTAAAGAGGGGCAGAGGAGCAACCACCAGTTTTCGCCGGCATCTCCCAACATCCGTACTCCCTGTTCCACAAGACTGCCGAGTGAGTCGGACGCGTTTGTAATCCCAAGCCCGATGTACGCAAGGAAGCTCTCTTCGAGAATAATCAACGGGATCGTCAGTGTAGTATAAACTATCACCTGTCCAATCGTGTGTGGTATTAAATGGCTGAATATTATTTTACTGGAACTCGCGCCTGACATTTTTGCGGCCTCAATAAACTCTGATTCACGCAGAGAGAGTATCTGGCCTCTGACAATACGCGCTACTGTCAGCCATTGAACAAGGCCAAGCGCGACAAAAAATAGAATCAGGCTCCTCTCAAAAAGTACCATTAAAAGAATCACTAGAAAGATAAATGGCAAGCCGTAGAGAACATCAACGATTCTCATCATTATGCTGTCTGTCATCCCTCCAAAATAACCTGATACTGCTCCGTAGCTCAAACCGATAACAATACTCACCAGGGTCGCAACAATACCAACCAGCAGAGAGATTCTTCCTCCATATAGGATTCGTATAAAGAGATCTCGACCAAGCTTGTCAGTTCCAAGAAGATGAGTCACACTCATCTCTTCGCCGTCAGCAGTAACGTTGATTACATCCCGTCCTTTAATAATAAGAGCTTCACTGCTAATTTCATTATCACCTTGTTTCAGAGTTATAGATGTAACAATTGAATTGTTTATAGTGACGATGTTTTGTGCAACTTCATCATCTGCCTTAACGAGGAGCATCATAAGGACACGTGAGCCCTCCTCAAAAAGATCTCCCGGAGGAGCGGCATTTTTCTTCAGTACAAATGCCTGTTCCAGTCTCACGCCCGGGGTCCCATCATCATTTGAACGGAATAGTTCACCTTTTAACGTAGAAGTATCCAGCTCCTCAATATGACGGGCACCGTCAGTATACATTATAGTATTAACCTTGCCGCGCCTTGTTGTAATCCGAATCTCCTGCCTGGAGAGATTTTTAGTCTGATATATTATCTTTTCAGATAAAGATAACGAGGGTGATGTCTCAGCTTCATTTCCTACTATGAAAATGTTTTTGCTCAAACAGTCAGGATGTGTAAATCCCGGAGATCTCGCTCCAAGCCAGACCCTGGTAAGTTTCGGCGAGCCGCCGTAAAAAAAGGGAACAATTACAACCGCTAAAGACACAGCGACAACAATAAATAGTCCGAACAGCGCAAGACGATGCCTCAGAAGTCTCATAAAAGCGAGATGTGTTGGTGAATATGATTTGTGGACTTTATCCGTTTTAGTTTTCATTTCCTACCCTCGGGTCAAGAAACCCATAAACTATATCCACTGCAAGATTGCAGACTATTATCAGTGTTCCGTAAAGAATGACAGTTCCCATTATCATAAAGTAGTCACGGTTGAGAGCGCTCTCCACAAACTCTCTGCCCAAACCGGGGATATTGAAAATCTTTTCTACAACCAGAGAACCTGTAGTAATTGATGCAATAGCAGGCCCGAGAAAGCTGACTACCGGCAGAAGGGCGCCTTTCAGTGCGTGACGCAATACTATCGTCCTCTCCGTCAACCCCTTGGAACGTGCTGTGGTTATGAAATCCTCGGATAGTATCTCCAGCATTCCAGCCCGGGTAAGTCGCGCAAAACGGGCCGCAAAAGGAAGCCCGAGTGTTACGGCAGGAAGTATCAGGTGAAGGGAGATCCCTCTGTATCCTGAAACAGGAAGAATATGGAATACGCGTGAGAAAAGGGTCTGCAGAAGAGGACCAAATACAAATACCGGCAGGCTGATACCAATCACCGCTAACGCCATTGTGGAATAATCGAGCATACTGTTTGATTTTAGTGCAGATACCAGGCCTGCTGCAACACCGGCACAGAGTGATATCAACAGTGCAGTTATGCCGAGTAGAATTGACGGCGGAAGATGGTTTGAGATGATCTCATTTACAGAGAAATCTTTCTGCTTCAGTGACGGCCCAAGGTCTCCCTGTACAAGTTTAACGAGGTATCTACCGTATTGACTTGCCACTGAACCATCAAGATTGTATCTCTTGGTTAACGCCTCTTCAACTCCCGGAGGAAGCTCCCTGTCAGAACTGAATGGGCCGCCGGGCGCCATCCTCACCAGGAAAAAAGTAATAGTGATCAGAATAAACAGGATGATCGGAACAAAAACCAGTCGTCTTAGAAGATAGCTGAACACTTTTTACTCTATTCCCTCCAAATGTACTTTAGTGGATGGACGTCTCTAATATTGGCTTCCCATCCCAGGACGGTCTCTTTAATCAGACCTTTATTTACGTAGTCATAGATCGGCAGAACAGGGCACTCATCTTCAACAAGTAATCTCTCAAGTTCATTGAAAAGCTTGTTGCGTTCTTTTCTGTCAAGGGTTGCAGACACGGTATCCAGAAGTTCATCATACTCTCTGCAGCTCCAGCCGGTTCGATTGTTTCCATCACCCGTTCTGAAGATGCTGAAAAAAGTTGAGGGATCTGCGTAGTCTCCTATCCATGAGGAGCGGCTTATTGAATAGTCCAGGTTGTTCTGGTTGTCCAGGTAGACCTTCCACTCCATATTACGTGTACCCATATCGACACCAAGATTCTGCTTCCACTGCTGAGAAATCGCTTCTGCAATCATCTTATGCCCTTCACTGGTATTATAGATAATCTCCAATTTTGGAAACGCCATCTTATCTTTAGTATATCCGGCTGCTGCGAGAAGCTTGCGTGCAGCGACAATATCATGCTTCAATCCTTCTATCGGTTCATAACCTGCTACAGGAGGGCAGAAGTGACTGCTGGGCTGCTCACCGCCTTTAAGCAGCTCATTACATATCTCCACACGATCAGTAGCAAGGCAGAACGCCTTTCGGACTCGCACGTCATCAAATGGCGGCTTTGTTACGTTAAAGCGGTAAAAATATGTACCGAGCATCGGATAGACATAATAGTCAGGGTTACGTTTAAGCTCTTCTATTCTTGCAACAGGAAGTGCCGGCATCCAGTGGAGCTTATCATCCTGAAATAGTTTATACGCGGTATTCAGATCTGATATCGGCAGGGCGGTAACCGTTTCGAGCTTCACAAAATCGCTGTCCCAGTAATGAGGGTTTTTTTCAAATACGATCTGTTCACGAGGTGACCACTCCTTTAGAATAAAAGGGCCGTTTCCGATAATATTTTCCTGTTTTGTCCATTTCTCTTTGAACTCTTCGACCAATTCGACACGGACCGGATAGTATGTTGGAAAAGCTACAAGGTCGAGAAAGTAGGGGCAGGGCGCGTGTAGAACAACCTCCAAAGTGTAAGAATCCTTAACATGGATCCCAACCTCGTTAAAATCTATCAATTTACCTTTAGAGTAGTTCTCAGTACCTGCAATTGGGAAAAAGAGATTTATATAGCGGTTGACAGGGTCGAGGCCTCTTTTCCACGAAGAGAGGAAGTCCTGAGCTGTAACCTCCTTACCGTCACTCCACTTCGCATCTTCACGCAGATGAAAGGTGTATATCAGACCGTCGTCACTTACATCCCAGCTTTCAGCAACTCCCGGGCGAGGTGTGAGGTCTGAAGGATCATATGTTACCAGGCCTTCGAAAAGCGCCTCTGCCAGACGCATCTCAGGCAGACCGGTCATCAGGTGAGGATCAAGCGTTTCCGGGTCTGTCCCGTTGTTGAAAACAAGGTGCTGCTCGGTATATTTCCAGACATCACCTTCAGGGACATAAGCCGCCTTCCAATCCGGCAAACTATTTGGCACACCGTCTGCCATTGCGTTGACACTACCGAACAGGCATAAAGATGCTATAAAAGAGATGTTGAAGATATACTGTAAATAGTTCATTCTAATTGTCTTTTTCAAAATATGATAGTTTCGTGATATTTGACTTGAAGCAAAGAGGCATGGTAGCAAAAAGGCGTGTCGAATGTAAGCCAATTTTGAGAGATTCAGGGTTACATTGTTGGTACGGGAAACGGCTTCGATTAAATGACAACAGTGATGAATTGGAAGCATTCAAAGCAATACTGTCACAAGTTTAGAGGGAAATAATTATCCAATTATGATACATAATTGTCCTATTCATGAACAGAAATCAGACAGCAATTTCACCGCTCCATATCCTGTAAATTTAATGTTTTTCTACATCATTTTAAAATCAAACAACTTACAGCATTTAAAGATTTCATCGAGAACGAATAAGATATTGGTATGGTCTTTGCGTACAATAATAGACGAAAGGAAGTACATGGAAGTATTAGGAAATAATAGAGAATGGAGAAAGAGATGAAGCGAGATAAGGTTTTTGTAATTTTTATTGTTTTTGTAGCCTTTGGAATCACAGGTTTCCTTCATTTTATGCGATCCCCGGACTCGAAAGAGATTTTGCCATACTTATCAGCAATTGAAAGCAGACTGAATGTGTTTGGCGAAGGGAAAACAAACGAATTCTACAGTTTCAATAGTGAATTGGAACCTGACTTGAGTGATAAAATCATTCCTATAGATTATTTCATCGAAGAGCAGAGTATCATAGATGATTATGAGAGAGAAAAGCAGGTTAAAACCATTCTATACCTCGACGAACCCAACAATTTTATATCCTTTTATCTCTCATTAACGAATCCTATGGATGTGAAGTATAACTCTGTCGTCTTAAATGACGAGGAAAATAGAGCATGTGGTCTGGTAATTCCACCGGAGCTCGTAAAAGCCAGTGTGGCAAACAGTAATCGACGCATTACTCACAAAATAAAGGCTAATGACAGCCTGTTCAAATTGGCCAAGAGGTATTACAACGATGGATCAAAATGGAAAAAAATCTTTCAGGCAAACAAGAACAAGATGTCTAACCCAAACTCATTAAAGATTGGCCAGGAGTTGCTAATCCCAAATATCACCGTCTCAAGGAAAGAAGACAAACAGGGAATTATAAAGACATAATATCAACCAAGTTTGAAGTGACTAAAGTTAAAAGAAACCCTCAACTATTAACTCTCAATGCGTAACCTGCAACCCGAAACGCGTCTCTCGTCACTACTCTTCTCTAGCTTTCAATTCGCCCAGTAACTGGAACTCATATAATCCTGTAAGCCTGCCATCTCCGTGGTTTGACTCCAGTTGTACCTTCAGGTATCTGGAAGTTACCTCAGGAAAAGTGAATGGCTGATAGGGCGTTCCGGGCGATCCACCGTTTTGAGCCTGGAATATGCCAATCGAGCGAAATGGCCCTGACCATGAGCGGTCCGACACAAGCAACTCGAACTCCTTCAGATTGGTATCGTCTTCTCCCGGAATGTATAATACGAAAGTATCAAATGTCGCCAGCTGTTCATATTTGAACCCATAGACTGCTGATGAATATAGCGGAACAAGGGCCTTCTCCTCCACGCCGTCAATTGTCTGCTTCCATTCATCCTTAGGAGCCATCAGTATTTGACCTCCATTCTCTTTCAGCAGCAGATTGGGTCCTTCAATATCCTCGGCGGATACCATAGAGGCGGGCCTTTCGGCCTCAATATCCTTAAGAGACCTCTCCAGTTGTTGCGCGTTATCTGCGGTATAATAGTTACCGCCGCCTGCGCTTGCAGTCTCTTTCAACTGTTCTTTCGCGCCCTCGTCCACGCCAAGTCCTGCAACCTGGACAATAACGTCTATGCCCATCTCCTCTCGAAGGTGTTTTGCAGCACGTACCGGGTCACCGTTGCACGTATCTACTCCATCGGAGATCAACACTATAGTCTTCTTTCCTTTAAGTGATGTCATCGCGGCACCGCCTTTTTCCAGTGCAGCGGCAACAGGAGTAGCTCCGAATGCCTGTAGAGAGTTGATTTCCTTCTGCATCTTCTCAACATTTAGCTTGCCTACCGGGACTACGATCTCTATATCTTCACACTCTTCCGTCTCCCTGTGGCCATATACTTCCAGCCCCACACTCAAATCTGCAGGAAGAATAGCTACAAAATCAGACAGCGCCTTCTTTGCTGCATCCAGTTTTGTCTCATTACCATCTATGAGGTCGTTCATACTTTCTGAAGAGTCAAAGATAAAGAGCAGATGCGATTTAGCCTCGCCGTCATCTTCCTCTTCCTCCTCCTCCTCATCTTCTTCACTGTCCTCTTTTGCCGTTCCCAGGTGTATTCCCGGCTGTATCGTTGTTGTAACCCCGTCAGTAGTGATAACAACATCACCATATACATCTGCAACTGTCATATCACCGGACGCAGGATCAACCTTTACATTCATGGCCGCATCTTTATCTATTGAAACAGTACCGGCGTGCATTACCAATGCAACAGAACCACTCTCTGAGGAGATTGAAGTCTCAGACTTCTCCGTATCAACGGTGACCGAGACCTTCTCGCTCTTCTCCACAATAGCTTTCCCTATACCGGTCGCAATCTCCAGTTCACCTTCCTTTGCTGATACTGTTACTGTTCCGGCCTCAGGAGCAGCAACATCCAGTGAAGTCCCCGGAGTTATATCGAAGCCAACTTCGTTACCGGCACTGGTAAAGCCCAGCAACCCCTCGAACAAGCTGATAGACGTTATCCCGGAAATATAACTGAAGTCCAGTTTTGTACCTCTGACAGTAGCAACACCGGTGGGTGACTCAAACTCGGTCAATACCGACTTACTCGGTGTTATCTTTGCCAGCAGCTTACCCATCTTAACATTGATGTTCCTGACAACATCCTGCTGCGCAATCGTAACTTTTTTAGTAAATTTTCTCTCGGCCCTGTCCCTGTCAGTCACCGTTTTGGTATCAATAGAGATGCTTGACTCTTCGCTGATCTCAAGGCTGGTGTTGTCACTGAACACGAGGCTGGCCGTTGAAGCAGGTTTTGTGATGACTGTGTCTCTTTTATAAACAGAGGAGTTCCTGATCCTGTTGCCGATCGACGATACAGGCTTTACCATAAGGTTGTGACGTATATTTACCTTGCCTGTATACTTCGACACAACAGCCAGTCTATCCTCCTCATCCTCCTCCTGTGACAAAAGATTCTGGGGGATGGTAAGCAGAAGCACGAGAACAGTAGCAAACAGAATATAGTATCTCTTAAGCATAATATTATTAATGAAATTAATAGATTGTCTAAATGACGATATACTAGGGATATTATCGGCAGAATACGGAAATACAACACTATTTTACAGTATATGGGATATATTCACCGCGAAGCTGCGAAGAGCGTAAAAAAAAATATCTTTAGCCACGGATTTACACTCCCCGGACAAAAAGTGCCGAGGACAAGGATAAATACGGATAAAAGAAAAGCATCTTAGGAAAGTAGGAATTGCAGGAAAAAAGCCCTTAACTTTAGATCACTTTAGTCACTTAGTTTATTTAGCCACGGATAATAGATTCTTAAGTACAACCAATATACACGAACGCGCACATTATTGCTTATTGTTACGTAACCCGCAACGCGTAGCGCGTAAATCTTTATTTGGTAATAGAAGGTGAAACCTGGGGAATAGCTGGGGAATATTACATAGTTATTTTTTCTCATCATTGCTCTAATATTCCAAATTAGTTTCGTATCATAT
>CAYTLC010000097.1:0-4910 GCA_964438395.1 uncultured Candidatus Scalindua sp.
AAAAATAATCTCTCTGAAGTCTCTTGTTGGTTATGTATGTGACAGAAGGAGAAATCCGTTCAAAGACCTCAATATTGGCTCTCTCCTCTGCTCCTAAATCCCCAATTGGCTGTGTCACCGGACGCATACCAATTTTTGGCTGGAAAAAACTTGTAGGCTTTATACCAAAAAAATCTGCAACTATCCATACGATTACTATAATAATCAGGATCCTGGCCAGCTTTACCATTTTAGGATTTGTAAAAGAACTGTTTTGCATAAAACTATTATATAATTATCAAAAATTTGTTAATACCTTGTATTGAATTCATAATATAGTTGTGGAGCCAATATATTACAACGATTATTTTTAATTCGAGTAGGTGCCGTTTATTCAATAAAGTCATAAACAACAACCTTACGAACAAGTGGTTTGAGCGTTTTCTCAACTGCTTTTTTATGTATCGCATGGTTGAGATATTCAAATAACTTCTGCTCGTTTTCAAAAGACAAATATATTGCAACATCAAAACTGCTATCCACGATCTCTCTTTCACTGGGAATCACTCTGCCCGCTCTTACGTTGATTACACCAGGTATTGTAGAAAACCCCTTGGAGACATCAATTACTTTCCGACGCGCTTCTTCATTACCTGGTTCATTTAGCCAGCAAACTACAACGTGATGTACTTTTGATGTATGATCAGGGTAGCCTTTGCCCTGTTGACATGCCGGAAGCAGGAATGAGACAAAGATTATAATATGAAGGAATTTAATATTCATTCTTAAATGTCACAATCACAATGTTTAGGCTCGATGAACCGTGCCTCTACGCAGAAAATACCTCTTGTCTAACGGTAATTCTTTCGATATATTCTTCCCTCGGTTCATATCCTGTGCCGGGCGTTTGAGGGGTTTTGATAAATCCATCTTTACTGACGGTTACTGGTGGCTCGGTGATGTCTTCCTCAAAGTATCTCTTACTTGCGGATACATCACCAGGTAGACTGAAACCTGGAAGTGTTGACATCGCTATGTTATGGGAACGTCCAATACCGGCTTCCAGCATTCCTCCGCACCAAACCGGAATGTTATGTTCCACGCAGTAGTTATGGATTTTAATTGCTTCGCTGAAGCCTCCCACACGTCCCAGCTTTAAGTTGATAATCCTGCCGCTTTGCATTTCAATAGCTTTGCGGGTTTTATCGAGAGACGTAATCGGTTCATCAAGGCAGATATCCGTGGTGATCTGTTTTTGTAAATGTGCGTGGTCAACAATATCATCATAGCTTAGTGGTTGCTCTATCATCAGGAGATTGAATTCATCTAAACTCTTTAACAGGTTGATGTCTGCGAGAGTATATGCTGAATTGGCATCTACAGAGAGAGTGATATCAGGAAAGGCTTTGCGGACAAGTCTGAGTATATCATAATCCCAGCCTAGCCTGATCTTGATCTTTATCCGCCGATAGCCGGCTTCAATTTCAATCCTGATTTTCTCCAACAATTGTTCAGGAGTATCCTGGATGCCGATAGATACACCGCAGGAGATTTCTTTGCGTGTTCCACCAAGTAATTGATGTAGTGGCACATTGTTAATTCTGGCAGTCATGTCCCAACAAGCGTTTTCTACTGCCGCGCGAGCCATCTGATGACCACGTATCTGCTTGAACCATAGACCGATCTCCGATGGTGCTGTCCACTCTTTTCCAATTGCGATTGGTGCCAGCACCTCTTTTATAATAATCCAGGCAGTATCAATAGTCTCGTGAGAGAAAAATGGTTTTTCTCCGGTTGTACATTCACCATAACCAACGGCACCGTCACAGAAAACCTTTGTTAGGAGTATGCGGCGTTTTTCAGTTCTTCCAAAGCTGGTTTCGAAATAATGAACAAGAGGCAGATTAATTTCCCGTATTTCAATCCGTTCAATCTTAATATTATTCTCCTGTAATAATTAAAATTTCGAAACAAAACACATTATCACATTGACGCAAGTATATCAATCCCAGTTGAAATAAGGAAGAATTTTGTACTTTTAATTAATACTTAATAAAGCCAGATACATTTAATTATCAAGCACATTTTTTTTCTAGAAATTTATCTTACAAATAGTAGAGTGTATCATTTACAGGAGGCATATTAAGAGGGTTTATTTGGTGCTTAAAAAATTTATTATATCTGTTTTGTTTATTTTCAGTATTGGCCTTCAGGCAGGCTGTTGTTACCATCGTTCAAATCCTCCTATGCTACCCAAAGCATGGTATGGCAAAGAATGTAGCATGAAAAGTCTGGAGGATGATCCTGTGCAGCCTAAACTTCATGTAATGGTTATGTATCGTGGAACGTCTTGTGTGCATACTACCTTGCGGGTGTATTGCCAAACTAAGGGTCCGGTTTTCTGGGATCCGGCAGGCGGTTTTGCTGCTCAGCACCGTTATGCTGGTCAGGCACGGCGGCATAGGCGTTTTGATGCCCCTGTCAAGGAGGGGCCTGTGCGTGAGAATGATGTGCTTGTTGAAAAAGTTCCTGGTCTTAACCAATATCTGGATTGGAGAAAACGTATTGATACGCAAGCTGTTGAAATTTTTGAGTTCAATATTTCAGATGAGCAGGCGGAAGAGATCTGGACTATTCTTCGGTATGGTACCAAACGCTCACATCCGAAAGGTCGATTTAGTACAAATGCAATGGGGGGGCTGTGTGGGTTCTCGGTTGCTAAATTCCTTCATCGTTTCGCTGACGATATTGTTAAGGTGGACACGGTCTGGCATCCTCACAATCTGGCGAAACAACTTTATAAAGAAAATCCGGACAGAGTAATTATTTATAGAGATGGGCATTTAAGCTTTTATATACCGTCTGAAAATAATGCTGAGTAACTCTAATGAGTATATAGGCAAAGAATTTATTTATTGCTTAATACGTAGGCGGTGTTGAAGATTAGTTGGATTTGAGACTGGAAATTATAAGAAGAACTTGCTATGTTTTTTAGTATCCTCTTTTATAAAATGTGAGCGTAAAAATCCAGTATTTTGATTCTGCTGTATGCTAAGTTGTAAAGGATTTAAATGCCTGTAAAATCGATTGCAAAAAAAAATTAATAGGTGTAATTGTATGAAGATACTGAATTCCTGTGTTCTCTTTTTCGTGTTAGTTTTTATATGCATAAATGCCGGTCTTGCTGCAAATACTCCAAGTCGTTATCCAAAGTCAAAAACCGGAATTGTTAAATACGAAGTTTACGGTGCTACCATAGCAGGGACTGAAGTTCTTTATTATGACGATTGGGGAAGCCGGGAGGCAAAATACATAACAACAACCATGGAGTTAGGAGGGTTATCGGTGACAAGAAATACCTTAGTCCTTCTTGAGGAGAATGGTCAATGGATAAACAACGTTGACCTTAACGCGAGAACAGGAATAAGGATGAGGAATCCCAGGTATAAAGATTCTATTGGACAATCGAGAAGAGAAAGAGAAAAAAATGAAGAAGATAAGAATATAGACGCAGGTGGAAGGAAAGTAGAAATCGAAAGGGTTATTGGAAAACCATGTGTAGTCTGGGAGACGCAATATACCGGTATCAAAACCTGTACATGGAATGGGATTGTTCTGAAGAAAATATCCGGCTCTGGATTTTCAAGGATGACCACGGTTGCGACTGAAATAGATGAGCGCGTTTCTATTCCTGAGGAAAAGTTTACAATCCCTCCGGATATTGAGATGAAAACTGTGGATATATCTACATTCCACGGCAACTAATGGCGCCTTCTGCTTATCTATTGTAAAACATCGCTTTTCACACATATTGAAATCTTCACTTTGATTATCAAAGAATTATAGTTTTATGGAAACTGTGCGAATTGATAGTGTTAAGGTGTATACCAGGGAATCGTTCCTCTTAAATTTACTATGATTGACAATAAGGAAAATTTTGAATGGTGTGTAATTGGTGCGGGCCCTGCAGGAATTGCTGCAGTTGGTAAACTGTTGGACCATGGTATACCTGCTCAGAAGGTTTTATGGATAGATGATAAATTCAAGGTAGGTGATTTAGGGACTAAATGGTATGACGTTTCCAGTAATACTACCGTGAAACTGTTTCTTGCCTTTCTAAATGAATGTAGTGCTTTTCAATTTAAAGAAAATAAGCAGCATTTTCAGATTGAAAAAATTGATCCTCATCACACTTGCAAATTAATTAATATCATCGAGCCTTTGCAATGGATAAGCAATCATCTTTTGCAGCATGTTGTTACTTGCCAAGGTATGGCTAGCCGCCTGTCTGTTCATAATCGTAGTTGGGAGATTACAGTAGATGAACATATATTTAAATCTGCTAATGTTATACTTGCTATAGGCGCTGAACCTGATCGTCTGTGTCATGAAAATGTAAAAGAAATCATTTTAGAAAATGCATTAAATTACAGCCAATTAAAGCAGTGTTGTGATAATGTAGATAGTGTAGCAGTATTCGGTTCTTCACACTCTGCAATAATTATTATACGTTATCTTGTGGAGCTCGGTCTGAGCCGAATTGTGAATTTTTATCAAAGCCCGTTAAAATTTGCGCTACGTATGGAAGATTGGACATTGTTTGATAATACCGGATTAAAAGGTACAACTGCAGACTGGGCGAGGGAGAATATTCTAGGCAAGATACCAGAGAATCTATATCGTTATCAGGCCACTAAACAGAATATTGAAACTTATTTAGATGGTTGTGATCGTGTAATATATGCTGTTGGTTTTCATCCAAGGGATATAAAAGTTGAGGGGATGGGAGCGCTTCAACATAATATCCATAATGGTATTATCGCTCCTGGCTTATTTGGCTTTGGTATTGCTTTCCCTAAACAAACTATAGATCCCTTTGGTAACCGGGAAGAAAGTGTTGGCCTGTGGAAGTTCATGATGCATATTAACAC
>CAYTLC010000097.1:5010-9868 GCA_964438395.1 uncultured Candidatus Scalindua sp.
GGTATTAATGCCGGTTGTTGTTTTCATCGTTCTTATCCTCCAATGCTGCCCATGAGCTGGAATGCCAACGAATGTGATCCGAAAAGTCTTGATGATAAACCAGGACAGGCAAAACTTCATGTAATGGTCATGTATCATAAGACCTCTTGCAAACATACCGCTTTACGATTATTCTGTCCGTCAAAAGGTCCGCTTTTCTGGGATCCTGCAGGAGCATTTGCCACTCAAATCCGTTATTTGGGTCCGGCGGCACGTCATCACAGGGAGTTTGCAACTAAGCGTTATATGGATTCAAAACGTACGGATGATGTGATGAGCGAAAAGGTTCCGACCCTTTATCAATACATGGACTGGCGAAAAGCTATTAATACTCATGCTGTTGAGATTTTTGAGTTTAATATTACAGATAGTGAGGCGGAAGAACTCTATGATATTCTTCACTATGGTACCAAGCGTTCACATCCTAAAGGCAGGTTCAGTACAAAAGCAATTGGGTTAACATGCGGATTGTCAGTTGCCAGATTTCTGCATCGTTTTGCGGAGGATATTGTTGAGGTGGATACCGTTTTCTTTCCTCATAATCTGGCAAAACAACTATATAATGAAAATCCGGATAGAGTTGTTATTTACCGTGATGAAAGCTTGTCCTATTATATTCCGTCAGAGAATCAGCATTGATTGATTTTCGTGGTAATTGCGAACGTGAGATGATTTTGTATCACAAATCTGGTAACATAAATTATGGGCAGGCGGTTTAATCCTCAGGGATATACGGGATGTAAAGAGTTTCACCCTTGTAACTCTGTAGCTTGTAATGTTCACCACCGTTACTTTGTATATAATAATCAGGCATTAACGGTATCTTTCCAACTTTCGTAGAGACAGCATACATCGGCTGTGCTAATCCGGTTGTGTGACCACGGATTCCGTCTCTGATCAGCTCCGCACCTTTTTCCACAGGGGCTCGGAAATGGTCTACTCCGGGTGCCAGCTGACAGTGGAACATATAATACGGTCTTATTCGAACAGATAGAAGTTTCTGGTGAAGCTTCTGAAATGTTTCGACATCATCATTTATGCCCTTCAGCACAACTCCCTGATTTCCGACATTGATACCTGTATGGAGTAGGTCCCAGACCACTTTCTTTACTTTACCCGTAATTTCTTTTGGATGACAAATGTGGACGTTCAGCCAGATTGGAATTTCATGTTCCTGCCCTAAGATCTCTAGGAGGTTTTCCGTTATTCGTTGAGGGCAGGTAATTGGCATTTTTGTGTGGATTCGAATCATTTCAAGATGTGAAATGCTTCGAAGACTGTCAATCAGATACTTTATGTTATCATCTGACAACATAAACGGATCTCCTCCGGTCAGTAATACATCACGGATCTCTTCATGGTTTCGAATCCATTCTAATCCTTCATCAACATCGAATCGTAAGCGCAGATCCTTGTCAATTACAGCTTCTCTTCTAAAACAATATCTGCAATAACTTGGACATACATCTGTAATAGTAAATGCGACTCGATCAATATACTGCCTCGCAACACTATCAGGTCTTTTTTCACCTTCTCCAAACCTGTCAGTCTTCTCTCTATTTTCTTTAATCACTAAATAATTTGGAATTCCATATGTATTTTCACTTTCCTTCATTGAAGGGATAACCATTTTTCTAACGGGGCAATCAGCATCGTCTTTGTCCATAAGCGCTGCATAGTACGGCGTTGTTCCCCATCTCATTTTTAATGTTTTTATCGCTTCTTCTTCGTCAGGAGTAATATTTATATATTGTTTCAACTTTTCTAGTGTATCTACCTGGTCTTTAATCTGCTCCTGCCATTGTCCTTCTTCTTGCCAGGGTTCTTTCCTAAATTTGTACATTTGTCTCTCTTAAATCTTTCTTATTCTTACTTGTTAAAATAATCTTGATAACTTCCGAAACATAAAATGACTTAAAAAAAGTAGGCGCCTATAAATGAAAAAAAATCTAAAGGAATTTTTGATTTCAAAAAAACCAACAGATTTAAGGGGATCAATTAAATATATATTCTCTACACTACTTACCTTACCCTCTTTCAATTAATTTAAGGCAGCATTCTACCAAAATATCCCCTATATGTCTCATGAAAATTGACTTTTTCCTGCCTCAAAATACATGCCATTTCTATATGTTCAATCTTTATATATACTTAACCTTTTAACGCTTTGCGAGAAATAATAAGCTTTTAGTGTAATAATTTACTATTAATAAAGTGCATAGCTTTTTCATGACTTAAATCATTTGAAAAGCTCTTTCAATCATAAGTCATAGATTTGTATGGCGTTGTCAGACGTTCCAACACATAGCAGACTCGTCGGGTATCACCATCTCGTTCTACTTGCAAAGAATTAACGTAATACCCGGCATCAAAATAGTGGAGGAAGGCTTTCTGGATAAACTCACGCCATTTGTGTGCGGATTCAATATTGGAGGCCTTCATTTTATCAATGTCGTCAGGTATTTCAAGCAGCAGTACGTCATCTGTCAGTGATAAATCAGGTTCAACAGGAACGAGTAATCCCTGTTCATCCTGCTCCGTTCTATTTATGTCCAACCCTTTTGCAAATGGTTTTTCCGTTACATCATGTGCATGTCCGTCAATAATAGTTTTGACTTTATCACTTGCAAGCCACCATTCCGCAAGAAGTCTGTCTGTTCCCAATCCACTGTGTAATTTACTTGAAGAGGCCTCTCCATAAAGGTTTACATCGTAGCTACAGGCAATGACTCCCAGTTTGTTTATATTCAGGTGAGCATTCTTGGATTGCAGCGGATCGAATGCCCACGTTATGAGGTCTATATTGCGGTTCAGGGCTTCTTCCCGCTGGGCAGTTTTTAGTTTATATCCAACGTTGTGGTTACGATATTCAGGTAACACTGCCAGCATGTGTGAATGTTGTGACGGCCGCCCATAATGAATCGCGGGAACGCCAAAAACAAAGCCTATCATTGTATCGCCATCAAAGGCGCCCATTGCAAATCCGCCATGTTTGCATAATACCCGCATGAATCTTGGAGGTATTATATCGTTCTTATTAAATTTCCATACTGCTTCCTGTAGGTCCTCGCAAGGGTTTAGATCTTTAAGCGTTTTTAATTGTTTAAACGTAATAGGCATTTATCACTTTTAGAAAATATTGCTTCAACAATATGTTATAGAAATTTTGGTCTATTTTTATTACATTAATAAACTTATAATTAATCCTAGAAAAGTACAAAATAAAAATAAAACTTACAGAATTCCAGATTATCATCTGTCTGGACAGAGGTAGGAATGTCTAAAGATCATACAACGCAACAAACCAACGAGAACTTCCCAGAACTGACCACTTTAGGAAAAATACATAGCCGGATAGATAAAGTCAAGCTCATTATTCAGGATAAAGACGTGGGTTTTTTTAATAAACATTGCCATCTATTTGAGCGGCTGGAAGGGCTCCGGCAAAAGTTTATTGATACGATTAACCTGAAGATGGACGATGATTCCTCAAAAACAGTAAAGTTGTTTCTTGTTCAACATAATCTGGCATTTGGTCCCGGGCAGGGTGAGCTTAAGTTTGTAAGGCATGTCGATCTCCCGGAAGGAATTGAGAAAGCTTCATTGGTAGAAATAAAAGATATCGTAGAAAATATTGTTCTTGAGGAAGTAGAGTCATCTGCCGTGGAGAAGAGTTTGTTCCATGCTCTTCATAATATAAAACTGGGTGGTGCAAGCAGTGCTATAATGCTTTTGGAGATTGAAGACGTGATGGGGGAAATAAAGGCGGTACCCATGAACTTGACAACAAGTGAAACAATACGGCTCGCAAGGGAGGTCGGGAGCAGACTTATTAAATATCGTATTATGAGTCCGGATGGTTTCTGGCCGGAACCGGATAATGAGACTACCGATGAGCAAATACTAAGCTGGATAGAGGATGAGGCGTTGAATACACTGCGGCAAAAACAACTGCTAGGGCATAAGGATAAAGAGCTGATTGACGCATTAGACAAAGTTTATAAGCAGATGGATGTGCAAAAGTCCCATGGTAAGATAAATACAACTATGGTACATGAGACGCCCTATCATGATGTTGCAATTACATGGCTGAAGGAGTGGAGAGCTACGAGACGTGGGAAAATGGCAATGGAAGAATTAAACTCTGAAGAGTCGAAGGTTAGTAAGCAATACCGGCAACTGGTATCCAGGACTGAGCGAAAATATGATGTAATGCCATCTATTGCCAAAGATATTATAGCTGTCAAACGACTTCTTACCGTAATGCATTCCCCTTTCTGGGACTATAGACCTAATGGGCAGATTGTGATTATGGATACAGGAATTGCACCCGTAATTTTACATAGACATTTGTCAACGTTGGAAGTGCTTTCCCGTGAAGATGTTGTTGTCGCCAGTGTATTTTCAAAACGTATCGGAGGAAGCTCTCCTGATAAAATCGTGCATCTTTGTCGAACTTATGTGGAAGCTGCTTACAACCTGGGTGCTAAGGTTGTCATTCTCTGTAATACTATGGATGCCAATGCAAGAACTAAACTTGAAAAGGAATTTTCAATACACATTCTTGGCCCCATTGCACCCGCTGTTGAAGCTGTTCTTAGACTCAAAAAAGTCAATGGAAAGGCACCAAAGAGTATTGGAATTGTAGCGACAAAGGCGACTATAGAAAGTGGTGTTTACATATATGAAGTTAGAAAGCATAATAAAAAAATCGGGATATTCAGTGTAGCCGCACCTCTTTTTGCTACTATGGTGGATAAGGGTGAATTTGACAAAGCCGGATCTCAAGTGGTTAGTCAACGAAACAGGTCTATTATTG
>CAYTLC010000098.1:0-8374 GCA_964438395.1 uncultured Candidatus Scalindua sp.
GGGGATGAAGAGATCCTTCCTTTTATCTGCACGCTCCATCTGGGCTTACCCTCAAAATCCAGAGCGAATAATTTACCATTCCAGGCGCATGCATATATAACGTTGTTTAAATCTATTGCCGGAGTAGAAAATATCTTACTTCCAATATCGAATGACCATTTACGCTTGCCATCAGGTTTTAGTGCATATAGGGTCTTGTCCTGTGAACCAATGTAAATCGTCCCGTTGTGATCTAGCACGGGAGATGAATCTACACTGCCTCCGGTTTCGAAGCTCCATTTAAGATTATTACCTACAGGTCCCTGTAGAGAGCTTCGTCCTGTGTTCATGGAATCATGACGGAAGGCCGACCATGAAGTGTTAAGTTCTTGTGCATCAAGAACATCTGCCACAGAATAAAACATTATCATTATAGCAATGGCAATGATTTTAGTCTTAAAAACAGGATATTTATTCATTTTACAATTATAAGAGTAAGGAGTTGTTTTGACTCATGCCGTTTTATATAATGTTATTGTAATGAAAAAGCCATGATTTACAATATCCTTAATCGCAATACTTGCTATCTGGTAGTTTTTCCATTTTGCGGTGTATGAAAGTTTATTATGATCAGACTTACAAGCCAAATTACAGTTTTGAAGTCATGCGTTATTCTTTCCTTGCTGCTGTTTTTATTCAATCAGGGTTGCAATAGTCTTTGTGGAAAAGAGACCGAAGAGAATCTGAACATAGCCTCATCCACGCCCATTATACACGTTGTTTTTACCGGAGAAGAGAATGGTTATCTGGAACCTTGTGGATGCTCAGAGAAGCAGCTTGGTGGAATTTCGAAGCGGCATACTTTAATCAATCATCTCAGGGAAAAAGATGAAAACCTGCTCCTCTTAAGCCTGGGTGATCTTACGGGTAAAGTCGGCAGGCAAGATGAAATCAAGATGGAGACAGCGTTTGAATCATTAGACTTGATGGGTTATGTTGCACATAACCTTGGCGAAAAGGATCTTGAAATGGGAACTGATTTGCTAGGCTATCTTTCCCAGATAAGTAATGTAGATCTCATATCAAGTAATATAGTTTTTACTACTGAGGTGTTGGGAATTAATCCATATGTGATAAAAGAGATAAAGACAAAGGATACCACGCTAAGTGTTGGTATCTTAGGTATTGTGTCACCAGGACTTGTTGAAAGTGCTTATCAGAACATGGAGGTTATGGACCCTGTTGTATCACTTACGCCTTTACTAAGTGATCTGCGTGATAAAACAGATATACTGATACTTCTCTCACATGCGGAAATGGAGGAGTCTATAGTAATCGCGGAGGCCTGTCCTGAACTGGACTTAATAATCTCAGGCCACCTGGTTGACAGACCAGATCTCTATCGTGAGAAAGTCAAAAATACATACGTAATTCCTGTAGGAGAGAAGGGTAACTATGTGGGAAAAATTACTCTATCGCCACAACAGAAACAGACAGGTGAAGACGAGTATTTTGATCGCCTTCCACCCGTCATTGAAATAACACCTTTAGATGAAAGATTTGCAGATTCACCTGATATTGCAATGCTATTAAGAATTTATCAGGAGAGGCTTAAGGATGAAGAGTTGCTGGCTCAGGTCTTTAAGAGTGATCTGCCTTCAAACCTGGCCTTTATCGCTAACAATGATTGTGCTGTTTGCCACAACAAAATCTTTAAGCACTGGGAAGGAACCGGCCACGCTTCAGCTTATGAGACGTTAGTGAAGGCTGAACACGAGTATGATCCTGAGTGTGTAGAGTGTCATGTTATCGGTTTAAATTATTTTACCGGTTTTGAAACTATGGAGTCAACACCAGAACTGAAGGGCGTTGGCTGTGAAAGTTGCCATGGAGCCGGAAGTGACCACAAGGATACACAATCAAAAGATTACGGCAGGGTGAGTGTTGAGAACTGTGAGATCTGTCATAATGATGAACACAGCCCGAATTTCGAATTTAATGATTACTGGCAAAAGATTAAACATCCAAGGGAAGAGAAATGAAAAATTGATTGATTTAATAGAGAGTATTATTTCCATTAGTTCAGGAGAAACAGATGCCTGAATTAAGAAGGGAGCCTGTTTCCGGCCGTTGGGTAATTGTGGCGACTGAAAGAGCCGCAAGGCCCACGGATTTTGAAACAAATCCACAAATAATTAAAAGTAGTTTCTGCCCTTTCTGTGAAGGTAACGAAGACAAGACACCACCTGAAATTCTGGCATATAGGGATAATGGTACAATGCCGAACACTGATGGCTGGAGGGTCAGGGTTGTCCCGAATAAGTTTCCTGCATTGCAGACAGAAGGTGAGTATCTGAAATGTGAAGAGGGTATCTACGATATGATGAATGGTATTGGTGCACATGAAGTTATAATAGAAAGCCCCAGGCATATTCAGTCTCTGACATCGCTTGATAATGGAAATGTTGAAGAGGTTTTGTTATGCTATAGAGACCGCCTGGTTGATTTAAAGAGCGACGAAAGATTTGTTTATGGGCTGTTATTTAAAAATGTAGGATTTTCTGCAGGTGCATCGCTCGATCATACTCATTCGCAATTGATTGTGACACCGATCGTCCCACCTCTGGTTGCAAATGAGATAGCAAATGCCAGAAAATTTTACCAACAGAGAGAGAGATGCCTTTTTTGCGACATGATACAGCAGGAAATAGAAACAGATAAAAGAGTGATTATTTCAACAGATAATTTTGTTGTCTTTGCTCCTTACGCTTCCAGGTTTCCTTTTGAGACGTGGATACTTCCCAAAAAACACGAAAGCAATTTTGAAAACTTACAGGGGGTCGAGGCAAAAGAACTTGCACACGTTTTAAAGAGCGTTCTTACAAAGTTAGAAGCAACCTTAGACTTTCCACCGTATAATTACATAATACATAGCGCTCCATTTAATGTAACCGAATCAGAATATTTCCATTGGCATATAGAAATAATACCAAGGCTTACAAATATAGCTGGATTTGAGTGGGGGACCGGGTTTTATATTAATCCAACACCTCCTGAAGAAGCTGCTGAATTATTGAGAATATAATGAAGAAAAAACCATTATCATCTAACCAGGTAGGGACACTGAACAAGATCAAAAAGTTGCTCAATAAATCAAGGGGCAAGGTGCTTGATGATAATTTGTTAGGGTCACTGGAAGGGATGTGTGCAGATCTGGGATCACAATTGAAGAAAGGAGAGGTTGGCACAAAAAAACTTTCTGTAAAAAAAGAGGAGAAGGAAGAATCAAAAATATTGGAAGAACAGATTCAAGAGGAAAGGGAGATATTTGATAACGTAATAGAAGTCATGGGGGCAGGATTGTGTCTTATTGATAAGAAATCAAAGGTTATATGGGCAAATGATACATTGAAGGAGTGGTTGAACCTGAGTGAATCTCCCGTTGGTGGCCATTGTTCAGATATTTATCACTGTGATGTCGTAGGAACGGACAAATGCCCGGCAGAACTGGTCCTCAAGGGGAAAAAGGGCTGCATAATTCAATCATGGGTGAGAACAAAGGCCAGAAAGAGAATGTGCATACAACATATTGCTATACCTATAACAAATAAGAATAGTGAAACTAGCAATATTTTGCTGCTTACTGTGGATGTGACTGAAAGTGAAAAGATGGTACACCGGCTTTTGCTGTTACAACAGTTTGGCGAAATAACCCAGGGAACACTACATCTTGATAAATTACTTCATTTGATCTTAACATGCATAACTGCCGATTACTCATTTGGGTTTAACAGGGCAACTCTATTCTTGATTAATAAAGAACTTAATGTTCTAAATGGAAAATTGGCGATAGGGCCATCTTCTTCAGAAGAGGCTACACGGATTTTGAAAGAGATGTCAGATACTCATAATTCCCTTATAGATATTGTTGACAAATTAGATTATAGCCATAATATTGACACTCCCCTGAACACGATGACAAAACTTCTGGTGTACTCACTGGCAGATGCAAAGGAAGTCGTTACACTCTGTACTAAAGAAAAGAAACCAATAATAGTTAAAGATGCCGCTAAGGACCCGCGTGTGTCAGATGAATTCAGAAAAGCCATGGGTGTAAATGAATTCGTCTGTGTCCCTTTGATAGCAAAGAGCGAACCCATAGGTGTTATAGTTGCGGATAATGTCTTTACTGCAGAACCAATATCCGATGAACGTGTTAATACTTTAACAATGTTTGTTAATCAGGCATCACTTGCAATTGAGAATGCTGAAACCTATAAAAGTCTGGAAGACAAAATTAATCAACTTACTGAAACACAGCAGAGACTTATTCGCTCAGAAAAGCTGGCCGCTATCGGCTCAATGTCATCTTACGTCGCACATGAGATTAGAAATCCACTGGTCACCATTGGAGGTTTTGCAAAAACTCTCTCTCGTTTTACCTTTACAGATTCGAAAATCAAAGTTAACATTGACATTATTATAGAGGAAGTTAAGCGTTTAGAAAAAATACTTAATAACATTACAGATTTTGGTAAGCCATCTAAACCGGAAAAGATTGATACTCAAATATGTGAAGTAATGGAAAATACGTGTATGCTAATGGAGAACTATTTCCAGGAAAAACATATAACGTTGCAAAAAAGATATGAAACAGGTATACCTGAAGTACCTGTTGACCCTACTCAAATAAAACAAGTCTTCCTTAACATACTGATGAATGCTGTAGAAGCAATGCCTGATGGTGGTAAGCTTGATGTGAATATTGAATCTGTAAATGAGTCAATAAAAATATACATTATTGATGCCGGCAAAGGAATGCAACATGGTGTGTTACAGAATATTTACGATCCTTTTTTTACGACAAAACCGAGTGGTACCGGTGTCGGTTTGTCTGTCAGCCTTAAAATTATTGAGGACCATGGTGGTACGATAGATGCTATAAGCGAACAGGAGAGGGGCACAACCATGTTGCTGACACTGCCAATTAAGTAGTAGAAAGGAGTTGTGACGATGGCAACTATTCTTGTTGTAGAAGATGATAAAAACCAACGCTTACTATACGAGCAGGAGTTAAAGTTGGAGGGTTATGAAGTTGTGACTGCTTCTGATGGTAAAGATGCTTTGGAAAAAATCCAGGAACAGCTCCCGGATCTTATTATAATGGACATAAATATGCCAAAGATGGATGGTATTGAGACAATGGGAAAAATTCTGGGTAAAAATAAAGAGATTCCCGTTATCATTAACACTGCTTACAGTAATTATAAAGATAATTTTATGTCATGGGCTGCAGATGCATATATTGTTAAATCTTCAGACTTGGTAGAACTAAAAAGTACAGTAAAAGAAATATTGGCAAAAAAAGCAAAGGATTCTTGAGTTAATGTAAATGAATTGAAACTTTCAGTGTGTTTAGCATTAGATCAGGTTATTTCAGGTTATTTCAGGTTAATTAAATAGATAACAAAAACATGTCACTAAACAACGTACTTACTATTATCCTGGCTGGAGGACAGGGGGAGAGGCTTTATCCTCTGACAAAAGACAGAGCAAAGCCTGCTGTCCCTTTTGGAGGCATATACAGGATAATAGACTTTACATTAAGTAATTGTCTCAATTCCGGATTGCGGAAAATAGTAGTCCTGACTCAATACAAATCCTTTTCTTTAGATAGGCATTTGAGGCTTGGATGGAGTGTTTTTAATAATGAATTAAATGAATATATAGAACAGATTCCTCCCCAGCAAAGAATCAGTGATCAATGGTATCAGGGGACTGCAGATGCTGTTTACCAGAATATATATACACTTGAAAAAGAACAGCCGGAAATGGTTTTGATGCTTTCCGGAGACCATATTTACAAAATGGATTACAGGAAGATGATTCGCTTTCATAAGGAGAATAAAGCAGATCTTACTGTCGCTTGTATGGATGTACCATTGGATGAAGGAAAAAGATTTGGCATAATACAAACAAATAAGGACAATAGGATTGTTGAATTTCATGAGAAACCTTCTGTACCAATCCCTTCTCCCGGTAATCCTGATGTTACATTTGCTTCTATGGGAATATATCTGTTTAATACTACCACGCTCGTTAAAGCTATAATAGACGATGCCAAGCAGGATACAAATCATGATTTTGGAAAGAACATAATACCTGACATGATACATTCTAAGAGGGTATATGCATATCCATTTACAGATGAAAAAAAGAGTGGCTTAAACTACTGGCGCGATATAGGAACTCTGGATGCTTATTGGGAGGCCAATATGGATCTTGTACAAATATCACCAGAATTTGATCTTTATGATAAAAATTGGCCAATCCGTACTTACAAAGCTCAATATCCCCCGGCAAAGACTGTTTATAAAAAAGATTTTCCGGGTGAGAGAACAGACATGATCCTCAATTCTATTGTTTCAGATGGATGCATAATCAGTGGTGCAAAGATAGAGGGATGTATCTTGTCGCCTGATATTAGAGTGGGTTCTAATACAGAAATTTATGATTCAATTATAATGGAAGATGTAAGGATAGGGCAGAATGTCAAAATTCGAAAAGCCATAATAGATAAATCAGTAAATATTCCGGACAATATGAATATTGGTTATGATCGGGATGAAGATATAAGACATTTTACTATTACTGATAGCGGTATAGTGGTTGTACGTAAAGAGATGCAATTGATATAGAAAAACTGGTAAGGCGTGTTGTGTAAATAGCGGATCCTAAATGTATAGCGTCTCTATACTTCCTTATCTTTTCACTCAGTTGGTTTGTCTGTATCTAGTTCCATTCGGTCCGGTACTAATATCCCGCCAGAGACAATTAGTTTCATTCCCTCTTCAATACTCAGATCAGTTTCTTCTATATCTTGTTCAGGAAGATAAATCAGGAAGCCAGATGTGGGATTAGGTGTTGTTGGGATAAATATACTGGATAATACCACTCCTCCTTTTGTCTTTAAACCACCTGTGACAAAAGCGAATGCCCTCATTCCGACTCTTGGATATTCAACTATAACTACTCGTTTAAAAGATTGTGTAGTTGGAAGACTTACAATTTCGAGCAGTTTTTTCGACGATGTGTATACATTCTTTATAATAGGAACATTGTTCACTATCTTTTCAAACAAATTAATGACGAACTTACCGAGGAAATTTGTTGCTACCACACCTATAAAATAGAGCGCTACAAATGTAAGTATAAACGCTACTGACGTGATGATAAACTCATCAATCTTGCTATTTGGAGCAAACCCGTAAGGACCGACGGCCCTTACAACTACCGGTGATAGAATTCCTCCAATCATGGTAAATAAAAATCTTATTACAAAATAAGTAACAAAGACCGGCAAAACAACAAGGAGGCCTGCAATCATTTTTCTTCTTGTGCTTTTTCTAAAACCAACTTTGTAAAGTTTTCCTGATTTCATTTTTGTTTTCATAATAGGTGACCCTGATAGTTCAATAAATCAAATTACAAAAAAATGCCAGATTGCGACCATTATACCCGCAAGGATAAAATTAAAATCGGTAATAATTTCACAGGCAAACCCGGTGGGTATAAGGCGCTTGTGATAGAGATACAAATACCCGCATGCATACGCAACACATGGTAGGAGATAATAGGAAAATCCGGAAGTCCATCCGATCATAGGGCTGATAACTAACAGTATTGTCAGTAATGTTAACATAACAACGAGAATTGCCTTAGTATTATTTTTTCCTATTGCTATTGGTATTGTTTCCTTACCAATTATCCTGTCGCCTTGAACGTCCCTTACATCAAGCAAAACAGTCCTTGTAAAAACCATGCTGAAAGTAAAAGCTAATACAACAGGAAGCGATGACAAATAAGCTTCAGGAGATCCCAAAAATGTAATTAAACCTGTACTTACAGCCCAGGCTATACTTATAAACATCTCTTTCGAACCCGGGATTTGTGCCAAACTTCGATATCTGACAATGCCGGTAAACTTCTTTGGGACTATAGAGACCCGGTACGCTATCCCGAACAAAGAGGAAAAGAAAATGCAGAAAAAAACATCTATGTTAATTGTAAATGCCAGAATTGTTGATAAGATAGCTGCTACAATACCCAGGACAATGAAGACTCCTTGATGCTTCTCGTACAATTCTGCCCTGGATGGTTCACTCAAGGCGGCAGCCTCTTTATTAGCAAAATAGTTTAATACATACATAGAAAACAAAAACAGTGTTGCGATTGCACAGAATTTAATCCTTGGATCAGTGCCAAGCAGGACAGAGCTTGCGTAACTAAAACTTGCTGCTCCAATCCCAATGTACATGAAACTACCTATTAAGACTGTAATCGCTTTTTCAGTAAACGATTGCATCTTTTTGATTTTTTCCCCTTTATAGTTCTG
>CAYTLC010000098.1:8474-9824 GCA_964438395.1 uncultured Candidatus Scalindua sp.
AGCTTCTCTGCTATTAATGCAAAAGTATTCATATCCTGAGTAGTCTGGGCAACAATACAGATTTTTTCCATATCAGGCAATTCTGATACTTCATCGGGAGAAGAGACTACATAACCTTTGCCATCAGTATACCCAAGCAATCCCGTTACTTCAGCATGTCCTTCATCGCCAACTATTATGGTAGAATATCCTTCCTTCGCGTTCTCCTCAATAATTGATTGTACCCGTTTAACACGAGGACAGGTTGCGTCGCTGATTTCAGCACCTGATGCTTCCAGTTCCTGTCTTCTTTTGGGTGTAATACCATGAGCTCTGATAACTACGGTACTTTTTGACAAATCCGTGTCTTCATTGAGGGCTCTGATTCCCTGCTTTTCTAACTTTTCAAGTACCTGCGGATTATGTATCAACGGACCTTCTGTATAGACATTGCCGTCATCGCCTCCATCTTTATTGGCGGCATCCAATGCGTTGTCCATTGCCTTGCGTACACCCATACAAAAGCCAGCTTTTTTTGCTACTATTACTCGCATTTTTATTCTTTTTTTGTTAAATAAGTTGTGTGATTATATGCCTACACGTACCAGGCTTTATGTTTTACCACCTAAGCCTTCACTAAAGATAGTATGGAAGCGATTTTATCACATGCAATTTTCTTGTCAAAGAAATTCAGATTTGATAGAATTGTCACGGCACTAGGTATCAGGCAGGGAAGGTGGGGGACAGTGATGATGAGTCGGTTATGTGTTGATAATTTCAAAAAATTAATAAAAGAATTATAAGGAGCATTTAAGAATGGACTTATATGAAACTATTAAAACAAGAAGAAGCATAAGGGCGTATAAAAAGGATCCGGTTGAAGACGATAAGCTGGACAGAATTATTAACGCTGCACGACTTGCACCGACTGCTGCCAACAGGCAGCCATTTTCACTTATCATAGTTAAAAATGATCAGGTTAAGCACAAACTAAAAGATGCATATTCCCAGGAGTGGTTTTATACAGCGCCTGTAATCATATGTGCATGTGCATCACCTCAAGAGGCATGGAAACGAAATGATGGGAAAGGTTATGTTGATGTTGATGTGGCAATAGCAATGGATCATTTGATTCTTGCTGCTTCTGCTGAAGGACTTGGCACCTGTTGGATAGCTGCTTTCAAACCAGATGTAGTAAGAGATGTATTAAGTATACCTGATGATATAGAACCCTTGATTTTAACACCCCTGGGTTACCCTGAGGTCATTCCGGAACCAACTTTTCGAAAATCACTTGAAGAAATGGTAAGAGAAATCAAGTGAGTGCTGCAGAAACCCATGCCTGATGTCGCTCTACATTTAAGTATGAAA
>CAYTLC010000099.1:0-5081 GCA_964438395.1 uncultured Candidatus Scalindua sp.
GCCTTGAGACGGTGATAGATATTCCCGGTATTGAAGTTATCGTTGCTGATGGCGGCAGTACGGACAGGACAGTGGAGATTGCAGAACAACACAGAGATGTAAAAGTCGTTACTTCCGTAATGGGGCGTAGTATCCAAATGAATAAAGGTGCAGAATCTTCCTGTGGTGGGATTCTCCTTTTTCTTCATGCAGATTGTGTATTGCCAAGAGAGGCGATTCTTAATGTTCGAGCTGTTTTTGAAGGTAGCTTATTTGTGGGTGGTGCATTTAAAATCAGGTTACTATCTGATAAATTGTTCTACCGGGTCATAGAGAAGGGTATAAACTTTCGCTCAAAGATTTTTAAACTGCCTTATGGAGACCAGGGACTGTTTGTAAAGAGGTCTGTATTTGAACAATTGGGTGGCTTCAGAGAAATGCCAAATTGTGAAGATCTTGATTTTGTATGCCGTCTTAAAAAACAGGGAAAAATTATCGTACTTGATGAAAGGGTCTCTTCTTCCATAAGAAGATGGGAAAATCATGGCATTTTGAGAACCTCTTTCAGAAATCAATTCTTACTCTCTTCCTACGTATTAGGCCGAAGATATTAATTCATGCTTCTCCCTTTTCATGTTTTTCTGTTTTTAGGGGAATAAATCTTGTTTATAATTTGTCTTAGATACTGGAAAGCAGTTTTCTTATTTGAAAGAATGAAATATGGCTCAAAAAGAACATCTTCTGGCACATATGGATGCCTTATACAGGTCTGCGTTGTATCTTGCTAAAAATGAAAGCAGTGCAGATGATCTGGTTCAGGAAACGTATTTGAAGGCATTTAAGTTCTTAAAGGATGATAAAGAGATCAGGAATGTAAAGGCGTGGCTGTTCAGGATATTGATGAATACCTTTATCAATAAATACCGGAAAGATAAACGTGAGCCATCTCTGGTTGATTTTGATAGTGTCGAAGCATTTCATGAATCGTTGCAGGAAGAGGTCATGGCGCCGTCAATTCTGGATGATGAGTCGGTACTTGATAAATTGATGGATGACAATATCAAGGGGGCACTGGAAGCACTGCCTGATGACTTCCGCATGGTAATACTGCTCTCTATTGTTGAGGGCTTTTCTTACAAGGAAATTTCAAAAATAGTCAATTGCCCGGTTGGCACGGTAATGTCCCGGATATACAGAGGGAGAAAGATGTTGAAGGAAAAACTGGCCAGTCATGCAACAAAATATGGATTTAAATAAGAGATAAAAAATGAATTGTAACGACGTTAGAAAATATTTTTACGCCTTTCTTGATGATGAGCTCGATGTGGAGAAGAACATTGAGGTGCTGGCACATTTAGATATGTGTTGTGAATGTGGCCAGAGAATGGAGAAGGAGAGGCTGCTTCAAAACAGGGTAAGAGAAACGGTTTGTGAAGTAAAGGCTCCTGGCTATCTTGTGGAAGCGGTTTTAAGCGGAGCAGAAGAGAGGCCTAACTTCTTTGTACTATTTATGGAAAATTTACTATCCGGAAGGCGTCTGGTGCCTGTTGCGGGTATTGTGGCAGCGATTATTATGGTTGTCTGCCTTTTTGTGATACCGGGTAGTTCAAAGAAGGATGACGTTCTTTTTCTCGCGGAATCGAAGTATCACAGCTATATGATGCAGCAACTCGATCTGGACATACGTTCGCAGGATCCTGCAGCCGTTGTGGAATATCTCCGGAGCCAAACCAGTTCAAAAATCGTCTTACCTGAAATAGGTGATAATGCAAAACTAGTCGGCGCGGCATTGTCTGAAATTGATGGCGTGAAAGTCTCTCAGGTTTTTTATAAGCGCGGTGAAACTCCGGTTTTATTTGTGATAATTTGTGATCCTGACTCCGGATCTGGAGATAGTAAAAATATTGATTTTTCGGGGATGAAGGAGATATTCGTAGATGAAAAGGTCGTTTATCGTGGTGAAGGGTATTGTGGCCATTGCCAAATCATGGGATGGGAAGATGCCGGTAGTCAGTATGCAGTTGTCTCAATGTTAAATAGTGATGAAATTTTAAGAATGTTGAATAAGACTTGAAGTGTAGAACTGGAAAGAGAAATGGAGGTTGAAGATGAATAGTGCGGTGAGAATGTTTTCAGTTTTATTATTTAGCGCATTTGTGATGTGTGTTTCAGCATCCAGTACAAATATAGTATTTGCCGAAGTTGAAACAGGTGTTGGCATAGGGCAGAAAGCGGCCCCATTTAAGTTGCTATCTGTTGAAGGAAAGGAGATAGCACTGGAATCATTTGCGAAGGATAAGGTTACGCTACTGGTTTTTGGTACTACATGGTGTCCTTCATGCAGACATGAGGTACCAATCCTTAAGGAATATTACGACGACCTTAAAGATGATGGCCTTAAGGTGTTGGGAATTGACATCCAGGAAAGTAAAAAAAAGGTCAGCTCTTTTATTGGGAAAAACCGGATAAACTATCCCGTTGCCCTTGATTCTAATGCAGACGTCGCAAGGCTGTATCAAGTTGTAGGAATACCTTTAAATATAGTCCTGGATAAGAATGGAGTAATACGATACAAGGACAACCGGCCTCCGAGCAAAGAGATTTTGGAAAAATTGTTAAATTAGCATTGAAAATGAGCCTGTCTCTAGCCGCATAGTACGTTCGAAGTCTGAAAGCACTCGTCTGATATTTCATAGGGCTAGTTCGCCTAAGCGGAGTAAGGTTATATCTCGCATTTCCCCCCTCTAGAAAATTTCAGTATGGATTGGATATTGATATGAGCGGAAAAAAGCTTATAATCAGTGACTGGACCTATAGACAAGTTAAATGGGAGAAATGGTGAGAATGAAGGTGCTTGGTATTAGTGGCAGTCCGAGAAAGAGCCACACAACAGAAGAGTTAGTTAAGGTCGTTCTTGATGCAACCGGCCTGGAAACAGAGTTAATCTCCTTGCATGGCATGACAATTAATGGTTGCATATGTTGTCTGGGTTGTATTGATGATAATGTATGTAAGGTTAGAGATGATTATATCCCCTTGATGCATAAGGTATTGGAAGCCGATGCTATAGTTGTTGGCGCTCCCAATTATTTCGGGAGACTTAACGCCCTTTCTCACTCCTTTCTCGAGAGGTTTTACTGTTTCCGGCACGACAAAGATGGACACGGGGGCATGAGACTTTCAGGCAAGATAGGTGCTATTGTCTCAGTCGGTGGTGGCGGAGAGTGGGAAATGCCCGGAAGAGACATGAAAATGTATGACATAGCAGGTAATGATATCAAGGGGTTCTTTGATTATAACGAGATTGAATGTGTAGGTGCTGTAGCCGCGCAAGGTGCTGTTGCATGTTTTTCGTGTGGCTATGGTGAAGTTTGCAGCGTAAGTGGTGTGAAGAGGTTTTTTGGTGAGAATGCGAAAATTACACCAGATATCATACCGTGTCTGGAAAAACAGCCGGATGCAATAGAGAGGGCAACGTTACTTGGGAAAGCGCTGAAGGAGAGACTGAATAAAAATTACAGTGAATATAAGTAGGTTCTTTACAATTTGTAGAGAGCCTGCTTATATTTTAAATAAAAAGCGTGTAAGATGGGATATGGCTTTTGGTCAAAAAAACTGTTGGTTGCAGGAATTATTTTATACGGAATTGTTCTTTTGACAGAAAAAGCCGATGCGGACTCTTCTGATAATCAGGCTCCGGAGTGGGCAATCTCCGAGTGGGTCAATGGTAACGGACTTACGCTTGCGGGTCTGCGTGGAAAGGTTGTCGTAATAGATTTCTTTCAATTATGGTGTCCAGGATGTAACAAATTTTCAGGACCACTTATGGAGAAATGGAACCAGAAATATAGCGGCCGCAAAGATATTCAACTGGTTGGCATTCACACCGTCTTTGAAGGACATTCTCAACAAACTCCAAAACGATTGCGGCAATACGTTAAAGAAAAAAATATAACCTACCCGGTAGGGGTTGATGATCAAGTTGCGAACCAGAGATTGCCGGAGACAATGATTCGCTATCAGACCCGCGGTACTCCTGAAATGGCAATTATTGATAAAAAAGGGAAAATCCGCTTTCAACATTTTGGAAGTTTTAATTCCGGCATTGCAGAAAAACTTATAGATACTCTATTAAACGAAGAGTAAAATAGTCTAAACTAAAAATAAGCAGGACCTTTAACTTATCAGGTAGTTAATAATGAAAGGGGGCTTTTATGGATTACAATTTTTTAATAGATACATACGAGACAGAGAGAGCGAAGACGCTGAGTACATGGAGCACGTTCAATGACGAAGACCTTTCAGCGCGTCCACATCCCACTGATAAGCGCGGGAGAAATGCGCTTGAGCATATGGTCCACCAATGTATGGGCGAGAATAAGTGGTTTACTGCAATGCTTGGGGTTGATGTCGGAGCGCCGCCATTGCCGGAAAATGAAACACGCCTGGAATTTATTAAGCGCTATGCGGAGGATTCAGGAAAACGTGTAGAGGCCTTAAAAGAGAAGGACAATAATTGGTGGGCGGAAGAGGTAAAATTCTTTGAATTTAATAAGTCACGGGCATGGATTGTTACCAGAAGAATTGCTCACACTGCACATCACCGTGGCCAACAGACAATGTTATTACGAATGTTGGGACGCGATATTTACAGCACTTATGGCCCAACTGCTGATACCGGTGGTTTGCAACAAAATAATGCACTGACGATTTATCCTTATTCTGACATAGATACTCTGATTAAAGAAGAGTGTGCTGGTGGTACTGCAAAGGCGTCATTGCCTGGTCCAGGAGAAAAACCGTGCACGGAACGACCTGAGTGATCGTATGGCTTGATCAAATAGTAAAAGTGCCTAAAAGAAGGAATTAAATGATGTCAAGGATTTCGGTTGTAGAAAAAAATAAGACCCCTGAAGGCGTTAAAGAAATTTTAACTGAAATCGAAGGTGCTTTTGGAATGGTCCCAAATCTGTTTAAGACGTATTCTCATTTTCCTCCATTGCTGAAGGCCAACTGGGACAAGGTCAAGGCATTGATGATGCAGGGGAAGTTGAGCAGGAAAACCAAGGAGGCTATTGCCGTTCTGGTTTCAAAGGATAATA
>CAYTLC010000099.1:5181-8041 GCA_964438395.1 uncultured Candidatus Scalindua sp.
AAGTTGAGCAGGAAAACCAAGGAGGCTATTGCCGTTCTGGTTTCAAAGGATAATAGTTGTTCGTATTGTGTTGCCGCTCATACTGCCGCGCTCAAGTCGATAGGTGTAACAGAAGAAGAGATTGAAATAATTGAAAACAACATTGAAGAGGCTGAATTTACGGAGAAAGAGCGTGCTCTTATCATTTTTGCCAGAAAGGCGAATAAAGATTCAAATAAGATAACGGACGAAGAATTTGCAATATTAAAGCAAGCCGGAGCTGACGAGGCAGAAATAGTCGAAGCCCTTGGCGTAATGGAGCTCTTTACAGCATTTAATAAGTTTCTGGATTCACTGAATGTAGAAGTTGATTTCTGATGACAATCTTACTGGCAACATGCACTATTATTTGAAAACATATTCAAATAACAATTCATGGATAAAGCATTATTAATAATAATCCTCATTTTCTACTGCCCCGCAGCACTATGGCTCTTCCTTTATGGCATCAATAACTATTATATGATTTACCTTTTTTTAAGAAAAATCAGGAAGGAAACCTCCGGCAATCAGGAGTTTCTGGAACAATTCTGGTTAAATCATAGCAAGGATATGTTGCCAAAAGTTACTACGCAATTACCCGTTTATAACGAAAGGCATGTGGTAGAGCGTTTAATTAAAGCAGTCGTAAATGTTGATTACCCGAAAGAGCTTCACGAAATACAGATACTGGATGATTCTAATGATGAAACAAAGGGCATAGTTTCTGAATTGGTTAATAAATACAGTGCGAGAGGGTTTAACATTAAACATGTTGTCAGAGACAACAGGGATGGGTTTAAGGCAGGGGCATTAAACCTGGGCATGGAAAAGGCTGAAGGTGAGTTTCTGGCAATCTTTGATGCCGATTTTGTACCGGATAAAAATTTCCTTTATGACACTATTCCCTTCTTTTATGAAAGGGCCAAAGTCGCCATTGTTCAAACACGATGGGGGCACATAAATCGAAACTACTCTCTCCTTACAAGAGCACAGAGTATTGGTATGGACGGTCACTTTATTATCGAGCAGGGTGCCAGGACATGGAACGGACTATATATGAACTTTAATGGAACTGCCGGGGTCTGGAGACGGGAGGCGATTATTGACTCGGGGGGGTGGACTTTTGATACGCTTACTGAAGACCTGGACCTGTCATACAGGGCTCAATTAAAAGGGTGGAATACTAAATTCCTGTTTGATGTTGTCGCTCCGTCAGAACTGCCGGTCGATATAAATGCCTACAAATCTCAACAGCATAGGTGGGCAAAGGGTTCGATCCAGACAGCTAAAAAGGTTCTGCCTCAAATATTCAAGACGAACGATAGCCTGATAAAGAAGGTAGAGGCATTTATTCACCTGAACCAGTACATGGTCCATCCAATGATGATTATACTTGCCCTGTTCTCCTTTCCTCTCATCGTCTTATTAAAAGTGCAGATGAGCAATATGTCAGTCTCTTTAACAATGATAATCTTGATACTTTTAATATCGATGGGAGCGTTTGCTCCTACATTTCTATACATAGTCTCTCAAAAAAAGGGTTATAAGGATTGGCTGAAACGATGCATGTTTATTCCCGCACTTATGGTTATAGGGTGTGGTATTGCCATTAATAATACAAAGGCAGTGCTCGAGGCGTTATTTAATATGAAGAGTGATTTTATTAGAACACCCAAGTATGGTGTGATCAAACGAGGCAGGAATCTACTGGTAAAAAATTACTCATTGCCATTGCAGGTATTCTTCATCAGTGAAATACTCTTAAGCGCTTATTGCTTTATGGGGTTTATGCAATATACGAGCAATAAAAAATTTGTCTTCGGGCCTTTTCTGTTGATGTATGCAATCGGGTTTCTTTACGTTGGCATACTCTCTCTCTTTCAGAAGTTTAATGAAACAATAAAATGTTGATTGAATTTTTTTTTAGTAAAAAGCATCTTTGCTTGCTCTACATAGTGTTGTGCACATCGGTTTCTGGTGGCAGTACGTGTTGGGCCGGTGCTGACACTTCACAAATAAAAAACGAGATACAATACGTACTTCCCCGTGACGCAATACCTGCTATAAAAAATCCCGAATTTGTTCCTGCAGAAGAAGCAGGCCTGGATGACCATGAACCGGTTGTCGGCATAACGATTAACGGTGAGAGCCGTGCTTATTCTTTATATCTACTGAACCATCATGAAATAGTAAATGATAGAATCGGGAATACGGCTTTTGCCGTTACCTGGTGTCCGCTTGCGAATCTTGCCGTTATATATAACCGGGAAATTGATGATAAAGAATATACTTTTGGTGTATCCGGCAAATTACTCAAAAATACACTGGTGATGTTTGATTACGAAACAGAATCTTTCTGGCCAATTGCATACGGCGAGGCCGTAGATGGTGAGTTGACAGGAAAGAAACTTAATAGCGTTCCGGGATGTCAAAAAGTACCGTGGGGCGCATGGAAAAAACTACATCCGGATACACTTGTACTATCTTTTCACGGTTCAAGGACAATTGGTTATGACGCTTATGGGGGCTATCATAATAACGAAGAAACAGGTATTTTTCCTGCCGGGAATATAGATGCAAGGCTGGGTATTAAGACAAATATTATTGGAATAGAGGTAGGTGGTAAATACAAAGCTTATCCATTCTATCTGTTTAAGAAGACGACAATAATAACTGATAAATTTCAGGGTATGAATCTGCTGGTTTATAGGAATAGTGATACCGGTACGATTAAGGTATATGACAGGCAGGTTGGTGAAGTAGTAATTGATTTTGAGAAGAATAAGAGTGATACGACGGACAACGTAACAAACACTACCTGGGATCTGGAAAACGGGGT
>CAYTLC010000099.1:8141-9665 GCA_964438395.1 uncultured Candidatus Scalindua sp.
GCCTCTTTTATTACGTATATATTTGCCATATTCTACATTTCAAAAAATGCTGAGACAGAAGAACAGGATAGCAACAGTTCGAGTACCGTTCTCTGGGTTATTATTCTTTTTTCATTGATGTTTCGACTTACGCTTTTACCGGTTGCTCCTTCAGACGACATATATCGCTACCTATGGGAGGGGAAATTACAGTTAAACGGGATAAGCCCTTACTCTCATCCGCCGGAGGCTTCCAGCCTGGAACATCTCAGGGATGGCTTTTTCTCCGGTATTAATCATAAGCATCTGTCTACGATCTATCCACCGCTTACGCTTATGGTGTTTGCTGCCGCCGATTATATTTCACACTCTATAATGTCAATGAAGTCTGTTTTTCTGATCTTTGATGTACTGTCAATTTTCATACTATTGAGATTTTTAAGAGTGATGGGAAAAGACCCACTTAATGTGTTGACGTATGCGTGGAGTCCGTTAATTCTTATCAGTTTTGCGGCAAGAGGCCATTGCGATTCACTTCAGATATTTCTTGTAATACTCGCACTATATCTATGTGCGATTAGAAAAAATTTGAGAACTGTCTTTTCTATTGCTCTGGCAGTAATGTCCAAATTTGTATTCGTCATTATTGCACCTTTTCTGATTCCGGGCAAAAAACTTAAATATGTTGTAGTACTGTTTGCCGTTATTGCCGCTTTATATTTGCCATATATTAGCGCCGGTAAAGGGCTGTTTTCGACTCTCCTTCATTTTGGGACTCAGTACCATTTCAACGATTCTGCCCATTTTCTGATTTTCTGTTTATGCATCGGCTCTCCTCTTGCGTCTAAAATAGTAACGGCACTGATCTTTGGATCGGCCCTTCTGTTTTTATATAAAAAGCATTCAAATCTTTTCATTACAGATAGCAATGGGAATTCCATGCTCCTTTCTTCCTCTAAAAGGGAAGATGAAGAAAGTGGGAATTTAGAGATGAATAATTTTGTCTTAAATTATGCATTTGTAGCTATTGGGACTTTTTTAATATTGGCTCCGACATTGCATCCATGGTATCTGACATGGATTATCCCTTTTCTTTGTTTTAACAAAAACCGGGCGTGGCTAATCCTGACAGGAACGGTTATCTGTTACTATTTTATGAACCATGAACTGTTTTCTATAATGATATGGTATAATGACGAATGGGTGTGGAAGGAGGTACACTGGCTTAAGCTTCCTGAATACCTCCCATTTTATATTCTGCTGATTTATGGATGGTTAAAAACGGTTTTGCCGTCAAAATATAGAGCCGCTAAAGCCAGTATCGAGCTGGCGACTTAGTGTCTTCGTTGTATTGCTTTACTTTTTCTTGCATAATGTTTTATTGGAGGTAGAAGTTAAAATGGAAATTGATGAAAAATCGGTTTTTTACGCACCTGATTATTATCATATAGAACAAGACTCGCTCCACCTGTTTCTCGATCCTGAGATGCCTAACTGGATTATTACTGATAAAAGGGGCAGCCAGATTATAGACGACATTAAGAA
>CAYTLC010000100.1:0-9608 GCA_964438395.1 uncultured Candidatus Scalindua sp.
ATAAGGAATCTATTGATTCATACAAACAGGAGATAACCATTAACTCTGATGATGCAGATGCACATTATAATCTCGGCGTTGCCTATGACAACTCCGGCTTGTATAAGGAGGGAATTGAGTCATTCAAACAGGCTATAAGGATTAGTCCTGATGATGCAGCCACGCATTATAGTCTTGGAGTTACCTATGGCAAATCAGGCATGTATAAGGAGGCGATTGAGTCATATAAACAGGTGACAGTGATCAATCATGATCATGCTGATGCGCACCGTGGACTTGGTGATATTTTTTTCGGATCAAACATGCATAGAGAGGCGATGGAGTCATATAAGCAGGCGATAAGAATTAACCCGGATTATGCTGCTGCGCATCGTGGGCTCGGTGATGTCTTCTTCGGATCGAACATGCATAAAGAAGCGATTGAGTCATACAAGCAGGCGATAAGAATTGATCCTGATGATGTTGATACTCACTATAACCTCGGAGTTGCTTATGGTAAATCAGGTATGTATACAGAGGCGGCAAAGTCATACAAGAAAGTAATAAGCATTAACCCTGACAATGCAGGTGTTCATTATAATCTCGGCGCTGCCTATAACAGCGCAGGTATGTACAAGGAAGCGATTGAGTCATACAAGCAGGCGATAGAGATTGGCCCTGATGACGCAGAAATGCATTATAACCTCGGTATCGCCTACGGCAATTTAGGCATGTATAAAGAGGCAATTGAGTCATGCAAACAGGCTAAGAAAATCGATCCCTATGCTGCTGAAACGTATCCTGAACTAGGTGATGCCTTTATCGGAGCAGGCACGCATAAAGAGGCGATTGAGCCGGATGATAATGTGGAAACAGTTGATCATGGTGATACAGACACGCAAGTTAATCTTGGTGCTGCATATGGCAAATCAAGTATGAATACAGAGGAGATCGAGGTATACAAGCAGGCGATAAGGATTGATCCTGATGCTGCAGATATGCATTACAACCTTGGTGTCGCCTATGTTGAAGCGGGCATGTATAAAGAGGCGATTGAATCATACAAACAAGTAGTAAGGATTAACCCTGATGATGCAAATGCTCATTATAATCTCGGTGTTGCCTATAACAACTCAGGTATGTATTTAGCAGCGATTAAATCATACAAGAAAGTAATAAGCTTTAGTCCTGATGATGCCGATGCCCATTATAACCTTGGAGTCGCTTTGGGTAATTTAGGAATGTACGAAGAGGCAATTAAGTCATACAAGAAAGCAATAAATATTGATCCAGTCGATGGAGATATGCACCGTGAACTTGGTATTGCTTATGTCAAATCAGGTATGCACAAAGAGGCGATTGAGTCATATAAGCAGGCGTTAAGGATTAACCCTCGTGATGCCGATGCTCATTATAACCTGGATATCGCTTATGACAATTTAGGTATGTATAAAGAGGCTATTGAGTCCAGCAAACAGGCAATTGGGATTGATGCAGTTCCGCAAGAGGAGATTGAGACAAACAAACAGACAATAAGGATTGATCCGACTGATGCAGATACGCAACGTGAACTTGGTGATGCATTTGTTGGAGCAGGTAGACATAAAGAGGCGATTGGGGCATACAAGCGGGCATTAAGCATTAACCCTGATGACGCAGATATTCATTATAATCTTGGTGTTGCATATGTCGGATTAAGCATGCATAAAGAGGCGATTGAGTCATTCAGGCAGGCAATAAAAATTAACCCTGATGATGCAGGCGCTCGTACTGCCTTAGAACAGTATGATATGCTAAAAAACCTTAAACTTGAAATGGGAAATGAAATGCCTGGTCCGATTAATGAATAGTTCAGGGGTGATGAAATAGTCTCGTGAAAGTTTGACCACACAAGATATGTTTACCTGACCACAAGATTTACAAGCTTCTTAGGAACGACTATTGTTTTTACTATCTTCTTTCCATCCAGATTCTCACTTATTTTTTTATCTCCCATCACGAGTGATTTCAAATCATCTTCACTAATTTCAGATGGCACAACCAGTTTGCTCCTGACTTTGCCATTGATCTGTATTACCATCTCCACCTGATCGGCGGCAATAGCACTCTCATCATATGTTGGCCATGATTCGGAGAATATGCTGGGGTTATGTCCAAGTATTTCCCAGAGCTCTTCACATATGTGCGGGACAAATGGAGCCAGGATCTTTACAGTAGATTCAAGAGAAAGTCTCAATACATTTAAGTCATTAATAACCGTCTCATCACTGAAATCCTTCTCTCTTAACTCAGCGCTGAAATCTACGACCATATTGAGCAGTTCCATTATTGAAGCTATGGCAGTGTTAAAACTCCATGATTTTTCTATATCATCAGTTACTTTTTTAATAGTTATGTTTATCTGCCTGTATAGCTCTTTTGTTTCATTTGAGAATAAGTTATGTTTGACTTCAGCGTTTGGAATCTTTTTAAAATGCTCTTCAAATGATGTAATAGTATTCCATAATCTGTTCAGGAAACGGGAAGAACCGATGACACCCCTGTCGTTCCATTCTGCATCGCGCTGAGGCGGGGCGATAAACAGGGTATAAAGCCTCTGAGTATCCGTACCGTATTTATCTGTGATTAGATCCGGGTTAACAACGTTGCCCTTCGACTTAGACATCTTGGCTCCATCTTTGATGATCATGCCCTGAGTGAAAAGATTTTTAAAGGGTTCATTGAAGTTTATTAGTTTGAGATCAAAAAACACCTTTGTTATGAACCGTGAATAGAGGAGGTGTAAGATTGCATGTTCGATACCTCCAATATATTGATCAACTGGCAGCCAGTTATTGGCATTTGCCGAGTCAAAAGCCTGTGTGTTATCCTTAGAAGAGATATATCTGAGGAAGTACCAGCTGGAATCAACGAAGGTATCCATCGTATCCGTCTCCCGCTTTGCACTGCCTCCGCATTTCGGGCATGTTACGTTTACGAATTCATCAACATCATCAAGTGGACTCTTGCCACGAGGCTTAAACTCTATCTGTTCCGGTAATAGTACAGGGAGATCTTTCTCCGGCACTGGTACAGCTCCGCAGCTTTCGCAGTATATAATTGGTATAGGCGCACCCCAGTATCTCTGTCTTGAAATTAACCAGTCTCTCAACCTGAAATTTATATTTCTTTCTCCTATGCTCTTCTCTTCAAAGAAGTTTATAATCTTCGGTATTGCCTCTCTGTTTGGTATTCCGTCAAACTGATCTGAATTAACCTGTACTCCATCTTCAACATATGCTTCCTCCAGGTCTTCAGGTTTTAGTGTGGAATCATTGCCTGCAGGTTGAATGACAACCTTAATCGGCAGATTGTATTTCTTTGCAAATTCAAAGTCTCTCTGGTCATGAGCCGGTACGGCCATAACTGCCCCGGTCCCGTATCCCATCAGCGCATAATTTGAAATCCATAAAGGCACTTTTTCACTGTTAACAGGATTGATGACATATTTGCCGGTAAATATACCTTCCTTTTCGGTGCCTTCAGATGTCCTTTCAATAGTGCTCTGTCCTCGTACTCTATCAATGAATTCCGATATGGGTTGCTCATACTCTGTACCCTTTACCAATCCGCTAATTATGGGATGTTCCGGAGCTAAAGACATAAACGTAACGCCAAAAATAGTATCCGGTCTTGTGGTGAAGCATGGGACTGCCTCGTCGGATTCTTCTAACTTAAAATCAATCTTTGCGCCTTCGCTTCTGCCAATCCAGTTTGCCTGCATTGTCTTTACTCTTTCAGGCCATCCGTCGAGTGTTTCAAGGTCATCCAGCAGTCTTTGAGCAAAGTCACTGATCTTGAAAAACCACTGTTCAAGATCACGCTGTTTGACCTTTGTATCACATCTTTCACAAAGATCATCAACCACCTGTTCATTTGCCAGTACTGTTGCGCAGGAAGGGCACCAGTTTACAGCGGCTTTCTTCTTATATGCCAGGTTGCGCTCAAACAGTTTAAGGAATATCCATTGCGTCCATTTATAATATTCAGGTTCACAGGACGCAACTTCTCTATCCCAATCGTAACCAACACCCCATCTTTCAAGTTGAGACTTCATCTTTTTGATGTTGTTTACTGTATGAATGGATGGGTGGATACTGTTGGCAATCGCAGCGTTTTCAGCAGGCAGGCCAAAGGCATCCCAACCAATTGGAGAGAGTACCCTGAAACCTTTCATAATTTTGTAGCGGGAGACGACATCACCTATAATGTAATTCCTTCCGTGTCCAACGTGAAGTGTTCCAGAGGGGTAAGGGAACATGACGAGACAGTAAAACTTGTCTTTGTGGCACTCTTCATCTACCCGGAACAACCCGCTTCCTTCCCAGAAATCCTGCCACTTTTTCTCTATTTCACTAAAGTTATACTCTTTATTACTCATTATATTAGTATCTTTCAAAGTAAAGATTATTCATTACCTGCCGGTTGGGAATGTCATCCTGAGCGGAGCCGAAGGATATGATTTAGCCACTTTTATCTATCTTTGGTGATAGAAGCTGTTTTTACAATCTTAGCAGGGAAATCTGTATCCCTGATCCTTATATTGATCTGACTCTTGTGTTCTGCAATATGTTTTAGAACATAGCCTGTGCCTATACCAATTTCCAGAGTAGGACTGAATGTTCCACTTGCCACTTTACCTATAACATTGTCACGGTAGACTATATCATTGTCTGTTCTGGGAATTCCCTTATCAACCATCTTGAATGCAATAAGCTTTCTCTTTGATCCATTCTTAATTGATCTTAACAGCGCATCTTTTCCTATAAAGTCTGGTTTGTTAAATTTTACTGTCCAACCTATGCCTGCTTCAATTGGAGTTGTAAAATCATCTATCTCGTTACCAAAAAGCAGGTAGCCTGCCTCTAATCTTAATGTGTCTCTTGCACCCAGGCCTGCAGGTTTCAATCCCATCTCTTTACCTTTTTTGCGTAATATGTTCCACAATTCCAGGCAATGTGAATTGTCGACAAATATCTCAAATCCATCTTCCCCGGTGTAACCAGTCCTTGATATGGTTGGTTTCATTTCGTTTTCAGTTAACTCTGTAAACTGGAAACGTGCGAGTGAGGTACATTTCTCACCAAAAACGAGTTGCATTATCTCTGCAGATTTTGGCCCTTGAACTGCCAGAAGTGAGAGTTGATCACTTACATTATTTATATTTATATCCTCTGTTTTGTGTTTGTTTAACCATTTCAAATCCCTTTTGGTAGTGGCACAATTTACTACGAACATATATTTTTCAGAATTATACTTATAAACTATGATGTCATCGATAGTACCACCTTCTTCATCGCAGACAGCGGTGTAAACTGCTTTGTAATCCGGCAGGTTGCTAACGTCGTTAGTTATGACTTTCTGGACAAATTCTGTTGCCCCTTTGCCGTCTATTACTATTTCTCCCATATGTGAAATATCAAATAGACCGGCATCATTTCTCACACTTTTGTGTTCACTTATAATGCTATCATACTGTAATGGCATTTTGTAACTGTAGTAATCTACGATCTTGGCACCGAGATCTACATGCTCATCGTATAATGGTGTTTTTTTGATACTGTCGTCCAATGGTTAATCCTCTTTTCTTAACTATTTAGCCACCAAGGCACAAAGACACGAAACAAATACTAAAGAATGGTTCGATTGTACTACTTTAGGTAAAATCTAAATACTGTTATTTTGTGGCTTAGTGTCTTCGTGGCAGAAATCTCTTTTTCAACGGAATAAACAATAATTTTCTTGTAAAGTCTAAGATGTATTAATATATTAAACTTCAAGGTAAATATCAAGGAGAACAATTATTAAAACATGAAATTAGCGCAAGATGATAAAATTAAACGAATTCTTCTCGCCGGAGGTGTATTAGTCCTTGTCTGCATGGTGTGTCTATTCGTTTCCATAAGATCTGTTGATAAATATAGAAAAAAGGTTACAGAGACAACTTTATTGGAACAGAGATTAGATGACCTTGAACAGGATATTAAAAAGCAGGATATCAAAACGAAGGAGCTGGAGGATATGAGATATGACCTGAGTCTGGAGAAAGGGCAGATTAATGAAGATTACGAGACCATTAAAGAAAAATATGTAGCTCTTGGAAAGACGATAATAACACTTGAAAGAGATGTTAGCGGGTTACAGGAAGCTATGAAAATTGTTGAGAACAGGGTACCGGATCCTGTTATAGGGGAGGTGGATGTCAGTGAAGAAGAGACACAGCTGATAGCTCTGAGATGCCAGAATGAGGAATTGGTTAAGAAACTTGCTGCCAAGACTAAAGAGAAGATGATACTGAAAATTGCATTAGAGTCACAGGCCCATAGATTGGGGCTGTCAGAAAACTATGATCCGGAGCTCAAGAAAATATTGGAAGATCTTGTAACAAGTCTGCAGTAAAAACGTTATTTCCCCTTTTGATACCACTTCGACTCCGCTCAGTGTGACATTGACCAGACTGTTTTGCGTGACGTCATTCTGAGCGGAGTCGAAGGAAACTCTTTTGTCGCGTCGCTACTTAACTTCTAATGAAAAGGAGTTTACCAATTAATGAATAGAGTTAAGGCTGTATTCCTGGATCGGGATGGTACGATAAACTATGAAAGAAACTATGTCCACAAGATAGAAGATTTTGAATTAATACCCGGTACGCTTGAAGCCCTCAGACTGCTTACAGACTATAAAGTAAAAATTTATATAATCACAAACCAGGCAGGCATTGCAAAAGGCTATTTTACAGAAGAACAGTTCCATGATCTGACGCGGCACATGCTTAGCTGTTTTGATGATATTGAGTGTAAAATAGAAGAGGTCTTATATTGTCCTCACCATCCGGATGGCACAGTACCAGAATATACACGGAAATGCCAATGCAGAAAACCCGGTACCAGATTAATCGAAGAGGTTATGGAGAAAGAGAAGCTTAAGTCAGATGAAATCGCCCTTGTAGGGGATAGAGATAGCGATATAGAAGCCGGACTCAGGTTGGGCATAACCACCTATCTAGTGTTGACCGGATATGGCGGCGAACACCGGAATGATACAAAAGCGGATTATATCAAGCCTGATATGTTGAGTGCGGTCAAACATCTTCTGGAAGATTGCTGAATTAGTTACCCTGGCATCACTATGATAATTTTTCCACTTTATCCAAACGATGCTTTCTAATTGACTCGTATATCTGGTTTGTTATTATTCCTTTAATCTATAGGTGAGAATTTTAAGGGTTTTGTCTGGGTATAACTCGTTTGTATAATTAAGATCCTTCATTCTATAAAATTATTGAGGATTTAAAGATGAGTTTCGGAGACTATTTGATAGAAAAAGGCAAAATAGACAGGGAGGATCTGGATGTGGCGCTTAAGCTTAGAACTGAAAAGGGTATAAGACTAGGGGTCCTGGCAGTAGATGATGGACTTTTGACTGAGCAGCAGTTAGGCGATATTCTGGATCATCAGATAAAGATTGCAAATGCCGGCTTGTTTGGAGAGATAGCGATTAATATGAAACTCTTAAGTAGAGAACAGGTTGAAGCCTTTTAGAGAAGCAGAAGGAGTATGAGAAGATAGTAGATCAGATATTAGTTCTATCCGGAGCCCTCAACAGTAGCGAAAAGGAAGATGAGTTAAGCCTGTTTTACGATATGGTAGTATGCAAAGATGATGTGGATGTCGCACATGACTTTAAAGCTGAAAAAAGCCTGAAATTAGGAGTCCTGGCAGTAGATGATGGACTTTTGACTGAGCAGTAATTAAGTGTTATTCTGGATCATCAGAGAGAGGTTGCGGATGCCGGTCTGCTTGGAGAGATCGCAATTAATATGAAGCTCTTAAGTAAAGAGCAGGTTGATGAGCTCTTAAAGAAACAGAGGGAGTATGATAAGATAATTGGCCAGATTTTAGTACTGTCCGGGGTTATCAGCAATAACTAAAAGGAAGAAGAGTTAAAGCAATTTCACAATATGGTTCCAAAAAACAATTGAGCCCTCGCTTGCAATGAATATTAGAATTGATACAAGCGTTCATTAAATGCAAGACAGAGATTAATCTTGAAATATATGAAAAATTATTGCCCTCTCATATTATTGCTGATCGTAAGCGTCGTCATTATTTCAGGCTGTTCAGAGAAACCAGAGATATCAGAAACAGCAGTAACGCTGGAAGTACCAGAAGTACCTGTACAGTACAGAAACTTCAATGATGAGTTTAAGCAGTCTGTAATGTTGCTGAACAAGGTTAGAGATCTATCAAATCCACCGGGAAGCGAGAATCAGATTGCCTTTCAATTGTCGAAAGAGACAGAAGAAAAAATTATTGCAAATTCCAGGGAAGGTATAAGACTAGGTAAACTTGTTAGCGATGAATACCTGGACAGCATATCCCCTGAACTTAGGTTTATGTTTAGAAATAAGCTGATTAGGGGCTCTGAGATGTTTTATGATGGATTTGTGATTAGTATGAAGGATAGAGCTGCAGGTGTCCTCTCAGAGGGTGAACAAAAGCAGATCCAGGGTGCTCAGCTTCAAATTGAGTGGATAGAGTGGTTTGATAAAAAGGCTAAATCCTCCAGTTACAAGATTTTTGAGGATTAATTGTTCTGTTCTTTAAAATAAAGAACTTGAGCCGGGTCTTCATGATTGCAAAGTGTTAAATAAAACCACACCTTCAGGGATATTCTCCTTTATGAAACTATATTTTTTTTTAATACTAATAACTTCGCTTCTGCTGCCCCCTCTAACATTTGGTGATTCTCTTTCGAATTCCAGGAGAACTCATAAAAATAGTAACATCGTTGGAGTAACGATGGATGACCAGGATGCTTCTGTCGAGATACGGGAAAAACTTGATGAAAAAGGAAATGTAATAAAGAAAAGTTTTAATCATCCATATCACTTTGTTGAGGCAGGGCTTGCCGATCTCCTTTCGTCTGTTTACTACAAAGCAGGTGAGAATATTACAGACAAAGAAGGAAGAATGGTGTTTTGGAAGGACGAATTAAAGCATATTTTATCACCAATTATAAGTGCATTCTCAATGGCTAACGAATCTCAAGACATTTTAGTTTTTTCCAGTCCGCATCATGACGTTTTGGGACATGCTCGAAATTATCTTAGTATGTTTATGACAGGCAACGAACTTAACATTGTATTCAGTACAATCAAATGTAAAAAGAGCTGGCTTACTGACGGAAGAGCAATCCAGATGAATACTTACTCCAGGGATAGCAATAAGTATATATTTAAAGACCCGCTTGATGTAGAGAGGGGTTTCAGCTGGAGGGTTGTTCCCATGGAAGGACAGAGGTTTGCAGAAGGGCGTCGAAACTGGCTTATTATTGACCTCACATATTTTGGCGATAGTAATCTGTTTGGCAGGGCCGGTAGTGATGACAGTGACATCATTAGTGAGGATTCAATTGAAGAAGGCAGTGGTGAAATGGCTGTTGAAATAGAAGAGTAAAGATAATAGGGAATATATCCTAAAGATGACCATAATAGGTAGAATGAAAACAGTTGCCATTTTAGCAGTTATGAGTTTGTTATTTCTCTATTCATTCAGTGCTGAAGGGAAAGACAATGATGAAGAGACAGA
>CAYTLC010000101.1:0-5571 GCA_964438395.1 uncultured Candidatus Scalindua sp.
ATGAGGCTGGTGGTTTATCCTAAAGCGCAGGATGCATTACAAACATCTTTAATACAAAATCTGCAAAGTGTCGGGCATAAACAGGCGGAACTTATTAAAGGCTGGACAGAAGAGAGAAAGGGTGACGTGAGGGTTATTGCAGAAAACCCTTTTACGCTTCTTGCCTCTCGAATAAACACGAGTGATAAACGGTTCTGGCGCCTCTTGAGATATACTCACTACATAAGATACGAGTATGGCTATAAGGAGGTTCTTATAAGTGATACGGAAGGTATTATTCATGTCTCTACGCAAAAGGGTAGAATAGGTGCAGATGTTTCTGAACAGGAATATTTTAAAAAGGCGATGAATGGAGAAACATTCGCCTCACAGGTATTCCCTTCAAAGGAACTCGTTGAAAATAAATACGGTAGGATGGAAACAGGTGTTCCTACTATGGTTGTTGCAACTCCAATTACCGATCAAAATAAAATAATGGGAGTTGCATGCCTCAGGGTCGACGTTGAGAAAATAAGTGAATTAATGAGAAGTATAAAGTTAGGTGCAAGTGGCGAAACATATCTTGTTAATAAACAGGGGTATATGATAACAGAATCTCGATTCGTAACTGATTTAAGGAATGAGGGTTTGATAGAGAGTGATACTACTCTTGAAGTTAAACTAATAAACCCTGAATCAGAGAAATTGACAAGATCGGTTGCGGAATGTTTGAAAGGGCACACTGGTTCTGATGGAGAGGGTTATTTAGATTACAGGGGAGTTAAGGTAATAGGTTTCTGGCAATGGATTCCGGAACTGGATTGGGGAGTAATCGCTGAGATTGATTATGACGAAGGTTATATAGAAGTTCACAAATTACGTAAAAATGTTAATACAATTATGATTATAGTTTCTTTAGGGGTAGTGGTGCTTGCTGTTTTTATGGGCCAAAGAATGGTTGCTCCAATTCTTTATCTGACAGATGCAACCAGGAAAATGAATACAGGTGATCTTACTCAAGATGTAGATATTCATACCAAGGATGAAATTGGTGAACTTGCAGTCTCTTTTAACATGATGACCAGGACAATAAAAAAGAGAAATGAGGAGCTTCAATCCTCTAACATTTTTATGGAATCAATGTTTGATGCTATAAGAGATCCTATGACAGTACTGGACAAAGATGGGACCATTATGCAAGTTAATAAGGTAGCGATGGACACTTACGGTGAGAATATTGTCGGTGAAAAATGCTTCTGCGTATATAAAGGTAGGGAATCTATTTGTGATCACTGTCCTACAATGAAATCAATTGAAACATTGTTGCCTGCTACGGCAGAACACTATGTGGAAAGGGACAAAAAATATGTATTCATTGCTTCTTATCCTATCTTAAATAAAGAAGGAGAGTTGGAGTCGATAATAAAACTGGTTAGAGATATTACTGAACAGAAAAAACTCGAAAAGGAACTCCAGGACTACACAGCAAATCTGGAAAAAACAGTTGAGGAAAGAACCAGAGATCTTAAATCAACAAATGAAGAGCTGAAACAACGAAGCGTAGAGATAGAAAAGGCAAATGAGGAATTGCGCGGCCTTGATAAGATGAAAGACGTAATGATTCGAGATGTAACTCATGAATTGAAATCGCCGGTAGCACAGGTTCAAATGGCCATAGATCTTTGGACTAGTGAGGCTACTAAGGAAAAAGTAGATAAAGAGAAGGGGAAAAAATTAAGTAAGATAATTGATGATAACATTCAAAGACTAAAGAAAACCATACAGAGTATATTGGATCTGTCAGTATTGGAGTCTGGTCGTGTGGCATATCAAAAAGAAAAATTGAATATGGAAGAAATCGTAATGCAGACTGCAGAAGGACTAAAATTAATAGCTGAGAAGAAAAAGTTAGTATTAACAACCAGAATCCCAGACAAATTGCCGGAAGTGTTAGGTGATAGAGCAGAGGTGACAAGGGTTGTTTCTAATTTAATAGATAATGCTATAAAGTACTCAGAAACCGGAGAAATTGTTGTGTCTGCGCTGAGAAGACGCAGGGATATAGAAATAGCAGTTAAAGATCAAGGGATTGGTTTAATTACACCAAAGGGAAGTTTTGATAAACTTTTTAGCAGGTTTTATCAGGAAAGAGCAAGCGCTGATGGCTCAGGTGTAGGTCTTGCTATCTGTAAGAAAATTGTAAATGCTCACGGTGGAAAAATATGGATTGAAAGTGAAGGTAAGGGAAAAGGCACAACATTCAGGTTTACATTACCAGTAGCCACAGATGTCCAAAATGTCCCAGATGCCTCAACTCCGAAACCAGAGGAGATCACGTAATTTTAAAGATGGAAATTTTTGGTACGATTTGTATAGTATATCATTTGAATGTAAGGGTTTGCCCTTTCTGTGATAAAGGTGCAAGTTTTGACTGCAAACATATGAACTAATGAAAGGAGAATAGAGAATGGGTAAGACGATAATGATAGTTGAAGATGAACAGGCTTTTCATGATCTTTACACCATGATGCTGGAAGATACGGATTATGAAATAGTTCGTGCATATGATGGCGATGAGGCCTTGGCTAAATTAGAGGAAAAAAAACCGGACCTGATTATTCTTGATATACTCTTGGATCTGGTAACAGGAGATACATTCTTTCTTTATATAAAGGGTATGCCTGAATATTCAGATATCCCGGTTATTATATGCAGTAGTTTTTCTGAAAAAGCATATAAGAATTTGAAGGAAATGGATCCGAATCTTGTGTTCCTTGAAAAACCATTTACAAAAGAAAAAATGATTGAAGAAATCAAGGCCAAGATAGGGTAAGGAAGTTGGAGATGTCTAAGGTTAGTAAGAGGATACAGTTTGAACCGGTTATGCCGTTGCTCTCAGGTCTTTAGGCAGTGGACGTACCGTACCATGATACTAAGCCTTGTTAGAAAGACGTTTGAGGTAACTAATAAGTTTAAAACAAAAGCTTGAAAGTTTTGCGTAAAAAGGGCAACGGGAATTCTCCACTGTTATTTTATCACCAACATAGAGTTCTCCTCCCTTGATGATCCTGCAACGGATCCCTCCCTTGTCGTTCATTGCGTCCTTTGCACCAGGACCAATTTTTGTTTCCATATTTTTACATGGATTACATTTATCTTCTACACGAACAAGTATCTGGCCTATGCGTAAATTCTGACCAATCAACTCATTCAGTTCGATACCTTTAACCATGATCTGACGCCTGCTTGCACCGGCAGGTATGTCATGGCCAAGTTTCCTAGCCATTGTGTCTATGGCTTCGGCTTCTATTAAAGTGATTTGTCCAATTTGAAATTTATCTGAGCGGTAATCCCCTACAATTCCAAAATTAGAATGTACAGTAACGTGATCACAAGATTCAGCAACATCATTTCGCTTTCTAACGAAATGGATTGAAATAATTTCAGCCATATTTATTTTTTCCTTTCGCTTTCACAATAAACCAATCTATAACACAATGAGGAAGGTATTGCCGTTCCCGGTTGTTTATTGAAATTCCTAATTCCATCCTAATCGATCATTATATCGTGTGAAACAAAATTATTATAAATAATTTTTCTTGTTGATTCGTAGATAAGGTTTATTTAGAATTAAATAAAAATATTGATTAAAACTTTTTATATAGATTTAATGGGAAAAATAGTAATTAAGGAAGATAGATGTAAGGGTTGTGAGCTTTGCATTGACGCATGCCCTTACGGACTTCTGAAAATGTCTGTTGAGGTAAATCATTTTGGTTATCATACTGCACAATTTGTAAACGGTAATGGTAAAAAATGTACCGCATGTAAATTTTGCGGACTGATGTGCCCGGACTTTGCTATTGATGTCTACGAATAACTTTGCTTCCGAAAATATTTTCCATATCACAAAACCATTTCATTTAAACCGAATATTCCATTCATTATCTCCCGCTTTGTGAGTTTAGTCAAAATCTGTTTTTTTAGTAAAAGATTCTTGCCATGCAAATATTTGTTGATATGATGAATATGATAATGATTTTTTCCAGGTAAATATAATGTTTAAATCTACGACAATTTTATCGGTAAAACACAAAGGAACTGTAGCCATTGGTGGTGATGGCCAGGTTACTATGAGTTCCTTTATCGTCAAAAAAGAGGCGTGCAAGATACGTAAGTTATACCATGAAAAGGTTATCGTAGGCTTTGCCGGATCGGCTGCCGATGCATTCGCTCTAATGGAACGATTTGAATCAAAATTAGAAAAATATCAGGGTAATATACTCAGGAGTGCTCATGAGCTTGCCAAGGACTGGCGTACAGATAAAATCTTGAGAAAGCTGGAGTCCTTATTGATATCTGTAGATAAGAATTGCTCCCTCCTTGTCTCTGGTAACGGAGAGATAATAGAACCGGATGATGGGATATTAGGTATTGGTTCCGGTGGGCAGTATGCTACCGCTGCAGCAAGGGCTCTGGTTAAACATTCTGCGCTTAGTGCAAAACAAATAGTGGAAGAAGCATTAAAGATAACGGCAGATATATGTGTGTATACAAATACAAATATACGTGTGGAGGAAATTGAGTGCGAGAGTTAACACCAAGAAAGATAGTTGAGGAATTAGATAAATATATAGTCGGTCAAAAGGAGGCAAAAAGAGCGGTTGCTATAGCAATAAGAAACCGATGGAGAAGATTACAGCTTTCTGATGAATTGCGTGAAGAGGTCATGCCGAAAAATATTATAATGATAGGCCCTACAGGTGTGGGTAAGACTGAAATTGCACGGAGAATAGCAAATTTAGTAAAGGCTCCTTTTTTGAAGGTTGAGGCTTCTAAATATACAGAAGTTGGTTACCACGGACGTGATGTGGAGTCTATGATAAGAGATATCGTCGAGATAGCGCTTAATATGGTGCGAACAGAGCAGATGGAAAAAGTCGGTGAAAAGGCAGAGATGAATACAGAAGAAAAGTTATTAGATTTGCTACTCCCAATGCCTGAAATAAAGGAAGAGCCGGAGGTTGTTAGCAGGGAAGGTGTTGACGGTGATAAAGAGACTGTAGTTGCAGTTGCAGAAAAATTGGAAACAACCCGCGAGAAATTCAGGAATAAGTTGAGACAAGGTAAACTTGAAGACCGTATGGTGGAGATCAAAACACAGGAAAGGCCTGTTGTTATGCAGGGCATTGTTGCTGGAATAGAAGAAATAGGAGTTGATTTTCAGAACGTAATTGAAAAAATGATACCACCAAAAACACAGGTGAAAAAAACTCCAATAAGCGAAGCGCGAAAAATTATTAAGCAGGAAGAAGCCGAGAAGCTGATCGACAAGGAAAAGGTTACGAAGGATGCACTGGATCGTGCTGAGAATATGGGGATAATATTTATAGACGAGTTGGATAAAGTTGCAAGCCGTGAATCTGGACATGGACCTGATATATCACGTGAAGGAGTGCAGAGGGATATATTGCCTATTGTGGAGGGTTCTACTGTTGTTACCAGATATGGCATGGTTAAGACAGACAGAATTCTGTTTATAGCTGCAGGAGCATTTCACGTCTCAAAACCTTCAGATTTAATACCTGAGCT
>CAYTLC010000101.1:5671-9566 GCA_964438395.1 uncultured Candidatus Scalindua sp.
ACGGTTATGGAGAAGCTATTGGAAGATGCTTCTTTTGACGCTCCTGACTTAAACGACAAGGATATTGTAGTTGATGCTGAATACGTACAGGATAAGATGAAAGACATTGTAAAAGATGAGGATTTAACGAAATATATTCTGTGATCTTAAAGTGTTTTAATATTGCAGCTGCATTAGTGCCGCTATATGCTGATTATAATATTAAATTTTTTCTGATTTAGGGTTTGGACAGAAATAATAAACGGAAAATCAATGTTATTCACCTTGTCGAAGAGCTGACTATCGGTGGTCTTGAGAAGATTTTGACTACGATAGTATTGAACCTGGATAAAAAAAAATATAATGTCTCAGTCTGGTGTCTGAGAGAAGGCGGTTTTTTTGCGGACAAATTAGTAAAAGAAGGAATTGATGTTAAAATACTTCACATTTTCACTTCCAGAAACCCACTAAGTATATACAAATTATACAGACTTCTTAAAAGCCACAAATTTGACATAATTCACACCCATGCTTATTCTGCCGGGACGATTGGAAGAATGAGCGCATTTCTTGCCGGAGTTCCTGTAATAATATCTCACAATCATAGTGTTTATGATTACTATTGTAAGTACTATAACTTCGTTGAATGGTTCCTGGGACTCATTACTGACAGAGTAATCTGCATCTCAGAGATGGTGAAGTGTTTTGCCAATGAAACGCAAAGGATTAATGCCAGCAAACTAATAACCATTCATAATGGTATAGATGATGTTTTTGCTGTAACTGAAAAAAGGAGTTCCAATCTGAAAAAGGAATTGGGTATTCCAGCTAATCATTCAGTTATTGGCACAATAGCCCACTTGGAAGAACATAAGGGACTTAAATATCTACTAGAGGCAGTCTCTCTATTATTAGCATCAAAAAAAGACATAAGCTTTTTGTTTGTAGGGGAGGGAGCATTAAGAGGAAAACTGAAAGAATTTTGTGTCGATCTCAAGATTGAGAAAAACGTTATCTTTGCGGGGGAACGGAGTGATATCCCGGAAATATTATCACTGACAGATATATTTGTTCTGCCGTCTTTAAGGGAAGGTCTGGGGCTAGCTATTCTGGAGGCTATGGCATGCAGCAAACCAGTTATAGCTACAAATGTAGGAGGAATTCCAGAAATAGTAAAAGATGGAGAAAATGGAATTCTTGTCTTACCAAAGGATCCTGAGGTTCTTTATAGGGCAATGAATGAGTTACTGGGAGATAGAGGGAAGCGTGAAAAGATGGGGCGTATTGGGAGAAGAGTATATGATGAAAACTTTCGTGCCAAAACTATGGTTGAAAAGATTGAGGATTTGTATGACTTTTTAATAAATAAAAAGGTTAGAAATTGATAAAGATTATAAGAATACTTCTCGTAATGCTATTGTCATTTTATACATTGTTGGGTTTTTTAATGTTTTACCTGCATTCTCGAATAAATATTAATACTGAAGCCAAAGAGTATATTAAAGTAAGCGATGATAACATAGCTATTTTTGCTGCACATCAGGATGACGGTGTAATAATGGCAGGTGGCTATGCAATACAAACAATAAAAAATAGTGGCAGTGTTAATATTGTTTATATTTTTGATGGTGAAACAGGAAACGGTAGAGAAAGAAATACAACCAGAATGAATGAATCGTTCAGGGCATGGGAGTTAATAGGAATAGGAAAGGGTAATATACATTTCTTAGATTATGATGATTATTACGGGCTTAGTGATATTGCTGAAATAGAGGAGTGCATAGCTACAGTTATTGATGTATTAAAAAAGAACAACTTTGATAAAATATTTATACCTCTCTATGAGGGTGGTCATTATCAACACGATATAACTAATTATATAGTATCCAGAGCGTACATAAGAAGTGGTAGAAATGGTAAATTATATGAATGTCCAGAGTATAATGCGTATTATTCTATCAAAAATACTCCGGAGAAGTTTCTTTCACTGCTATCCAAATTAGTGCCATTTTGTGAGTATAGATCTCCTCCCTTATTTATCAGAGGAGGCAATAGACTATATTTAGATATGAGTGACGAGGAGCTGATTATAAAGAGAAGGATGCTTCAGGCCTTTGAATCGCAGGATGTGAAAGGTTTATTGGATTTATACGGATATATGGATAGTTATCAGATATACACTGATTATGATTATTCTAAAACTCCATTTAACTATGATGGGTCAGTTGCAATGCATGTAAATAACCTTAAAAGCGTACCGGTATTAAGGTCTTTCCTCTGGTGGCTTTTTGGCAAGACAAAGACACGTCATCCTGATCCTGATTATATGATAACAAAGATAAAAATAGATAAAATACATTGAAAATCAGAGTTTTCCGATTACCTTCAATATTTCTTCTATTCTGTGTGCCCATGTATGTTTTGCTAAAACCTCGTTGCGTCCTTTATTTGAAATCTCCTTGCGCCTTTGATGATTGTCCAGATACTCTTTTACCAGCCCTTTAACTTCGCAGATTTTATTAAAGCAAACCAGGTGTTCACCTGAATTGAAAAGCGATACTATATCTTTCTTTGAGTCAACTATCTGAAAACTTCCACAGGCCAGAGTTTCAAAAACCCTTGGGCTTGCCTGGGTAACTTTATCTTCGTCAATATCCAAGCCATAATGTCCCATATAATTAATTACTATTTTGGATGCATTATATATCTTTACCCATGTGTCCGGAGTAACTATACCTCCCCTTATGTGTTTTTTTAAGGGGCTAGCAGTATCGATCCTGTCCCATCCCGGCCCCCAGATGCTTATATTAAAATTAGTAAGTGTTTCGAACAGCTCCGCTCTTTCTGGATACATAGAACCAACGAAACAAATATCAGATCCGTATTTTGATTTTTCTTCTTCAGATAGATCCAGCGGTTTGTGAATGTCAGGATCGCATGCTGCGTTTAGCCACATTCCACCTCTATTTCCATGTTCCTTATGGGCTTCCAGGGCGTCTGTACTCTGGGCAAAAAAATAGTCATATGCAGGTACAGCCTTTAAAGCTGTTTCCAGTACGCCGGCCCCTCCTGGAAAATCTGAAAGCCAGTTTATAGTGATGGCATTGTGTCGCTTTCGAATTTCAGTGATTGTTTCAGGGTAAAATGTGCCACCCCAATTAACCAGGAATATATCAGGTTTGAAATTATTGACTAACTTTAGTAGTCCATTATTCAGCCTGTTCATATCCCAGCGGTAAAGGATAGGCAATTTGTCACTTATTCGATAGGGTATAATATGTTGTCGATAATCATACGTTTCGAGTTCGTGGCCCAATTGTAAAATAGCTCTTTCAACATATTCTGTTTGTGCTATATTATTAGGGTTGTGGTAACCAGAGAATAAAATTTTCATTTTTAGAATACAATTCCATATTAAAATATATTAAGAAAGGGAATTTATTCGCCCGGCTTATCGGGGTTCTTGAGCTATGCGCACTCTAACACGATTGCGCATCCCAGGGAGAAAGTGTTATCTCTCATTCTCTCTTCAGTGCTCGCGTCCAACAGCCCAGAAATACAAACACACTTGCAATTAGTGTTATAAAAGATATATTCTCTATCATTTACAGCTGAATTTTTCAACAAAAATGAAGAATTTCAAATTTTAAAGGAATAGCTATATTGTCTGGCGCCACTTCGAAAAAGATTATCAGGAATACTGTTTTCAGTTCAGCAGGTTTTTTCTGGAGCTACTTCCTGAGCTTCCTGTTTACACCGTTTATTATTCATAGAATTGGTATTGAGGCATTTGGAATATGGGCAATCGCAAATACTGCCATCAACTTTTTTACATTCCTTGATCCGGGTTTTGGTTCGTCTTATGTTAAATATATTGCTGAATATAATACGAAGAACGATTACAAAGCAGTTAATA
>CAYTLC010000102.1:0-9466 GCA_964438395.1 uncultured Candidatus Scalindua sp.
TCAAGTAATTTAAACATATACGATGACGGATCCATAGAGGGTGAAATTGGCAGTAAAAAGATTACGTGTGAGGGCATGTCGACCGGAAGAACTGATCTGATCACGAATGGCACACTTACTGGCTTTCTGGCAAACAATTACTATGCACAGAAATTCAAAAGCAATCTGTATTGTCCAATTCCACGGAACGGTTTCAGATACTCAACAAATGGCAGGGATTACAAAAATAAGACAGGTATATATCCAACAAACGTGGTAATTGAAGGGAACAGAGAAATGACCAGGGGTAGTCTACTTAAGCAGGTAGACAACGGAGTCTACATTGGCAGGATCTGGTACACTTATGCGATAAACGGATTGGCCATGGGCGACTTCACGAGTACTATAATCGCTGACTCTTTTTTGATAAAGGACGGAAAGATTGCAAGTCCTTTAAAACCTAACACCATCAGGATCAACACCAACATAAAACATATGCTCAACAACATAATCGGGATCACAAAGAAAAAGAGGTCTACGCTGGTATGGGGATCAAGGGAAGTAGTAGTCGCTCCTGAAATCGCGGTAAGTAATGTGCAACTGGACAATGTAACCGGTTTCCTGGGCTGAAAAATTTTCAGGCTTAAGAACCTTTGGTGAATTCAATTAAATACGTCTCAAACTCTTCCTTCGTTGCGTCATGTATTTTTGCCTCAAATGCTCTGGTTGAATGGCTATCCAGATTCAATATATAAAAGTCGTTACTGGAAGCGACAGAACCATTCTTTTTGTAAACGGTAATTTTAAAAAGTGAGTATTGGAAATCATTGTTAGTGTTATTTGTAATTTTGCCTCTAAAGACTGTGCCATTGTATTGAGTTGCATAGGTAACATCTTCAATGGAGAAATCATCACCTGATTGTTCAAAAATTTCAGGAGTAATGTTCCCCGGTAGTTTTTCTTGTCTGGTTGCTTCCAGAAAAATCTTTTCTTCAAGTGAAATGATTCTTTTTTCTAGAGCGAGGATTCTGAATGATAAATTAGAAATGGTCTTTTCCAGGGAATCCAGTTTGTCAAGAACCGGTTGTGGCTCCGAAGCACCCAGAAAAAAGAAAGATGGTAATAGACAGAAAATAAGGAGTGTGAGAGTTTTCTTCATGATAGCATGGTCCTTCCTGTCCTATTGATAAATAATTATTCCAAACTGAAACTCTTTATGTCTTTGATTGTCTTTGTAACATCGTTCGATGCAAATAATAACGCTTTCTCGTCTCTGTACATGACGTCAAAATCATACTCAATTTCGTCATTCTCTATATTTCTTTTAAACTTATAATTTTTTAATTTTACAGAATGCTTCTTTAGGATTTGGTTTATTTCGTCCAGAAAATGTCCCTGACCGGCAATTAGCATTTTTATCGACCTGTATCTATTTCTTTTCATCTTTTTCTCAACTAAAGAGTTTAGTGTCAGGATAGCAATTGCAATAACGGTTGTAAAAATGGCAGGTAATATGAAGCCGCTGCCAACTGCAAGGCCTATACCTGCGACTACCCATAAAGAGGCTGCAGTCGTCAGTCCCCTGATACTGGCCTTGGATCGCATAATTGTGCCTGCGCCCAGGAAGCCAATGCCAGTTACAACCTGAGCAGCAATCCTTGCGGGGTCAACCCGAAGAATAGAATTATGACCATGGCTTTGGTATTGGACAAAAATATGTTCTGAAACCAGCATCATCAGAGTGACACCGATACATACTAGGAGATGCGTCCTAAGGCCTGCAGGTCGTCCCCGTCTATGTCTCTCCCATCCGATAACACCGCCCAGGATTGCAGCAATAAATAGTTTTCCAAGTACAGTGCCAAGCATCAAAATATAACTAAAATCATGCATTCTAAACCATCTTTCAAGTTGTAAACGAGACAATATTTTGCTGATGTATTATACTAACGGAATTAGGCGTTTCAATGTATTTTAACATTTTCATCTGATTTGTTGCGTATTTGCTGTGTAATTAGTTTTTGCTTGCATTGAATATCGTTTTCTGATAGCATTCTTCCTCTTTATCGCTTCTGAAATATGGAATGGTTAACTGTATTAGTAATAGATAGTTACGCTAGATATAGATGCAAATTCAGATAGGTCATGTAGACTGAAAATGTCGTGAGCCTGTGCTGTTGACAGTTTAAAAGTAAACGATTGGAAACGATAATACCAGCCTTGTTAGTCATCTATTGAGCCTCGTTGTTCAAATTGTACTGGTAACTGGGTGTAAAGTAGGGTATATTCTAGGACTCAATTAAGATGGACGAAAAGAACCGTATAGATACGTTAAATAATATAAAAATATTCACCGGAAACTCAAATGTGGCTCTTGTAGAAAAGGTATGTGATTATCTTTCAATACCATTAGGCAAGGCTACGGTAGGAAGATTTCCGGATGGTGAGATAGATGTTAAGGTTGATGAGGATGTTCGCGGATCTGATATATTCATAATACAGCCTACGTGCTCACCGGTAAATGACAGCCTTGCGGAGTTGTTGATCTTGATAGATTGCTTTAAGAGAGCATCTTCCGCTAGAATAACTGCTGTTTTGCCCTATTACGGATATGCCAGGAAAGATAGAAAAGATGAGGGCAGGGTGCCGATTACGGCAAAGTTGGTTGCAAATCTTATAACTGAAGCAGGGGCGGATAGAGTGCTCACTATGGATTTGCATGCTGCTCAGATACAGGGGTTTTTTGATATACCGGTAGATCATCTTCTTGCATTCCCAGTTATCTCAGATTACTACAGGGAAAAAGATCTATCTGACTTTGTTGTAGTTTCGCCGGATGTAGGAGGCATAAAAATAGCAAGGCAGTATTCAAACCATCTGAATATGAGATTGGCCGTAGTAGACAAGAGGAGGATGGGGCCCGAAGAGATAGAAGTTGGGTTTGTTATCGGCGATGTAGAAGGTCGAAATGCCATTATAATAGACGATTTGATTGCTACAGGTGGCTCAATATGTCAGGCGGCAAGGGTTTTGAAGGAGAAGGGGGCTAAAGATATATACGTAGGGACGACCCACCCTGTCTTGTGTGGTGCAGCTATTGAAAAGCTGTCAGCAGCCCCAATTAAGGAAATAGCCGTCACAGATACTATTCCTTTGAGCGAAGAGGCGAAAAGTATGGGTGACAAGATTAAGGTATTGTCAGTATCAAAGCTATTAGGAGAGGCGATAAAAAGGATTCATACTAACAGGTCAATAAGCTCGATGTTTACAGAACATTAAGCTTTTAATTATTCATATTTTTTTGTTTTAAAATTTAAGGTATCAGGGAACAAACCAAATGGAAACACAAGAGCTACAGGCGAAAATAAGAAAAGACTCTGGGTCTATCAAGTCGAGAAAAAACAGAAAAGCAGGTTTAATCCCTGCTATTTTGTATGGGCACAAACAGGAAAGTATCATGCTTTCTTTAGACAAGAAGGAATTTTCCAGAGTACTAGATGCCAGGACTAAAATGGTCAATTTGAAGATGGATAATTCAGAGGAAACTGCACTTATAAAAGAAGTACAATTCGACACTTTTGGTAAAGAGATATTGCATGCTGATTTTGTCAGGACAGATCTGACAGAAAAAATTGTAACACATGTGCCTATAGTGCTTTATGGTACTTCTCCAGGAGTTAAGGAGGGAGGGATACTTGACCATGCACTTAAAGAAATTGAGATAGAGTGTCTTCCTACTGCAGTTCCGGATAATATTCGTATCAATATTTCAGAATTGGAAATTGGAAGTACCATACACATTAGTGATATAGAGCTTCCGGCCAACGCTAAAGCACTTGGAAGTACTGATGCCATTGTTGTGTCTGCCCACTTTGCTGCTGAGGAAAAGGAAGTGACAGAAGAGGAATTAGCTGCTGGGCCAGAAATAATTAGTGCTCGTAAACCTGACAAAGAAGAAGAGTCAGAAAACAAGGATTGATGAAAATTGTTATTGGACTTGGAAATCCGGGTAACAAATACGCAAAGACCAGGCATAACGTTGGATTTGCGATTATAGATAAATTTATCAAGAATTGTAATGTTGAGTTTACTAAAAAATATCGCGATTCTATCATTAGTAAATGCATTATTGAGGGAGAAGAAGTTCTTTTTGTAAAACCTCAGCTATTTATGAATTTAAGCGGTGGTCCTACAAAAAGAATTATAGGAAAGTATAATTGCAGTCTGAGTGAAATACTTGTAATTCTGGATGATATTAATATTCCCTTGGGAAAAACCAGGATAAGAGAAGAAGGAAGTAGCGGTGGACACAATGGTTTGAAGTCAATCTCGAATCATTTAAGAACCACATGCTTTCCCAGATTAAGGGTCGGTGTTGGAAGTAGTCTTCCAGAAGACACAAAGGAATTCGTCTTATCGCGTTTTACAAAAGAAGAGAATGGTGTAATTCAAGGTGCTCTTGACAAAGCGTGTAAGATAATAAATTGTTGGGTTGCAACAGATGTAAGCAACTGTATGAGTTTGTTTAACTAGGAGGAGAAATAGTTTTGAGATTATACGAAGGAATGTTCATAATTAGTGATTCTGTAGCTGGCGCTGATTGGGAAGCGGCAGTAAAGCATGTCGAAGACCTCTTGAAAAATAGAGGAGCCGAAATTCTTAAGAGTGAAAAGTGGGAAGACAGGAAGTTTGCATATAAACTGAAAGGACACAAACGAGGGGCTTATTTGCTTGTCTATTTTAATGCACCTACAGATTCAATCTCGCCAATGAAAAGGGACTTTGAGCTTTCAGACAATGTTTTAAGAACATTGATAGTCAGGGTAGATAAGGTAGGGGAATCAAAACCTGAGGAAGAAGCTGAGAAACCTGTAGAGGAAATTCAAGCCAGTGGTGACAGTGCTGATACGGAAAACGAGAAAGTAAGTTCTGAGCCGGTTGCTTCAGAATAGATAGTAACGGTATTGCAGTTTATAGAAATCTAAGGTACACCTAATATCTAATATAAACAGCATAATGAGGGGATAAAATATGGCTAACCTTAATAAGGTGTTTTTAATCGGAAATCTTACGAGAGATCCTGAGCTGAGATATACACCAAGCGGTACCGCAATTGCCAGTTTTGGAATAGCCATTAATAGAAACTGGTCGGGACCAGATGGAGAGAAAAAAGAAGAGGTATGTTACGTTGACATAAGTATGTTTGGCAGACGTGCGGAAGTTATTAATGAGTACTTCAGCAAGGGTAACCCTATTTTAATAGAAGGTAGGTTGCAGTTTCAACAATGGGAAACTAAGGATGGTCAAAAGCGCAATGCTCTACGTGTAGTAGCCGAAGATTTTCAGTTTTTAGGTGGCAAAACAAAAAGAGATGAAGGGCCGAGTTTTCCGGAAGGTGCAGCACCGAATGATGTTAATGAGGAAGAAATACCATTTTAAGTAGATATCAATTTTAACAATTTATAAAAGAACTGTATTAATGAAACGAAAATTTAAAAAGAAGAAAACAACCGAGGCACCACACAAGAAAAAGAAATATCAAGAATTTGCGACGAAATGCCGTTTTTGTAGATCTAAAGTAGAATCTGTCGATTACAAAGATATGCATTATTTACAAAAGCTCGTAGGAAGCCAGGGAAAACTGCTTTCCAAAAAGCGTTCTGGGAATTGTACTAAGCATCAGCGCTCAGTGAAGATTGCTTTAAAAAGAGCAAGGCACATGGCATTGTTAACTTGAACGGTAAATTTACCTGAAAACTCGTTTGTATTCTATTTCTTTTCATAAAAACAGCTTGACCATAATTAGTTAGCTATAGGATTATTAACCCATGAAAATATTATTAAAGAAAGAAGTCAAAAAGTTAGGCAATGTTGGGGATGTTGTTGATGTTGCGAATGGTTACGCAAGGAATTACCTATTGCCTAAAAAGCTTGCTACAGTTGTAACCAAAGGAAACATCGAACAAATCAACTTGCAGGTGTCAAAAAATGAGGAAAGACGGAAAGAAGAAATCAAGGAACTTCAGGTATTAGCAGATAAAATTGCGGATATATCCTATACAATCACCGTTAAAACAAATAAAGATGGAAAGCTGTTTGGCTCTGTAACGGCCAATGACGTTGCAAAAGTATTGTCTGAGAAAGGTTTTCAAATAGATGAAAAGATGGTGGTCCTTGAAGCCCCGATCAAAAAATGTGATCTGCACAATATAACTGTAGTGTTGCATCCTGATGTTAATGCGCAATGCAGGGTATGGGTTGTAAGTGAATCCGAAAAAACAGCAGGCTCCCCGCAAGAATCATCTGAAGCATCTGCTAAAGATAACTCAGAAACTGATAAAGCTTAAATACAAAGACCTGTTTTAGTGAAAACTGTTAACAGACAGAGGCTTAAACAATGACAACAGGGCTGTTACAAGAGAAAACACAACCATTCAACATAGAAGCAGAGATAAGTGTTTTAGGTTCTTTGTTAATAGATAACGAAGCAATCAGCCTTGTAACAGAGAGTTTAAGCAAAAACGACTTCTACAAAACTGCACACCAACATATTTTCGATGCAATTGTAAATATCTACGACAATAACAATGCGGTTGATCTCGTCATTTTAAAAGATGAACTAAACAGGCTATCTTTACTGGAAAAAATAGGCGGCGCCGGGTATTTAATGGAATTGGAAGAATCAGTTCCAATTGCCTCAAATGTAGAATATTATGCAAAAATTGTACGAGAGAAGACTGTAAAAAGAGATTTAATTGCAGCCACTGCAAAAATACAACATGAGGCGTACAGCGACTCCTTAGAGTCCGACGAACTGCTGGATATAGCTGAAAAGGAAATATTTGACATAACACAGCGCAAATTTGCAAAGCCAACTACGAGTATGCATGACATACTCCAGGGTACCTGGGACTACATAGAAAGTTTACATGAAGGCGACAGTAAATTAACCGGCATGCCAACCGGTTTTGCCGACTTGGATGAAATAACATGTGGATTGCAAAGAGGCGAGTTGATAATTATTGCAGCAAGGCCCAGTATGGGCAAAACGAGCATCGTGTTGAACATTGCAGAACATGTTGGTGCAAATCTAAAAAACCCAAAAGATAAAAAACCAATGCTGATTTTTTCGATGGAAATGTCAGCTCAGCAGATATCTCAAAACATGTTGTGCTCAGCTGCTAAGATTGATGCACACTTAATGCGTACAGGTACGCTTAGCGATGACGACTGGTCAAGGCTTCCTATTGCAATGGGTGATTTGTCAGAATCAGCAATTTTTATTGATGATACTCCGGGGCTTGGTCTCCTTGAAATACGTGCTAAAGCCAGGCGCTTTAAGTTGCAATATGATATTCAGATGGTTATTATTGACTATCTACAACTAATGGAAGGTAGAAGCGCAGAAAACAGACAACAGGAAATCTCAGGTATTTCGAGAGGCCTGAAGGCACTGGCCAGGGAATTAAATGTACCGGTGATTGCCGTTTCTCAGCTGAATCGTTCAGTGGAGACGCGTGAAGGGCATACGCCAAGAATGTCTGACCTGCGTGAATCCGGATCGATTGAACAGGATGCTGACGTGATTATGTTGTTGCACAGGGAAGATTATTACGACCCAACTAAGAATCCTGGTGTAGTTGAAATAAACATTGCAAAACAGAGAAATGGCCCTACAGGCAAAGTAAAACTTACTTTTTTACGTGAAATTCTAAGATTTGAAGATTACATAAGTGATGCTTCGTTAGATTCTTTTGATACGCTATAGAATAGACCTATGTCATATAAACACATTAAAATATTTGCTATTGTATTCGTTCTTTTCTTCGCATTAGATGGCGTGAAGGTACTTAACGCTCAGGGAAATGGAAGCGTTTCTGCGGTAGTCAAGAAGATAGAGTTTAAAGGTAATAGCAGAATAAGCAGTTCAACAATAAAAACTGCAATCAAAACCAATCATGGAGATATTTATGATCCAAAAGCAATAAGTCAGGATGTTGACGCTATCTGGCTGTTGGGGTTTTTTGATAACATCGAAGTGGAAGTAGAGGCATATGAAGATGGAGTTAAGGTGATTTTCCTTGTATTGGAACGTCCTGTCGTGAAAAATATTTTTTTTGCGGGTAACGACAAGGTTAAAACAAAAAAACTCAGAGAAGGCATACAGATAAAAGAAGGAGATTATTTAAAACGTTATTTATTAAAACTGGACGAAGACAAAATTCGTGAGATTTACCAGGGCAAAGGGTTTTCAAACATTGATGTTAAAAGCAAAGAGAAAAAAACAGATGGCTATGTGAATATAACATTTAATATTCGAGAAGGTTCGAAGATCTACATAAAAGAGATAGTCTTTGAAGGGAACCAAACCTTTTCTTCAAAGAGGCTTACTAAGATCATTGATACGAAAAGAAGGAAGTTTCCTCGTTTCATCTTCCCCGGTAAATTTGATAAGAGTAAGTTTGAAGAAGATGTCGAAAAAATTAAGGGATTTTATGGAGGAGGTGGATGGTTAGATGCTGACGTAACATGGAAAGAACAGTATAGCTCAGATAGAAAGAAAATGTTCGTTCATGTAATAGTAGATGAAGGTGATAGGTACCATGTTGACAATGTAAGCATAAAAGGAAATAAACTTTTTACCAGTGATGAAATAATTGGCATGCTTGAACTAAAGAAAGGAAGCGCATTCCTTCCGGAATCTCTCCAAAAAGATTCACAGGGTATACGCATGGCTTATGGTAAGCAAGGTTATCTTAATGCAAACGTGAAAGCGGAGTATACTTACCAACAAGTTGAACCCAAAATTGATATAATATTCGATGTTATTGAAAATGAGAGATTTTTCATTGAAAAAGTTATAATAACAGGCAACGATAAGACAAAGGACAATGTCATACGAAGAAATTTGATCTTTTTTCCAGGAGAAAGGGTTGATACTCAAAAAATCAAGAGAAGTGAGCAACGATTGACAAGTACAGGATACTTTGACAGCCAAAGTGGTTCAGCGTCAGAGATAACTTATCTGCCCGGTACAAAGTACAATACAAAAAATGTGCTCGTTAATGTAAAAGAGGGTAGAACTGGAATGTTAAGGTTTGGTGGAGGGTTTGGTGCCAATGCCGGACTCTTTGGAGACGTCTCATATACTGATAAAAATTTTGATATATTTGATTTGCCTAAGGATTGGAAAGACTTTATGTCAGGTAATGCATTCCGAGGTGGAGGTCACACAATAACAATGAGATTTAGTCCGGGGCTTCAAAGAACAACAGGAGTGTTTTCGTTTAGTAATCCTGCTGTTTTTGATTCAGGATATAGTCTGGGGCTTAGCGCTAATATTTTACGGCGTGCAAGGGAAGACTATGACGAAGAAAGAAAAGGTTTCAAAATGAGTGTTGGTAAGACTGTGCTCAGGGGATTGAGGCTTGGTGTTACTCCAAACTTTGAGGTAATTGGAATACAAAACATTGACGGTAACGCGCCT
>CAYTLC010000103.1:0-4897 GCA_964438395.1 uncultured Candidatus Scalindua sp.
ATTATATCGCTCTATACTAACATTACAACTGGATCAGTTTTTGGGGAGCAGGTCATGACCAGTAGTTATTTAGATAATGCCTCGGAATGATATTGTGACACAACAAGAAAGGAGAGTTGACTAAGTTGGAATGGGATTTTTCTTAGCGGAACAGGATGTTGATCTTATTTCCGCACATTGATTAGCCCTTCAGCAAATACAAAAATTCTATCTATAAAATGGGCAGGCAAATCCCCCCAAATAAACCTCCTTTAGGAAAAGGAGGGAAAGGAGAAAGTTGGGGAGATTTGCTTGTAGCGAATATAACTTTGATATACACAAGTGGACATCAACTGCTGGTTCAATTACTCTCTTCCTGCATTTAAAAGTTAGCCTCCCTGCCATACTCTGTAATTGAACCAGCAGCTTATAATTAGGTGGGTACAAAATCTTACAACAGCTTACCTGATTCCAAAACGCGTTCTCGCAGTTCTTAAAATAATTCAATAATTATAAAAAAGTATAATCTCATAATATCAAACTATATGCCAATGGCAGTAGACTAGATGATATTTTCTTTTCCAAAATTGAGTTTAAAATTAACTCTCATTTTTAACTGAACTTACAAATATTCTGTGGAGTTAAATCTTTTTGCCTGTTGAGGAAGCAGGTTTGAATTTCGAGGAAAGTTATGTGCCACGACACAATAGTGAGCGCAACGAATATGCGCCATGGCACACTTTTAAAAACGGGGATTATTGGTATTATCTACCTGTTTTAAGTCTCGATTTTGTAATTTTTAATCTTTCTATAAATATTACGCCTGCTAATGCCCAGCAACCTGGCAGCCATTGTTTTGTTCCCAGCTGCTTTTTCAAGTGCCTGTACAATTGCCTGTTTTTCATCAACTCCCACATTATTGTAGAGATTTGTTTTTACCGCAAAAAAGTTCTCAAAAACAGGTGGTAGATGCTTAAGGGTAATAGTTTTCTGGTGGCACAGAATAAATGAGTGTTCCAGCGCATGTTCCAGCTCCCTCACATTACCGGGCCAGGAATAATCCATAAACACCTTCTGGACATCAGTTGATATACCTGAAATATTCTTGTTTATACTTTCATTGAATTTTTTTATGAAGTGGTCTATGAGAAAAGGAATATCCTCTTTTCTTTCTCTTAATGGAGGTACATATATTTCTACCACATTTAGGCGATAGTAAAGATCTTCACGGAATTCACCTTGTTCTATCTTTTCACGAAGATCTTGATTTGTACAAGCGACTACCCTGACATCAACCTTGATGGATGTTGACTCTCCCACACGTTCAAAGGTTTTTTCCTGTAACACTCTCAACAGCTTCACCTGTATCTTCGGTGGCATATCTCCGATCTCGTCCAGGAGAATTGTGCCTCCATCTGCCATCTGGAATCTACCAATCCTATCCTTTACAGCGCCGGTAAAGGAACCTTTGATATGTCCAAAGAGTTCACTTTCAAGTAAGTTGTCGGACAATGCAGAGCAATTTACCTTAACCAGAGGCTCATGGTTACGTCCTCCTTTATAATGTAATGCTTCCGCTACCAGTTCTTTGCCAGTACCACTCTCACCGGTAATCAGGACGGTACTTTGAACATCGGCAAGATCTTCTATGTATGAATATATTGTCTGCATCTTTTCACTTTTACCAATAATGTTATGAAGACGCTGACGTTCTCTCATTTCTCTCTCAAGGCCGGCTAGATGAGTTTCGTCTCTTACAACCAGGACTGCTCCGGTAAATGCTCCTTGATTATTAATGAGTGGATATGTATTAATGTTTACAACCTGCTGAAGAGATGATTCGTGTCTGCACTCCAGATGATATATTTCAATTGGCTTCTTCTCCTTAACAGTTTCTGCAAGGGCATCTATACACCTTCCCCCACAATGCATCAGAAGAGACTCAAATGGTTTTTCGATAGAATTACGAGACAGGTGACAGATATTTTTAGCTGCTTCATTGATTTCGATAACAACCATATCTTTATCTACCGTTATAATCGAATCATTCACACTCTTGAAAATAGCTTCAAGGTTTGAACGGTACCTTTCCTTTTCATCTGCCAACGCTTTATGCCTCATTGCCGTCTTTGTTATACGTAATAACAGATCCAGTTGGATGGGTTTAGAAACGTAGTCATAGGCTCCCAGACGAAGTGCATCTGAGACAGTGTCAAAATCAGGTGCTGCCGTAATCATAATAACAGGGCAGTTAAGCTTTTCTGCTTTAACCTTTTCCAGGATATCAATTCCGGATTTACCTTTCAGGTTAATGTCAGCCAGGATTAAGTCAAAATCAGACATATCAATTGTTTCCATGGCTTCATCGTAATCTTCAGCAGTGGAGACCTCGTATCCCTCGTCTGAAAAAAATTCTTCCAGTGTAAATCTAATGCTCTCTTCGTCGTCTATTATGAGGATTTTTGCCATTGTCTTTTCCTTGTTACAGCTAATTATATAAAACCTTTCTAAAGAACAAAAAATATGCCAAAAAGAACAAAAAAAGAATTAACTTACTCAGGTTCCACGACCATTCACTTAAGCACCAAACCCGTAATTGTTTACACAATCATATCCCGTAATCCTAAGATCTGTTTTTGCTAATCACGTCTTTTGATAGCTAACCATAAGTGTGTCATGGCACAATAGTGTGCCGTCACGTTATTGTAACATAGCACACCTGACAGTCAATATTATTGCCATATCACCGTAATTCATAGTTTCAACGACGCAATTATTATGAATCTTGTACTTCATTTTACCTTGACAATATTTTCATGTAAAATTATAATTGGCCTGAGTTTATCGCAAATAATATTGAATAAAATAATCAATTATTTAGCCTGATCATGGATGAAAAAGCCTCTCTCAGCAGTTCTGTAAAGTCAACCAGGGGCGTTATAAGGAAATTCCTTTCTACGCCCTCTTTTTTTGCCATACCAAGGATAAATATCCTCCTTTTTATTGCAACATTTTGTACCACTTATATAATGAATGGCCCCGGTTATGCCATTTGTATAATGATAATTCTGTTTGCACATGAAATGGGACATTTCATTATGTGCAGGAAATACCATGTTGAGGCAACATGGCCATATTTCCTTCCATTTCCCTCTTTTTTTGGTACCCTCGGTGCAGTTATAAAGATGAAAGGTCATATTCCCAGCAAACGTGCTTTGTTTGATATTGGAGTCGCAGGTCCGATAGGAGGTCTGATTTTTGCAATTCCAATCACTCTAATAGGTTTGCATCTTTCAGAAGTCCATCCTATTCCAAAGGATGCAACCAGCTATCTAGGATTGGGAGAACCCATACTCTTTTCACTTTTCTCAAAAATGATGGTAGGTGAGGTATCGGAAGGTTTTGATATCATCTTAAATCCAATTGCTTTTGCAGGGTGGGCAGGACTTTTTGTTACTGCACTCAACCTGATGCCTATCGGGCAACTTGACGGTGGTCATGTCATTTACGCATTATTGGGAAAACACAGTACCATTGTATACAAAGTGGGTATAGGAATATTTGGGCTTTTTGCAATATTTGTTTTTAAAGGCTGGATCCTTATTGCCGTGTTACTATTATTGTTTGGATTTAAACATCCACCACCAGCGGACCCATTTACACCGCTAGATTTCAGGCGCAAATGTATAGGAGTATTAATGCTGGTTGTGTTCTTTCTCTGCTTTACTCCAATTCCTTTTAAGTTATGAGAAACCCATCTTTTCGATAAAGAATAATGAAAAAAAGAGTAGTTATTGCAATGAGCGGTGGCGTTGACAGCAGCGTCGCCGCTCATTTTTTAATTGAACAGGGATACGACGTAATAGGCCTGTTCATGCGTCTTGGAAATACTGCAGCCGCACCGCAACCCGAAAAGAAAACTGCAACGTGTTGCAGTGCTGAAGATGCCAGAGATGCCAGGAATGTGGCATCATTTCTCGGCATTCCATTTTATGTTATTAATTTTGAAGATGAATTTAATGGTATTATCGAATACTTTTGTGATGAGTATTTGAAAGGGAGGACTCCCAACCCCTGCATCATCTGTAATCAGGAACTCAAGTTTGGCAAATTGCTCAGGTTTGCTGATTACCTTAAGGCAGATTATGTAGCTACAGGTCACTTTGCCAGAATAGAAAAACTCAAGGAACGATACATTTTGAAAAAAGGGATTGACGATAATAAAGATCAGTCTTATGTTCTCTTCTCACTTGACCAGAATCAACTTTCCAGAGCCATGTTTCCACTCGGAAATATGACTAAAGATGAGGTTCGCAAAGAGGCTTCTAAAGTAAACCTGAAAACAAAGGACAAGCCGGAAAGCCAGGAGATCTGTTTTGTTACCGGAAAGAGTTACAGTGACTTGATTGTTGAAAAAGTAGGAACAGAAATTGGTACCGGCCTGTTAAAAGATACAGACGATAACACCCTGTGCACACATGATGGTATTCACAATTTTACCATAGGCCAGAGAAAAGGATTGGGCATGGCATTTGGCGAACCAAGATATGTAGTTGATATTGATCCCACGAAGAATACCGTTACCGTTGGCGTTGCAGAAAAACTTATGAAGGACACGTTCACGGTAGATCAGGTAAACTGGGTTTCGATTGAAAAACCGGAAAAGGAGTTGTCTGCTTCAGTAAAGATCAGGTACAAGCATAATGAAACTCCAGCCGTAATTTACCCGCTGGAACACAATCGTGTCAGGGTAGAGTTAAAGCAGCCTCAACGCGCAATCACACCGGGGCAGGCTGCCGTCTTTTATGATGGCGATATCGTTATAGGAGGCGGATGGATTGAAAGGGACTGACAACCCCGAGTTGCGACTCTACACTCTGAACTAAAATAGCACATGGACGTTCTATTTAACTTTATA
>CAYTLC010000103.1:4997-9367 GCA_964438395.1 uncultured Candidatus Scalindua sp.
TGCGACTCTACACTCTGAACTAAAATAGCACATGGACGTTCTATTTAACTTTATAGGAGATTACAATGTTTAATTTATTACCACTTATGAACTTTACAGCGCTGGGCGAAGCAACAGAAGTCCTGGGGAAGATAGCGGGCTATATCTGGAGTATGCCGCTGGTCATTCTGCTTGTTGGTTCAGGTGTATATTTCAGTATCAGACTTGCTTTCCCTCAATTCAGAAGGATTGGACATAGTATAGCAGTCGCCAGAGGTAAATATGATAACCCCGATGATCCGGGAGACATAACCCACTTTCAGGCACTGTGTGCAGCCCTTTCCGCAACCGTCGGAGTCGGCAACATTGCCGGTGTCGCAATCGCCCTACATGCCGGCGGACCGGGAGCTATCTTCTGGATGTGGATAGCCGGACTCTTCGGCATGGTTACTAAATACGCTGAATGTACTCTCGCGCAAAAATACCGTGTTATACATAGTGACGGTACCATAAGCGGCGGACCTATGTATTATATCGAGAAGGGAATGGGAAGCAGGTTCAAATGGTTGGCTATAGTTTTTGCCATTTGCGGTCTTATCGCCACATTTGGCGGCGGTAACATGGTCCAGTCTAATTCAATGACCATCGCCTTTACCGACCAATTTGCCACACAAAAATATCACAACTCTACTCCATTGTCTAAGATGAACAATGGAAGAGAAAACATCATAGTAAAAGACTCAGCGTTTGTTATAAAAGTTAGTAATGGAAAAACAATTGAGGTTGATACCTCCCGCGCCAAAACAGTTAGTGACCTGTTAAATGCTATTAATGATCATCCCAAGAATGGATCCCGAATCGTCATGGCAGAAATAGCCACAGATAGAAACTGCATTGAGTTTACAGATCTAACAGAAGGTAAAAATGAGTTTACAATTGCATCTTCAGACGACGACAAATTGATAAAAAATCTCGGTTTTGTAAAGGATGATGGCAGCATCAACAAGTTAGGTAATGGTAAAATATCTACTCTCGTACCTGAAAAGCCTGTCTTGAAAGCAGTCCTCGGAGTAGCAATATCCGTAATCGTTGGTATGGTGATTATTGGCGGTATCAAGAGAATTGGAAAGGTTGCGAGCAGACTCGTACCCGTTATGTCCTCAATATATGTAGCGGGAGCGCTTTTCATTATCCTCTGGAACTACGGTATGATAGCAGATTCGTTTTACCTGATCTTCAAACATGCATTTACGCCAACTGCCGCAACCGGCGGTTTTGCCGGAGCTACGGTATTGTATGCAATAACATGGGGAGTCAGAAGAGCTGCGTTCTCCAATGAAGCGGGGCTTGGAAGCGCTCCGATTGCCCATGCTGCCGCGAAAACAAAAGAACCGGTACGTGAAGGACTTGTTGCAATGATGGGCCCCTTAATTGACACACTAGTTATATGTACCATGACTGCACTGGTAATCATCATTACGGGAAAGTGGACCGGCAACGCAGACTCATCGGTTTTAACAAAAAATGCATTCAACGCGGGAATACCATATTTTGGAGGTGTTATTGTCGCAATAGGGTTGATATTGTTTGCCATATCCACCGCCATAAGCTGGTCATATTATGGAGACCGTTGCGCAGAATATTTATTTGGCAGTAGAGCAATTATGCCTTATCGTTGTGTTTATGTAGTAGCTCTTTTTGTGGGCGCGATTGTACAGTTGGAATTTGTCTGGAACTTTTCTGATATCACATTGGGTTTAATGGCACTGCCAAACCTCTTCGCCATTATTGCCCTAAGCGGTGTGGTGATAAGCTTGACTAAAGACTATTTTTCACGGAAACATGAGAGAACTAATTAATGAAAAATGAATATGACGTTGTAATCGCCGGCTCGGGACCCTCAGGGGCTGCAGCGGCAAAGGGACTGGCAAATGAAGGACTAAGCGTCCTTGTGCTGGAGAAGAAGAGACTACCCAGATACAAGATATGCTCCGGCATTATCTTCAAAAAATCTCTGGATATAACCGAGGAATATTTTGGAAAGATCCCAAAATCAGCATACGTTACTCCTGAACTTTTGAAGGGAGTTAGATTCTGGTCTGATGATGAAAGCTATAAAGACTATCCTTTCAATAAAGATGGCAACGGAGTACCAAACATATGGCGTTCTGAGTATGACTACTGGCTTGTCAAGGAATCCGGAGCAGAGATTAAAGATTGCCACCTCCTGACAGACTTCAGTGAGAGTGGTGATTATATCCTTCTGAAGGTTCATGATAGTTTGAATGATGAAGTAGTTGATATCAAGTGTAAGTACCTGATAAGCGCTGAAGGTGGCAAGTCGATAATCAGGGCAAAACTTGATCCCGAGTTTGAAAAGGGACTGAAGTGGTTTACCGCATATCAGAATTACTACGAAGGAAGTTCAGACCTGGACCCTGAATTTTATCACGGTTTTCTGGAACCCCAATACGGTGAGGTTTACGCGTGGTTCAGTGTTAAGGATGGCTTGCAAGTCTTCGGCACTGCGGCTGCGAAGGGAAAGAAGATAAAACCATATCTCCTGAAATACACAGAGTTACTAGAGAACAAGTTTAATCTTAAGCGTGGAAAGATGGTCAGAAAATCTGGATGTATTGGAAACAATATGTGTCCGGAAGGAAAGTTCTACCTCGGCAAAAACAACGTTCTGCTTGTAGGTGAAGCGGCCGGATTTCTTAACGCCTTTGGCGAGGGAATTTCCTGCGCATTGACCTCAGGCCTGTTCGCTGCTGAAGCAATAAGCAAGGATATTAAATCAAGCGATAACGCTCTTGAACTATATACGGATTTAACAAAACGAGAGCGGAGACAGACAACAGTATCATGGCGACTGGGCGCAAAGCTGGCAGGCAGAGACTTGATGCCGATATAGGGTTCTTTAAGAAGCAATGGACGCATACCACATAACTATCTTAATCATTTCGTTACTGGTCATACTTGGAGGGCTTGCCGGGATTATATTCCCTATTATTCCAAGCACCCCCTTGATATGGGCAGGTGTTTTTATATACGATGCTTGCGATGGATTTGAAACCATTGGATGGTCTCTTCTCCTGATCCTGGCTATCTTAACTATTGTTTCTCTTGTCCTGGATTATCTTGGCGGTGTTATCGGGGCAAAAAAGTATGGAGCAACAAGATGGGGCTTGATTGGGTCTGTAATCGGCGGTATAGCCGGTTTTTTTATGGGTGGAATTGTCGGACTGGTTTTCGGCCCGTTTTTTGGTGCAGTATCATTTGAATTACTTTTTGGTAAGGATTTAAAAGGTGCATTTAAATCAGGCGTGGGTACACTAGTCGGTTTTCTCGGTGGCGTAATAATAAAGCTGGTTATAAGTGTTGTCATGATCGGCATATTCATCATGAAGCTATTTTAGATTAATTTACTTAAACGCAGAGACGCAGAGATTACTAAGAAACGAATTTAAAAAAATGAAATTTATCCTTTGTGTTCTTCGTGGCTTCGTGTGAGGTACAAATTATGATTTTGCATAGAGAACTGGATATAGCAGAGCTTTCTCTCTGTCCTTATCTGCCGGACAGAAAAAAACAGATCAGATACTTTCTTGCAAGCGAACTGAACGAATCCGATATTTCATTTCTACTTGCAAAAGGATGGAGAAAATTTGGAGTATATTTTTTTCAACCTTCCTGTCCTGACTGCAGCGAATGCGTTCCAGTTCGGGTTATATCTGACGAATTTAAGCCGTCTAAAAGTCAGAGGCGTAACCTGAAAAAGAACCGTAATACCGATGTCGTTTTCGGCCCGCTTAAATTCAGTGAGAGGGCATTTGAGATTTACAAAGACCATTCAAACCAGCGTTTTTCACAGGAATGCGATCTGGATGAATTCATCTCCGGCTTCTTCTCACCCTCCACCCCAAGCCTTCAGTCAGAATACTATCTTGATGGAGAGTTGATTGGCCTGGGCTTCCTGGACAAAGGTGAAGATTGTCTGAGCAGCGTCTATTTTATCTATGACACAAAATTTTCACATCTGGGATTGGGAACCTTCAGCATTTTAAAGGAAATAGAGCATACACGATCACTTGGATTGAAATACTATTGCCTTGGTTATTATGTTCAAGAGTGCCAGAAAATGGCGTACAAGAATAACTTCAAACCGAGTGAGCACTATAACTGGTTAGAGGATAAGTGGAAAGCTACATGTTGACATAATCATAACCCAAGAAATCTAATGGTTATTCCACAGAGGCAAATAGTAGCGCCTGCCAGGGCGTGAGTGTACCGTTCCAGTCGTCCCATAGGAAGCAGATTTGCACCCAAAGACAGGAGTATGACAATGCTCAACATTGTAGCAATCGTTACTATTCCGAAAACACCAGTTA
>CAYTLC010000104.1:0-9306 GCA_964438395.1 uncultured Candidatus Scalindua sp.
ATTCTATTAGTAAATATTTGTTAAAAAACAAGATCTCCTCAGTTAAGCGATTTCCCCTTGTAATGATGCTGGAGATTACACATAACTGTAATCTTACATGCGAAGGTTGCGGCAGGATCCAGGAATTTAAGGAGACAATGGACAGGAAAATGAGTGTGGACGAATGCATGCAAGCCGCTGAAGAGTGTGGAGCACCTGTAGTATCAGTCACCGGAGGGGAGCCTTTCCTTCATCCTGACCTGGATAAGATCGTAAACGGGTTAATTGCAAAAAAAAGACATATTTACCTCTGTACAAATGGGATCACCCTGGGAGATTCTTTAGATAAATATTCACCAAGCCCCTACTTAAACATAAATGTACATCTGGACGGAATGGCAGAAACCCACGACAGGATCGTTGGAGCAAAAGGTATATTCAAAAAAGCGACAGATTCAATCAGGAAAGCCAAGCAGTCGGGATTTACTGTATGCACCAATACAACAATTTTCAAGGATACAGATCCAATGGAGATAGAAGGGTTATTTGCATTCCTTACAGAGATTGGAATTGACGGCCTTCTTATCTCTCCGGGATTCAGCTTTGAAGACAACTCAAACGATGTCTTCATTCAGAAAGAAGAGTTCCATAGGAAATTCAGTTTTATCTACGAACTGTCGAAGAAATACAAGACAATGAACACTCCCATGTATATGAAATTTCTCATGGGAGAGAGAGACCTGAAGTGCACTCCTTGGGGCAACCCTACAAGAAACTATCTCGGATGGAAAGGCCCCTGTTATCTGATCACTGATGCATATTACAAGACCTTCAAGGAGTTGATGGATAACACCGATTGGGATAAATACGGTACCGACAAAGACCCCCGCTGTAAGCACTGCATGGTCCACTGCGGATTCGAACCAACAGTAGTTCTGGAGACAGGAAAAAGGCTGAAGGATATTTACGAAATGGCGAAATGGAATTTCAGTTGATACTAAGCCTGACCAGGCGTCTTTAGTTCTCTATAGAGTAATATCCCGCCAATAGAACTATTGATATAAAGTGTACACAGCCTCCATAAGAAAGTATAAATAGCGACTACCGGCGATGCTACAAAAGATGCCATCAATACAACCGAACTTAACTCTGCTATTCCAGAGGCGCCTGGAGTAGGACTGAAATAGCTGACCAGGGTGATAAACAGTTGAATATACATTACATCAGCAACACTTACGTTGCCACCCAGTCCGGTAATTATGAAATATGGAATTACCAGGCGAACAGCGAAGAAAAGGCAGGTGAGTAAATAGCCAACAATTAAGGCTATTTTGCCGCGTTTGGCCATTAACAGTATTGATTCCCTGCAATTTACAAGTCCTTCTGCAAACCTCTTTAGAAAATCCTCTATCTTCCCGTTCTCGTCCTTAATTATTCCTTTGTTCTTAAAGTGTGTGAACAGAGTAAACTTCATATTATTAATTAAGTGTGTAAAGAGCATGCAGACAATAAAGATCAATGTCGTAATACCTACTGCAACTGAGGCACTCTTAATCATCAATTGAAGGGAGTGCCCCATTGTTGGAGAATGAAACAACGCGGTTGAAATAAGAGCAGTTATCAGGAAAAATAGAGTACTGACAAAACATAAAATTGAACCTGCTGAAGCTTGTGAGTAGGGGATTTTATCTCTGGAGATAAAATAGATCTGGGCAACACCCCCACCGGTTTGCGACGGTGTTATTGTTCCCATAAAGATATTAGCGTATGCGGCCTTAATTGAAGTGATGATTTTAATTCGCGGGTTGATTACACGCATAAGGAAGAAAATACGCACACCTGTAATAGGCCCCTCAAACCATGACAGAAAAAAAGCGACGCTCAGCATATAAATATTTATTCTCTGAGAATGGAGATTTAATGATATGCCACCGTGTTGATACGAAGTGTAGAAAAAAATTCCAAGCTGTGAAGCAAGTGATATAGCGACAAATATCTTTATGCCTAATAGTATTTTTTTTCGATCCATTTATTTTAATAGTTGACAGAATGCCCCTCCAAACAAACTGTCATTTAAGTATCATGCTGGGTCTTAATCAAATATGTGACGTCACTTTTTGACCCTAATACCAGTAAATTTTATAAATTTGTGATACTAAAGATTATGAGGCACTTTTTCAAGAATATAATGATTCATTTTTATTATCAATGTATAACAATTTATGGAAAAGGTTGCATCTAAACTGTTAATACATAACGGTTAATACTTTTATTTGCAATAAGTTACAGGATATGGTATTTTTTTAGGTTGTTTATTTGGCACAGAAGGCAATTGTAGTGCAAATTGCAGGAAGCTTAAAGTGTAAGATCTATAATTAATGGCTAAAGTATGGATAGTAGTAAAATTGAAATTGCTCTATTTGCAGGAGGTTGCTTCTGGTGTATGCAGCACCCTTTCGACAAACTAAATGGCGTAATTTCAACTACCGTTGGATACACCGGTGGAAACACGGAAAATCCTACTTATGAGGATGTATGTTCGGGCGAAACCGGTCACACCGAAGCGATTGAGATACAATTTGACCCCTCACAGATCTCTTATTCTGAGCTACTTGATGTCTTCTGGAAGAATATTGATCCAACAACGCCAAACAGACAATTTGCAGATATAGGTTCACAGTACAGAACGGTTATTTTTTACCATAATGAAAAGCAAAAACAGATAGCCGAATCATCAAAAGAGGAAATGGGTAAGTCCGGTATACACGGCAGGCCAATCGTTACTGAAATAATCCCGGCATCAGTTTTTTGCACAGCCGAAGAGTACCATCAAAAGTATTACAAAAAGAGCCCTGACAGATACGAGAGATATAAGTCCGGATCAGGAAGAGAAAGATATCTGAAAAGGACATGGGGTGATTAAGTCGGAGCATTCTTAATACAAATGTATTGTCGTGCCAGCATATGGTTATGGCAGTGATTGGGTTTATAAATAAATACACACTTTCTTATAAGAGAGTGTTTTGCATTTAAACACTTTTAACATTTTATTTCATAAAAATTTATTCTATTTAAAAGAGGTGAAGCTTGAAAGTCTTAGTTTCAGATAAAATGTCTCAGGATGGCATTGATGTTCTCGACGCAGCTGATGGGATTCAGGTAGTTTACAAAACGAATCTGAGCCCTGAAGATTTAATTAAAGAACTCCAGGACACAGATGCACTCATCATTCGTTCTTCAACTAAAGTAACAAAAGATGTTTTTGCAGCGGTAGACAAATTAAAGATTATTGGTAGAGCCGGTATTGGAGTGGATAATATAGATTGCAATACTGCCACGGAACGCGGTGTTATCGTTGTCAATACACCCAGTGGGAACGCCACTACAACAGCCGAACATGCTATTGCAATGCTCATGTCTCTTTCACGCCATATTCCGCAAGCGGATAAAAGCATGAATGGGGGGAAATGGGAAAAGTCTAAATTTACCGGAATAGAAGTTACAGATAAGGTACTGGGAGTATTCGGGTATGGAAATATTGGCAAGATTGCAGCCGATCGAGCACTGGGTCTCAAAATGAGAGTTATGGTCTTTGACCCTTTTCTAACTGCAGAAATTGCGGCAAAGAATGGAGTTGAGTTGGTTACGAAAGAAAAACTCTTTGAACGTGCTGATTATATTACTGTCCACGTTCCATTAAATGATTCAACTCGCAACCTGATAAACAAGAACACAATAGAGACAATGAAAACTGGCGTTCGTATCATCAATTGTGCCCGTGGTGGAATCGTTAACGAATCTGACCTTATTGAAGGGCTAGACTCTGGCAAAATTGCCGGTGCAGCGATTGATGTCTTCGAAGAGGAACCGCCTCCACAAGACAATCCTCTCTTAAAGCATGACCGTGTTATTTGCACACCACATCTCGGAGCATCTACTGCGGAAGCACAGGTTAATGTCGCTGTTCAGGTCGCTGAACAGATCCGAGATTTTCTAATTACCGGAGAAATACGTAATAGTATAAATTGCCCATCTATTAGCTCCGAAATGGTTAAAGTTCTTAGTCCATACTTAAAACTTTGTGACAAATTAGGCTCCTTTCAGGGTCAAATACATCGTGAGAACCATGCTGAAATAAAGAAATTAACTATAAGCTATTCAGGCGCGGTCACCGATTACGACACAAATGCACTAACCTCTGCTCTGGTTTATGGTTTTTTGAATACAATTTCTGATGGATCCGTTAACTTCGTAAATGCACTCAGTGTAGCTGAGTCCAGAGGCATAGTCGTGGAAGAGAACGTAGTGCATCATGTACAGGATTTTGCGAATCAGATTACTCTTTCGGTTACATGCGAAGAGAAAACCAATTTAATTGCAGGTACACTATTTGGAAACAAAAATTATAGATTTGTGCGCTTTAATGATTTTTACCTTGAGGTGATACCTGATGGTTATATCCTGGCTCTTCATAATTATGACAGGCCCGGAGTTATCGGCAAAGCCACCTCAATCCTTGGCAATCATCAAATAAATGTTTCTAGAATGCAATTGACGCTGGATAAAACATTTCAGTCGGGATCGAGCGAATCTTGCCTGCAGGAGGCGGTATCCTTTATTAACATTGACCAACCTGTCAATGAAGCAATATTGGAAGAGCTGATGAAACTGGAAAATGTCATTACTGTTCATCAAATTGACTTAAACTAGTTGGGTTGGACTGCAGTTCTCATAAGATGAGACTACTAAATTAACGTATGGCTGATCACATTAAAGATAAAGAATCTGATGAAAGACCATCATGGGATGACTACTTTATGGAGGTTGCTAATGCTATTTCCAAGAGAGCGACTTGTGATCGAGGAAAAAGCGGTTGCGTTATCGCAAAGGACAGGCAGTTCATAGTATCCGGTTATGTCGGTTCCCCATCAGGTTTTCCGCATTGTGATGAAGTTGGACACCATATTAAAAAAGTAACACATGAAGATGGCAGCGTCACTGAACACTGTATGCGTACTGTCCATGCAGAACAGAACGCTATCTGTCAGGCAGCTAAGATAGGTGTTTCAATATCAGGAGCAACCTTATATACCAGAATGACCCCATGCAGAACATGTGCTATGCTTCTTGTCAACTGTGGTATTAAGAGGGTTGTTTGTGAACGGAAATATCACCAGGGAGAAGAGTCTGAAAGACTCTTTAAGGAAGCGGATATTGAGTTGGTTTATAAATACAACGAACATCAACAATATTCTGATAATGATGAATAGCTACAGCTACTCTAATTACTTTATGGTTTCATGATATAGCTTAGGGGTTTACAGTCTAACAATACAATCAAGGAGAAATATTCATGAAGAAATCACTAGGAGTAAAGACTCTCGCATGTCCTACACCTCTCTGGGTAGTGGGTACATACGATGGTGAAGGAAAGCCTAATGTGATGACGATTGCCTGGGGAGGCATTTGCTGTTCAAAACCTCAGAGCGTTAATATATCATTGAGAAAAGCCACTTATTCATACAGTAATATTATTGATAGGAAAGCGTTTACTATAAATATTCCTTCTGAGAAATATGCTAAAGAGGCCGATTATTTCGGGATTGCCACAGGAAGTAAGACAAATAAATTTGCTGATACCGGGCTTACTCCTGTAAAGAGTGATCTGGTTGATGCTCCTTACGTAAGTGAGTTCCCATTAATCCTGGAATGTAAAATGACACATAATACAGAAATAGGGACACATACCCTGTTTGTTGGTGAAATTGTTGATGTCAAAGCCGATGAATCAGTGCTTGGAGAAGAAGGGTTGCCTGATATCAATAAAGTTTTACCTGTTCTTTTTGCTCCGGAAGTACGTACATATCATGGAATCGGCAAGACTCTGGGAAAGGCATTTTCTATGGGTAAAGTGATTAAATAGACTACACATGGAGTCCTCCAGAAATGGAGGGAGAACAGCCCTGCTTTCACAGGGTATCCAGTTATATTACGCAATGTTAAAGAAAATTAATCACGTTAATATCGTTGTCAGCAATCTGGAAGAGACAAAGGCTTTTTTTATTCAACTTGGTTTTGAAATCGGAGATGAATCCGGTTTGTCCGGAGAGTGGATATCTTCAATAGTTGGTCTGCCAGATGTCAACGCCAGATACGTAACATTGTCATTGCCCGGTACTGAAACAAACCTTGAACTGATCGAGTACACCTCTCCACCATCTGGAAAAGATTCAAACATGGACAAAGCAAACCAGATTGGATTTCGTCATATTGCATTTGAAGTCGATGATATTGAAGATGAAGTTTGCCGCATGAAGGATAAGGGGATTGAATTTTTAAGCCCAATTCAAACTTATCCCAAGACCGGAAAACGCCTGGCTTACTTATGGGGGCCGGACAGAATTCTATTAGAATTAGCACAGTATTGAGTTAAAATGGATATCAGGAACATATTCTCAGGTATACAGAAACAACCCCCTGAAGAAGTTTTAGATACAGTGCTACAGACAGGTCAGTTCAAAATTGAAAGAATTATTTCCCATGGTCATGCTACCACTGAAGGAGAGTGGTACGATCAAGGCAGGAACGAATGGGTACTTGTGTTAAAAGGAAATGCCGGTTTGCTGTTTGAAGGTGATGATAAAACAGTTATCATGAAAACCGGTGATTATATCAACATACCTGCACACCAAAAGCATCGGGTTGAATGGACTGATCCGGAAGAAGAGACAGTCTGGCTTACAATTCACTACTGAAAGCAGTGCTTACTCCACAAATATTTTGACAAACCACTCAAGAAGATACGCAAGATATTCAATGTCTATATATGCGTCTGCATTCCGATCTACATACAGCTTACAACTGGCAGAGTACTCGTCATCTGCTTCCCAGAAGCACATATACATTGGAATGCGTGGTAAAAGATTAAATGAGCAAACGTAATCTGCCTTCAATTTACCACTGGTCTCTTTACCTTCCATCTCATTACATCGAGAAACCAGTCCACTCAGATCGCTGTTGAACTTTTCTGAGATTTTATCTTCTGCATTTTTTTGAAAGGCTTTTGAATGTGATGCCGCATCCGGGAAATGCCCCATAGAGACCCAATTACCGGTTAATGGTTCATTGCCTTTTCTACGAACATAATCATAGATAATGATTTTTGACCAGGAGTGCTCGCAATAAGTATCGTTATCAAATAAGCCCTTATTACGAACCTCATATTCCTTGTTCATCATTTTGAGCTTTATAACCCCACCATCATCTCTATTCTCATAGTCTCCGCCTATGGCAGCAGAAGTCTCTTTGAGGTCAACACTCTTAACCTCTTCTTCCAGCTCCTTGCTTACACGTTTGTAATTATTCTCCATTGTAACAACAGACTCTTGCTCTATAGATTCTTCATTTTCCTGCTTAACATAAGGACATTCATGCATCTTTCTCTGTGCACTCTGCACCTTCAATGCAAACGCCATGCATGTAGTTTCTCCGCATTCTCCGCAGTTTGTTCCCGGTAGTTTTTTATATATTTCAATCATTTAATTTACAGGCACGATTTTTACAGGTTAATGCTACTAGAAATTATTAAAGTATTTTATTCATCATCACCGGCAAACAGATACCAATATCGCTGAAAGAAAAATGCAGTAGCTATTGCATATGATAATGTGATACAGAGACTATAAAAGGCCCAAAAAGGAAACCCAAAAAGATTGCTGGTTCTGGATTCTGTAAAAAACCATGGTACCGATAAAATAAGAAGTAAAGCTGAAATACAGCATAGCCTGAACTTTGTCATCTTTTTATATATAAAAGGTTAACCCTTATAAGTCTTAAATAATATACATTATTTGTTTCTGTTGTTCAACAAACTGTAGAGTATCTCTTACGTGTTGATAGGATTGCAACCGTTGTAAAATTGGATGCAAGGCCCCATACACCAGCATGTATGCCCCAGGGTTTTGGCATAATAGGTATCCCTAAATTATTAGAGAACATTATAAACAGTGTTACACATATACCGACGGATAGACCTGACAAAATTGTTCTGCCGGATAGTGACTTAATATGCAATCCCAGGAAAATGGCAGGTGCCACCTGACAGAGTACTTCAAGCTTCATCTCAGTCAATCTCCATATTGTCTGCGGTAGGCTGGTAGCAAAGTACGCCATACACGCCATTATTCCCCATGAAAATATCTTGCCGGTACCGGTAAGGTGGGATTGTGAAGCGGTAGGCTTTATCCGCCTGTATATATCTTGTGTAAAAAGTGACGAAATCGCCAGAAGTGCTGAATCCACAGTAGACATAATTGCTGCAACTGCTGCCGAAAGAAAGAGTATTATAAAAAACTTTATTCCGGGAATATGCATAGCCATATCATTCAGAAGTAGCATTGTAATCTCCTCACTTCCCTGTTTATCAAGCCCCGGAAACCTGTTCATACCAACCATGCCCACTATAATTAGAAAAAAAGTAGTCACAAAAGGCATAAAGATCATGATCTGAAACGATCGCTTTAATGTCTTAGAATCCTTTGCGGCGTATATGCGCTGAATAGCTTGAGGATAGATTGATATACCAAAAAATATGATTATTATCGTACTGAGCCACAATCGTTTTTGTGCAAAATCAGGTGGATGCCACATCTCAGAACGAGATGAAACGAGCTTTTCTGCTACTGCTGATATTCCTCCATATTGATACTCTATACCCCAGAATATAAATATACATCCTGCTATAAGTAGAATACCCTGAATCGCGTCAGTCCATGCAACACTTCGCATACCACCAAGAGTCTCGTATATAACCATAATCAGAGACAGTGCTATTATTCCCTGTACAAAAGTTACATGTCCTCCTGTTGTTGTCTCAACAATATAGCCGATCGCTTTTAGATTGGTTAGTATATAACTACCGACTGTTATTATGCAGACAATAGTGATAAAAATTGTCAAGACAGGAGATTGATAACGATGCTCTATATAGTCCCCTACAGTAATAAATCTGTTTTTCTTTGAAAGGCGATGGAGTTTTGGAGCATATATCAGATATGCACCAATGACAGACATCATAAATGTAACACTTACAATAAATGCGTAGCCCTGTCGATACGATTTACCGGCCATTCCTATCAACGTGTTGCCACTATATTGAGTTGCATAGAGTGTTAAAAAAAGGACAAAAAGCCCCATGTTCCGCCCACTCAAATAAAAGTCTGCCAGGGAGTCTTCTTTACGTGCCATTCTGCCTACAACACCTATCAGAAGTAGAGACACCAGGTACGCACTCATAAATACAATACCTGTTGTGTCAAGAAGTGGAAT
>CAYTLC010000105.1:0-1529 GCA_964438395.1 uncultured Candidatus Scalindua sp.
TATCTACAAATAGAACCCTTCTCATCACACGCCTTTCACTAAAAAAAGTTATTGAACAGGTAAAAGGAAAATTCTGCTGTATATTATAATATATATACCTGTTTATTACTTTTCGGCAGAAAGAGCGAAAAGATGAGAGAAAAATAATAAAAAAACTATAGTGTTTCGAAATAAAAAAGGCTTTCAAAATAGAGATTCTTTTAAGTCCCGATTATGATTGACTTTTGACGAAATGTATAGATAGCTACCATAATTTGACAAGGTTGTTTCTCGCCTTAAACGAGATACAGAAACGAAACAGTGCAACTCTGCCTATTCAATTCTCCTTGACAAAAAAAGTGTCTAAAATATAATTACTTAACACTTTATAACATCATACAATCTCCAGTAACAAAAAGTTGTAGCAAGAAGCATTATTTTGAATCAGGATAATTATAGAGGTATCATTTAAAAGGTATAAATATGGAAAAAATAGAAGGTAAGGTTGCCAAAATACTCGATGAATATAGTATAGTGATTAATGTCGGCAGAGATAACGATGTTGTAAATGGGATGGTATTTGCCGTCTTCGTACAGAGTGATGAGGAGGTTAAGGATCCGGACAGTGGCGAAGCCCTGGGTAAACTGGAGAATATCAAGGAGCATGTCTTTGTGGCTCATGTACAGGACAAATTCTCAACCTGTGTTGCAGGGGAAAAAAACGCATCCTGCGAACATGAATCTCACAGTGCACAGACACTGAGCGGAGCCATGATGGCCGAATCCATGACAGGAAGACCCGAAAGCAACAAGCTCAGTAATCAGAAACTGAATGTTAACAACTCTCAGATAACCGGTATTCCACAGTTGGGCCCGATATCAGTCGGTGATATGGTACGAGCTGTTGAGGTAGGTGGATAAGGGAAGAGCTCAACACATTATTTAGTCTAACCGGTACGAAAGCGAAATAACCGCTAAACAAATAAAACATGAAAATATTAAGATCACAGGAAGGTAATATCACCCAGGAAATTGATGAGCTCAAGCAGGGAATGAGCATATTTGCTGACACGGTTACCAAAGGTATGGAAGCTAAAACGAAAGAAGTCTTTGGCGAACCGTTGTCTCCATCTGAGAGTGCCAGGCGTGTAATCAATGACGTAATAGAAAAAGGTGATGAAGCCCTGGAATACTACTCAGAAAAGTTTGAAGGTGTAAGCCTGACTGCAGAAAATATTAAAGTTAAAAGTTCCGAAATTGAGGATGCCTACAAAAAAGTATCTCCGGAATTGATAAGCGCTATAAATAACGCAAAGGAAAATATCCGAAAATTCCAGGAATACATTCGCATACAGGAGCCTGAACCCTTTCATTCAGATGGGGCAAGGATAAAAGTAAAATATAATGCCATCGAAAATGTTGGAATTTACGTCCCCGGCGGTTCAGCATCATATCCGTCTTCAGTATTAATGAACGCTGTACCTGCAAGAGTTGCGGGAGTAAAAAAAATCGTGGTTGTAACACCACCCGGAAGAGACGGAACTATCTCT
>CAYTLC010000105.1:1629-9088 GCA_964438395.1 uncultured Candidatus Scalindua sp.
GGGAGTAAAAAAAATCGTGGTTGTAACACCACCCGGAAGAGACGGAACTATCTCTCCTGAAAGGCTTGTCGCATGCGGGGAAGCAGATGTGGATGAAGTTTACATGATCGGCGGTGTACATGCAATAGCCGCCCTCACATTTGGAACCAAAACTGTACCTGAAGTTGACAAGATTGTCGGGCCCGGTAACCAATTTGTAACACTTGCCAAAAGGGAAGCATACGGGCATGTAGGAATAGACATGCTGGCAGGACCAAGTGAGGTACTTATAATAGCAGATGAATCTGCCAATCATGCTTATGTCGCTTCCGATCTGTTGTCACAGGCAGAACATGCCCCCGGCATTTCAATACTGGTTACCAACTCTGAGGAGGTTGCAAACGGGGTGTTACAGGAAATATCCAGACAAATTGAGACTTCATCCCGCAGTGACCTGATCAGGGAATCTCTGGATAAATTTGGCTTTATCGTCCTTACAAAAGACATGAATGAGGCCGTAGATATCTCAAATACTCTGGCTCCGGAACACTTACTGGTAATGGTAGAAAACGAAGACGAAGTTTTATCCGGGCTTAAACATGCGGGTGCTATATTTGCCGGGCCGTTCACTCCGGTAGCTGTTGGCGATTACTTTGCCGGACCATCGCACGTACTACCAACCGGCGGAACAGCAAGATTTTTCTCCGGCCTGTCAGTTAATGATTTTCTTAAAAGGACAAGTATAATTTCATATTCAGAGGAAGTCCTGAGAGCAGCGGCAGATGACATAATTACAATTGCAGAGTCAGAAGGCCTGCAGGCCCATGCTGACTCGGTACGGATAAGGATAAGTAAATAATAAAAAGAAATGGAAAATAAAAAGCAATCAAGTTATTTCAGAAAAAATGTTGATAAAATGACCGGATATGTTCCCGGCGAGCAGCCGCAAGACGGCCTGTACATTAAACTCAATACTAATGAAAACCCATATGCCCCTTCTCCCAAAGTCCTTTCTGCCTTGAGAGATGAAATAAATGACAATTTGCGATTGTATCCTGATCCTGTCTCTACAGGTGCCAGGGAAAAAGTAGCAGAGGTCTTTGGGACAAAACCTGAAAGGGTTATGGTTGGCAACGGATCTGACGATCTCTTAACCATAATAACACGAAGCTTTATCAGTAAAGATGATAAGGTTGTTTATCCGTACCCAACCTATCTTCTGTACAATATACTTTCGGAAATTCAGAATGCGGAAGAGTGCATTATTGATTTCCGTGAAGATTATTCTCTTTCGGATGACATCCTGGTAAAAGGTGCTTCCGTTACCTTTATGTGTAATCCCAACTCACCCTCCGGAACAATGATACCGGTTGAGAAAATTTCAGAAATTGCAGGAAAGATAGACGGTATAATTGTGGTTGATGAGGCATATGCGGATTTTGCCGATGATAATTGTTTGAGGCTGGTTGATAAACACCCAAACCTCATTGTCCTGCGCACACTTTCCAAATCATATTCACTGGCCGGAATGCGACTGGGTTTTGCCATAGCACAGGAAGAGCTGATTAATGGCATGATGAAGGTAAAGGACTCGTATAACGTGGACAGGCTCAGTATGGCATCTGCAGTTGCCGCACTGGACGACCAGGAAACATTCAGGCAAAATGTTTCCCGAATAATAAAAACACGAGAGCGCATGATAGACTCACTGAAAGAACTTGGATTTTTTGTATACCCATCTCAGGCAAACTTTGCTATGATCAAATGCACAGATTCATGTGAAGCAAAAGATATCTACCGGGAACTTAGGGAAAGAAAAATACTTGTCAGATATCTAGAGCAACCGGGGCTTGATGACTGCTTGAGAATTACAGTGGGGACCGACAAAGAAATAGACACGTTACTTAAAGAACTGGCAGATATACAGCTGGTTTTGCTGAATCAAAATAGCTGATTATGAAAAACAGAACTTCCAATATAGACAGAAATACGAATGAAACGAATATCAGCCTATCACTCAATCTGGACGGTGAGGGTAAGCGTTCTGTATCTACAGGTATAGGCTTCTTTGACCACATGCTGGATCTGCTCGCAAAACACGCCTTGTTTGATCTGGAGATTAAGGCTACCGGTGATACGAATGTAGACTTTCATCATACGGTAGAGGATGTGGGTATCTGTATGGGACTGGCGGTGAAAGAAGCTTTAGGTGAAAAGGCGGGCATAGTCCGTTTTTCTAACGTCAGCGTACCAATGCAGGAATCACTTGCAAATATTGCACTTGATATCAGTGGGCGTTCGGCTCTTGTCTTTAATGCAAAGTTGGACTCAAAAAAGATTGGTGATTTTGACTCTGAATTGATCAAGGAGTTTCTGGAAGCATTTACCGTGAACGCAGGTCTGAATCTTCATGTAGACGTTCCATATGGTGAAAATGCACATCACATTGCGGAAGCAATTTTCAAAGGTATAGCAAAGGCCCTTGACAGGGCAACGAGAATCGATGAACGAACTGATGAAGTTCCCTCGACAAAGGGTGTTTTATAAACATCCCTGCCTCTGTTGAATACAACCAGCAACATAATCGAAAGGAAATATTTTTAGCGATGTTCAACAATATTGTTTTTATACATAGAAATACGCTATCCATAGCGTTTCTCATTATTGGTATTCTTTTATATGCCTCGACACAAACTGTATGGTCAGACGAACAGGAAGCGGATATCTCTCCACAATATTTTGGAGAAAGGGTTGCTCGCACACCCTGGCCAATGTTCCGCCACGACCTTCACCATACAGGACGCAGCCCCTACGCGGGGACAGAAACAAACGATATAAAATGGACGTTTCAGACCGAAGCTCCAATATCATCTTCTCCCGTGATAGGCATTGACGGTACTATCTATTTCGGATCGCAAGATACACATCTCTACGCCGTTAATCCGGATGGTACGCTGAAGTGGAAGTTTAAAACAGGAGCTGAGGTGGACTCTACTCCGACAATCGATATTGATGGCGTTATATATTTTGGTTCATGGGACAAATACCTCTATGCGCTTTATCCGGACGGCAAGCTGAAATGGAAGCACGGAACAAATGGGGGTATTATCTCGTCTCCCGCAATAGGCGATGACGGCTCAATTTATTTTGGAGGCTGGGATAACAGGGTACATGCTATAGATGCGGAAGGCAAACACAAGTGGGGATACAAGACGGCGGATCATATATGGTCTTCTCCTGCGATAGGGGATGATGATATGGTTTATTGCGGTGCAGAAGATTACTATATATTCGCTCTCAAGCCTGATGGCAAGGCCGTATGGTCATTCGGCACTCGCTATCTACTGGAATCATCACCTACTATTGGAGATGATGGGTCAATATATTTCGGTTCTGAGGATTCATACGTCTACGCACTTTACCCTGACGGCAAACTGAAATGGAAATACAAAACAGAATATGATATTGATTCATCCACAGCCCTGGCACTGGACGGTACGGTTTATATTGGATCCGGAGACGGCAAACTCTACGCGATAAATCCTGACGGTACTCTTAAATGGACACTTCAAACAAAATATTCAGTAATGTCTTCGCCGGCAATTGATGCCAATGGAGTCATTTATGTGGGTTCGCGTGATAAAAAATTATATGCAATAAACCCGAACGGAACCATAAAGTGGTACGTTGAAACAGGTAGCGCTATTGAATCATCCGCCGCGATAGATCAAGACGGAACTATTTATATCGCCTCAACAGATGGCAAACTATACGCTATCGGGACAAACACAGAAATCTATCCATAATAGCTTACGATCGAATATTGAAAAAGTGTCATAAAATACTTCGTCATTTGTTTCCGGCTTATTCGATTGTACATCCACTGACAAAACAGCAAGTAAAGCCGAAGTAAGTATCAAGGATGCAATTTCATTTCATTCAATTACCTCTATTTATTGACAAAACGAGCTTCTTCATATACATTTGCAAAATAGTTTTGTATCCTTCTTAGAATCAGGATTATAGAAATCTTAAAACCGATTACACCATGCCGGAAATCATTGATAATTTAGATCAACAGGTTGCTGTGGCAGTTGCTCATTACTGGACCACCCGAAAAGCACAAGGGGAAAGACAAAAGAGTAAAGGAACCTCTGATGCCGGTTTGAGAAGTGCGGTTACCGGTGGGGCTCAAATGGATGGATTTATAAATCTTGTTACAAAGATAATCTTAGATACCGGAATTGAAAGCAAGTATGTTTATCAGAAAAAATCATTAGAACTGCCAGGATTTTTCAGACCAACCAAGGAGTGGGATTTGCTCGTTATCAAAGATGGTAGTTTAGTCGCTGCGGTAGAGGCAAAATCTCAAGTTGGTCCTTCATTTGGTAACAATTTTAACAACCGGACAGAAGAAGCAATGGGAACCGCTCTTGATCTGTGGACTGCATTCAGAGAAGGCGCATTTAAAGGAGATACTCAACCTTTTCTTGGGTACTTTTTTTTGCTTGAAGATTGTGCAGCTTCAATTCGTCCTGTGAAGGTAAAAGAACCCCACTTTAAGGTGTTTCCTGAATTTGTAGGGGCTTCATATATGAAGCGATATGAGTTGTTTTGCAAAAAGCTTGTTCGTGAACGTCATTATACTTCCGCCTCATTTATAACTTCTGACAGTGTTAATGGGGCTAATGGTATTTATAATGAACCCTCAAAGGATCTTGCTTTCTCTAACTTTGCCAAATCTCTCTCCTCTCATGTAAGGATGTTTACGGAATGATCAGTACTAACGAAACATGTCAAAGACTGATACATGGAGATTCGAGAAACTTGTCATTTTTGCCAAACGAATCGGTTCATCTCGTAATAACATCCCCCCCATATTGGAACCTTAAACGTTACAATGAAAATTCCAATCAATTGGGTCATATAGATGATTACGATACATTTTTAAAGGAGTTGAAAAAAGTATGGAAAGGTGTATTCCGGGTCCTGGTCCCAGGCGGCAGACTAGTATGCATCGTAGGTGATGTTTGCGTTTCACGACGCAAACACGGACGACATCTCGTTTATCCTTTGCACGCTGATATTTCTGTAATATGCAGAAAACTTGGTTTTGATAATCTCAATCCAATCATTTGGCATAAAATATCAAATGCAAACTTTGAGGTATCCAATGGTACAAAGTTCCTGGGCAAACCATACGAACCCAATGCTATTATCAAAAATGATATGGAATACATATTAATGCAACGGAAACCGGGAGGGTACAGACAGCCTTCCGCAGAACAGAGAAAGAAGAGTAAAATCAGTAAAAGTGATTTTAACGATTGGTTTAAACAGATATGGAACATAACCGGCGCTTCTACGAAGAATCACCCTGCTCCCTTTCCTCTCAAATTAGCAACCCGCCTGGTCAGGATGTTTTCCTTTTATAATGATACGGTGCTGGATCCTTTTTGCGGTTCCGGAACTACAATGATTGCCGCTTTAAGAAATGGCAGAAACAGCATTGGCATAGATATCGATAAGGAGTATTGTCGAATGACGGCACGATACTTAAAAACGGAAATCAGTGATTCATCGGCCAAAGCGGAGCTAATCTTTCAGAAGATGACTGGTGGCAGTTCAGGTAAGGTGAAAATCTGTGAAGATCAATCTTTATACAAAGTAAGAACCGCAGGAAAAGTGTTGAAATAGATTGCGGATCAGGACATGCTGGTCTCCTTTGAGAGAACGGCCTTCTCTTCAGGTACTTCCGGGGTGATGGTTATATCCATGTAATCTCTGTTTTTTTCTGATTTGCCTTAAAGGATAAATATTTTACCTCAACAAATATTGATACCATACGGACCGTCCATGAAGTAATGTCCCAGATCCTGCGGCAATAATATACTGGAATGGATTCTGTACGAAACCTCGGCGAGCGCCGCTTTCTACCCTTCATACGAAAAATCCCAAAAAGGAAAGGATGGATATCCTCCGCAAAAACCGCACTTAGAAACCATATCATATCCCTGGCAATGTTTTTCTGTCGACGGTCTTTCCTGCGCTTCAAAATCGTCTCAACATGTTCTCGGGAGTAAAATAATTTCCACGCATCCCGGTAAGCCCGCATCAGCTCATCACGACTCATCATGGGGTGATCCATGCAGGGCCGGCACGTGTCATAATCATTCATATCTTTAGACATTGGCACACCCTTCTGATAGTTTTCAAGATGGTCTCTTGAGCCTGGTAGTGGCGTCATCATGGTAAACTCAACAAATTCAATAGGAAGCTCCTGTTTCAAACGCTCTACATCACGCATGATAGAATCATAGGTATCACCTGGAAATCCTATGATATACCCTGCATGAGTCACTACGCTGGCATCTCGCCAGGCCTGAAGCATGGCGCGATAATCACTGATACGGTTCTGCGGTTTGCTACATGCCTTCAAATTATCCGGATTGACACTCTCCATACCAACAAAAATACGACGGCAACCGGCTCGTGCAAGTTTATCAACGAACCTCGGGATCTTATACGACATCGCATCGGTTTGTACCATGAGGGTAACACGTTTCTTCTTTTTTAAGGCAATGATACGATCAGCAATCTCCTCCCAGTGTGGATGACGGGCAAAATTATCATCAGTAATAAAGAACCCTCTCATATCTTGCGCCTGGTTACGTTTGATTAACGCTTCAATGTCGTCCGGTGAACGCCCTCGCATGGTATTACCTTGTACATTTATTATCGTGCAAAAAGAGCATTTAAACGGGCAGCCTCGTCCGGCATCAAATGAAGTCTGGCGTGAATCACCGTTAAATGAAAGGTTCTCCCTGGAAACAAATGGAGCTGCCACACCTTCCAGTAATGGTTGGTCATTCAAGAAATTGTAAAGTGGTTTGAGCGAATTGTTGTAAGCATCTTTCAGCAACTCCCCCCAGCGATTTTCAACTTCACCGGCAACCATAGTAATACCGGCATCAATACCTTCCTGTATTTCATCCGGAACACGTGGAAGCATCAGGATGGAGCCACTCACATGAAACCCGCCAATCATCACGTTAAGACCGCATGCCATGAATTCCTTTCCAAGATCAACAGCACGTGGAAATTGATTTGTCTGAACACCAACCATGCATACAACCGCACGATCAGCGCCTGACTGCACTTCCCCGGCCAGACGTTTTACATGTATTCTCCGAACGGTTTCATCATAGTAATGAGTAATAATTTCCACATCCGGCCCCAATGCTTTCGTACGCTCCGCATGTTCTGTCAGCGCATTCATCACAGCCATAGAGTTCGATACAAGCACACCCCGGAACCAACTGATGACATATCCATCCTCATCGTATTTAGAAGGTTTTATCAAAATAACATGAAATCGATTCATCTATATCTCCCGGGATCAACCAGACTTACAAAATACAAAGTAACTTCTTTGCTTGATAATGTATCATTTAAACAGAATACAGTAAGACTTCAACTG
>CAYTLC010000106.1:0-6465 GCA_964438395.1 uncultured Candidatus Scalindua sp.
GCTAGGTTGAGGGCCTAGTCCTCGCAAGGGGGTGGGGGTTCGAATCCCCCCTTCCGCATATTATTCATTCCTTTTATAATATCACTCACATATCATGCCGTAATCAGGTGGTGGGTTTATGTGTTATTTCCTGTTATTTACCTCTTGCAATGTGGATATTACTGTTTTATAATCCGCCAAATGGTTGAATGGAATAATAAATTCAGTTTGGGAATATCAGTGATTGATGAGGAGCATAAGAAGATCATTGGTATCCTCAGTAAGGCTATTTACGCGAAGGAACATAATGCCAGCTCAAATGAATTGAGGGAGGTATTAAGGGAGATGACTGATTACGCTCTTAAGCATTTTAAAACAGAAGAGGCTTATATGAAAGAGTTTAATTATTCAGAGTATGAAGGCCACAGGGAAGAACACAGGACTTTTCACACTGAAACAATTGCCTATCACGACAAAGTGATCGAAGGTGATTGCCAGGTTGCACATGAAATAATTGAATACTTAAAATGGTGGCTGGTTGATCACATTCAGGTAACCGACAAAAAATATGTCGACTGTTTCAAAAAGCATGGCCTTAATTAATCTTTGCATTGCAAAATTCCGGTCTGTTTTCATTCCTCTCAAAACACCATTCACGTACCATGACGCAATCAGGCGAGAATCTCATTAGAAAACCCTTGCCTGATATGGCTATAATTCAGCCTTTTTCGTATTAATCCAGAGGATGCCAGATGTATCAGCGTATGCGTGTTGTTCTTAACATCTCTTCTCACAAACTCAGACAGTATTACGAGGGTGTGGCTGACTCGGTTGTTGCGACGGCAACCGATGGTCGTACCGTAAAATTCCCAGCCAACGTCCTGCGTTCAGTGGTCCAGGGTGACGGTGTGTATGGCATGTTCGAACTGACTTTTGATAAACGTCATAAGTTTGTATCGATCCGCCGGCTTAGTGGTTAGTGTGTGTGTGAACGGTGTAGTCTTTTGCTATTACTATATATTTCTCGATCAGGGAGGGGGGTGCCCGCCCGAATGATATTTTCGGGCAGGTTATTTGTGATTAGTGTAAATCCGTGTAATTAGTGTCTGGTTTGTCTTTATTGGTTTACTTTTTCAACTATCGCCTGTACTAACCCGGGGATTGTATATTCCTCAGCCTTTATCGAGATTTCAATATCCATCTCTTCTGCGGACTCATTGGTTATTGGCCCAATGCTGGCAAACTGAACATTGTCCTTAAATGTAGACAGATTATCCTCACCAATGATCTTGACAAAGTTTTTCACTGTTGAAGCACTGGTGAATGTGACTATGTCAACTTCACCGTCTTTGAGCTTATCCAGAACTACATTGTCTCCGTCAGTTGCAAGCACTGTTTTGTAGGCTATAATATCTGAGACCTCTGCTCCCAGTTTTTCAAGTTCTTGTGGGATGTAGCTTCGCGCGATATCAGTGCGAGGCATCAGAAAACGTTTTCCCTTGATCTCATCGACTTTTTTCAACGCTTCTACTACACTTTCGGCAACATATTTAGGCGGTTGACAATCGATTGAGACATGAAACCCCTTTATTCTCTCTGTTGTTGATGGGCCTATGGAACATATCTTTACACCAGTAAGGTCTCTGACGTCACGGCCCAATTCAAATATTCTGTTGAAGAATGCATCTACGCCATTCACGCTGGTAAAGATGAGCCAATCCGTGGATCCCAGGTTTTCCAGTTCTCTATCGAGTGGGCCAAAATCGTCGGGACTGGTTATATTTATTGTCGGGTATTCCAGAACATTGGCGCCGAGCTCTATGAGCTGATCTGAAAATACACTTGCCTGATCTCTGGAACGGGTTACTATTATTGTCTTACCGAAGAGAGGCCTTGATTCGAACCAGTTCAGCTGGTCTCTAAGGTTTACCACTTCTCCTACAATTGTGATAGCAGGTGGTTTGATATCCTTTGCAATTTCCACGATAGTTGACAATGTGCCGGTTACTGTCTCTTGATGAGTAGTGGTTCCCCATCGAATTACGGCAACAGGGGTATCCGCAGATCTGCCATGTTTCATAAGCTGGTTGACGATATTGGGAAGGTTCTTTATGCCCATATAGAATGTCAATGTACCTAAACCTGTACTTAATTTCTCCCAGTCGACATCGCTTTGATCTTTTGTCGGATCTTCATGGCCGGTGATGAGCCCAAAGGTGGATGTGCAAGTACGATGTGTTACCGGTATACCGGCATAATTAGGTGTAGCGATAGCTGCCGTTATGCCCGGGACAACCTCAAAAGCTATTTTATTATCTTTTAGGACAATGGCCTCTTCTCCTCCTCTACCAAAAACATATGGATCCCCACCTTTCAGTCTGGTAACAATCTTGTTTTCATTAGCTTTGTCTACAAGCAGTTGATTAATGTCATCCTGCTCCATCGTATGCTGATTCCCTTTTTTTCCAACATATATCAGTTCAACATCTTTCCTGGCGTTTCTCAGCAGGACTGAGTTAACGAGATAGTCGTAAACAATAACATCGGCTTTTTTAATACACTCAAGTCCCTTTACAGTAATCAATCCCGGATCGCCAGGACCGGACCCAACTAAATAAACAATTTTGTTTCTAGTATTCATATTCCTTTTACCATTTCTTCATCTCAAATTATATTTCGTGTAAAACTAAGATCGGACTTAGTTATAGTTTAATCTCTGGATTGCTTCTCTTGCATACTCCTTAATTTCCTTGTTCGCCTGTAGTACTTTCTCTAATCCTTCAATAGAGGGCTCGATATTTTCTTTCTGACTTACTGCAAACTCAAGCATGGTAGCGGCCAATACGAAAGGCCTATAATCCCACTCCTCTTTTATTACTTTAAAGAGTGCTCTATTATCGTGATATTCCCTGTCTTCGGTAGTTTTATTTTGTGTTTCATCTTCACTGGTTTCAAGTAGCATTATTTCATCTTCTATAGCAGCAATCTGATCGTCCAAAATCGGTAACTCCTGTAGTATTATCTCATCTTCTAAAGCAGCAATTTGATCTTCCAGGATCTGCTGTTGACCGTTTAATACCGCTATTTCACTAATAATTTTATCGTTTTTACTATGGTCGTCAATTGTATGCTCAAGTGCAGTGATCGCTTTGTTATCTCCGATCTTGCCTAGCGCCCAGGCGGCCATCTTTCTGACATCCGGATCTTTATCTGCAAGTGCCCATGTTAAAGGCAAAACAGTTTTTTTATTCCCGATCCATCCCAGTACCATTGCAGCTCTCTTGCGGGCAAGTGAGCTGACTTCTCTAAGTGCTGACAACAAGTACGGTACTGCGGGATCTCCGATACCTATAAGTACCCAGCTGGCTCTTCTACGTGTGCTTATTCCGCTAGCGCCTAATGACGATACAAGGGCCTCTATTCCACCCGCTCCTATTTTTGATAGTGCTAATGCTGCTCTATCGCGTGCCCATGAAGCATTTTCACCTGCATCGGTATTCAGGAGTCCTTTAAGCGCTTTGGCGGCTCTGTTGTCGCCTCTTTTTCCAAGAGCTTCTGCACAAGCTCCTCTGACCAACCAGGATCCATCACCCATTGCTCTGATAAGGGTATAAACAGAATCTGTGTTATCTATAGTACCCAAAGCCCTTGCTGCATCAAACTTGACGTAAGGGCTTTCACCATCCATTAGTAGTATCTCTTTTAGCACTGGAACTGCTTGTTTATTACCAATCATTTTGAGTGCCATTATAATTTCTCGCTTCAGGTCTGGATCTTCTGTTTCTAACCGTTTTATAAGCGGTTCCACTGCACTTTTGTCCTTGATAAGGCCCAACGCCCACACGATATTTCTTTGAACTATAGCGGCATGAAGCAGATCTCCTTTATCTTGTGCTTTATAGTTTAAAAAGGGAATAGAGATATTGATTTTAGGCAAGAATCGTTTAACAGGTTTCTTGTAGTCCAGGTGTTTTACCAGTTGGGGAACAGCCACGTTTGCCGGCAAAGTACTGAATATCAATGCTGCTATTCTCGACTGATCAGGATCTCCATACGTAATTGATTCAATCAGCGCATCTATTTGTGCTGCGTTTCCCGCGATATTCGATTCTAATTTCTCCCTTGGTTCTCTTTGCTCCGGTTTATTTATTGTCCTGAAATGCAAAAGATCAATTGCTACACTAGGATAATCTGTCAGAATGAAATCCACACCACTAAACATTTTCTCCTTTATTTTATCTCTGTCATCTGTGCCAAACATTTTGGTACCCACGTGGTTATGCCTTTCGTGGATGAGGTCTATTCTGTCATATGGTGCCTCATCAGGAGGCAAAAAAACCAGCTGTGCCCCCTTAATGTCTAAGTCTCTATTACGTAACGTTTCTAGCCTGCCACTGAAATAAACGTGATTTATCATATCAAACTCATTAATAAGAGACAGTGTTTTTTGCTCAATGCCGTGTTCCATGACATTTATAATGAGTTTCAGCTTTCTCTCTTTGGCTATTTGTAAAATATCTGATAGAAGCGGTACTCTTTCACCGGCAAACTCTTCTCCCTTCCAGGAGCCAGCATCATAAAGTTTGATTTCCTCATATGGTAATTGGTTGACATAGCCTTTACCATCAGTTGTTCGATCAATTGTAGCGTCATGCATTAAAACTAATTTACCATCACTTGTTTGCCTTACATCCACTTTTAATCCCCTTATACCAATATCGGCCGTCCGCTCAAATGCTACAATAGTATTTTCAGGGGTGTTTTCTAATGTTCCGTGTTGTGCAACGATCATAATTTCGCTGGATACTTCTTCTGGAAAAACAATGTTTATGGGCACTATAAAAATTAGTAAAGTTATGGGGATTATGCAAGATAATTTATTAATAACCGTTATCCCTTTTGCTTTTAGTAGATTTTCCAGTGTGGCTTTCCTTCCCAATGTACCCTTTTTGTACTAATGTCAAAATAGATCTTTTTTGAAAAAGTACGCTGTCCTGATCGCCTTAATTCTGCAAGAGGGTTTCCTGTAAGTACTGCCATGTCTTTTATTAAATCCCATTCAAGCAGAGTTCCCACTCCTTCAGTATTATCTGATTCAGGACTGTTAAGATAAACGTTTCCGAATGCTGTGGCCTTTTCTATCTTGTCTTCGTCATCGAAAAAAACGTCCAGTCTGTCGCAATCAAGCGTGTCCTTCCCTTTTATGACTTTAATCATTTCATAAAAATTTGCGACCTGATCCCGTCCATTGTAGATCATCTCTTTGTTCCAATTAATAATGAGATTTTCAGCCTTTTTGACTTTTTTTTCTGAGCCGGCTTTCGCTGTCTGGTCGCTTTCACCTTCGGTAAGAGTTTTATTTTCAGTTTCTTCGTCATCTTCTTCTGAGCTGGTTTTTGCTATCAGATTCCCTTTCCCTTCGGCAAGCATTTTGTCTTCAATTTCTGAGAATGTAATCTTTGGTGCGGATACCTGCATGTCTTCATCGATTACTGTCGCCAGTGGATTGTTACCGTACAGTACCGTATAATCTCTTGTAGAGGCCCATATAAGCTTATCTCCACGTGCTTCTCTGATTTTGCCATCTTTCTTTTCAATCAGGTACACATCCGTTGTGGCTTCCAATTCCTCCACGGAATCATTTTCGTTGTCAAACTGTATTTCAAGCTTTTCACAGTATAGTTTTGTGCCTTCTTTAGTAACAATAACATCCTCTTCAAAAATTGCCAGGTTTGTATCCTGTTTAAAAGACATTCTGCCATTCCAGTCTATCGTAATGGTATCATAGACTGCTTTTTTATCAGAAGATTCAAATATTATTTCTGTCTTTTCGTTTGTTTCTTCTTTATCTTGTTTTTTGCTTTTTAAGTTGACCAGGGTTGTCAATTGTCCGGCTACCGGAACATCCATTTTGCCGCTAACCTTAGAGAACATAATCGTGGGGGCAGTAATTGTTATCTTATCATCAAAGAATTCGGCAACAGGATCGTCTTCCAGTATCGCAATCTCTTTTTCTGAATCCCAGGTAAGCGTTTCTCCTTTGGCATTTTTCTCACCATCTGATGCCAAAACATTACCACTTGCTATTACCTGTTCCAGGTTTTCTAATTCGGAGTCAAATGGTATTGTCAGTTTATCGGAGAAAACGGTAGATTTGCCTCTGGAAGCACGTACGTTATCGTAAAATGTGGCAAGGCTTTTTTTGTGCTCGAAGACCAACTCTCCACTGGCTCGTATAAAAATAAGCTCTGAAATATTCTTATCTGTGCTAGCTCCTTCATCGGAGAATAAGAACATTTCGTTTTCATTATTTGTTACTTCCATTTCGGGATCATTCTTCATTGTTGCTTTTGCTTCAGACAAATTAATTTCAAGTCCAACTCCGGTAACTTTCATTTGTTTGCCCAGTACGGTAGCCGGGCCGTCTGTATCCACGATATTATCTTCTGGTGAATACGTAAAATCTTCTGTATGTATTTCCAGGTC
>CAYTLC010000106.1:6565-8887 GCA_964438395.1 uncultured Candidatus Scalindua sp.
TAGGTTTTGTTATTAAGGAATACGGTATAGGCGCCTCTTATTACTGAGACTGGTTTTCCGTTTTCATCATAGGTTGGCAAATAAAGGCCGAAAATCTCCTGGGAGACATTTTCTGTTTCAGATACACGAGAAAGTTTCTGTTTCTTCTTGGTGTCTTCATCTATGACATCCTTTAACGTGGGATTCTTCTCCCTCTTGGCATAAGTGGTAAATCTAAACAGCCCGGAGATTGATAACGCTAAGAACAGTAAGCAAATAATTATAATCCCAATATAAATGGATCTTCGTTGTTTTATATTTAAAGTTATCATTTTTGAAATGCAGTTTTGGGATAGAGTACTATTTTCAATAGTACCTTGCGATTATTTCATTCCACTTGCCCTGTGATTTCAATATTTTCTCCGTTACTTCACGAACAGCTCCATGTCCTCCGGGGGCATCAGTTATGTAAGAAACTTCTTCCTTCACCTCTGAGGGCGCATTAGGTACCGCAACTGAGAAGCCAACTTTTCTTAAGATAGGGAGGTCAATAAGATCGTCTCCGATATAACAGATTTCACTATCTTTTATCTTGTGCTTTTTGAGGATCTGTTCATATGCATCCAGTTTTTTGTGTATGCCAAGGTATACATCTTCAATACACAGCTCTTTTGCCCGAAGCTCAACGACTTTGCTCGCTCTGCCGCTGATAATCGCTGTCTTAATACCGGCACGGTGCAAATAAGTAATGGCAGAACCATCTTGTACGTAAAAGGCTTTTGACTCAATTCCGTTTGCATCTAATATTATCTTTCCGTCGGTGAGCACTCCGTCGACATCCATAATAACCATTTTCACATTATTCAATATATAGCCCTCATATTAGAAGATTGATGTTAATTATAACTGTACATTTACAAAATAATACTATTCAGGAGGGGAAATTTTGGCTTCTACAAAGGAATTGCCGTAACCCATTAATTATTGGTCAGAATTGCTTTGGTTTAATACTGGCTATTCTTAACATTATCTACAACATAAAGCCGCTTTTATTTGTTTCTATAAAATATTTCCTATGCATCAATTGAGATTGCATTTTTCTCTATTTAACATCTGTTAAAGTGGTTTCTGTACATGGGTTATGAGAATCAAGGATTTATTATAATTGCAATTATGCTACAGTACAAGCAATTTTTATACAAGCGTTACTTAAACATTTGGAATGTGTGAACCAAATTTGAAAGTTATGGAAATGGTGTTTGTATACTCCTTAGCTTATCAATCTGGATTTTACCGGCATTTTTGTCAACGACGGAAATCATCTTCTGCCTCTTTCCCGTGGCAGTTTCTGTTGATCTAGTTGCAGATGGGCTAAGGTATTTCTGGAGTAAAAAACAGGGTTTTTACCTGGGTAATAGCACTATGTAGTAGGCGATGTTCTGTGCTTGACATACAATGTGATGCGTGATACTATGACGACTTTACTATACAAAATGAATTAGAATGGGTCTTGATCTTAAAAGTATAATACCGTTTGCAATCGCAATATTATACGCGTTAACAATTCATGAGTTTTTTCATGCTTGGACTGCCAATAAATTAGGCGATCCAACGGCCCGAATGCAGGGACGTCTTACTCTTAACCCGTTAGCGCATTTAGACCCTCTGGGAGTGATTTGTTTCATATTTGCTCATTTTGGATGGGGCAAGCCGGTACCAGTAAATCCCAGTTATTTTAAACATCCCAGGCGCGATGATGTACTTGTTTCCGCTGCAGGGCCGATTTCAAATTTTGTTTCGGCACTGTTTTTTGGTTTAATATTCCAAGTATTATATAAGTTTACTGCGGTTACATCAGATCTGTTTGAAGTTTTGAAACAGTTGATAATGATTAACCTGATTTTGGCTATCTTTAATTGTATTCCGTTGTACCCCTTAGATGGTTCACATATTCTGAAAGGGTTTTTGCCTCGCCAGATGCTTCCCGGCTACGAAAACATCTGTAGGTATGGTCCATTTATCCTGCTTGGGGTAATTTTGCTGGGTAATTTTGCCCATATACCGATATTGTCATATATAATCTGGCCTCCAACGATATTTTTCGCGAATCTTTTTATGACCTTTATGATTGGCTGAAATAATAATCAAAATGCAGACAGAATATAAAATCGATCTTGATACATACAATGGGCCGTTGGATCTGCTTTTATACTTAATACGCAGGGAAGAGGTCGATATATATGATATACCAATTACTAAAATTACTGATCAATACATGGCTTACCTAAATGAGTTGCAAAGTATAGATATCGGGTTGGCTGGAGACTTTCTCGTTATGGCTTC
>CAYTLC010000107.1:0-8825 GCA_964438395.1 uncultured Candidatus Scalindua sp.
TGTGGCAAGGATCTCAGAATGCTCCTTCTTGAGTTCTTCAATCAGTATTGACATTGCTTCTCTCCTGATCTCTTAGAATTTTGCCTGACTTTAATTCAACCATTACAATAGAAGTAGTAATTTGAGTTCATTATTAAAACGACACTTCAAATTACTGTATTGTCTTGTATGCTAGGGATTACTGGTCCTGAATAACAAAGTTCGCGCCATCGTCTGTCGACGGTATGTAGGCACCGATAGGGCATAGTACCTTACTGTCTTTGTCACAGCGTATGACAAGCTTCCATAACGCATCAAGACTTTCCTTCTCATGATCGGATTCCGGAATAATTTTTATCCTTGTTTCGCTTTCAATTGAAATTTTCATTTACAGTTCCTTTCCGTTTTTATCTTGTACCTATTAGTTAGTTTTGTGTTACACCTGTTCCCCTCATTGTACTGAAGATAGTATCAATTTCAATTAAAATTGTCACCTTACAGACTAACCCTGAGGAATCAGGGAAAACATAACAGAGTCATATATCATATCGTGTACAACATGGCGGTTCCTATGGATACCTTCCCTGACGGCACCAATTTTTTCAGCAACACGTTGACTGGCCTTGTTCTCTACAGCCGCGACTATCTCAAGGCGCGTGAAACCAAGTGTTTCGAATCCAAATCGGCTGATAAGCTGCACTGTGGCAGTCGCAATGCCTTTCCCTTCCTGACTTGTCCTTACCCAATAGCCGAGGTTGGCAAAATTATGCTTCCGATTGATTTGATCGATGGCACAGCCACCAAGAAAGGTATTATCTTTCGCATCAATAATAACAAAGTCATATTCAATACCCTCTGACCACATCTGGCGCCTGGAGTCAAGCCACAATTTACAGTCTGATATGGAGTAGTCAGGATAACACCATGGCGCCCACTTTAACATTTCCTGCATTGACTCTTGCACTCCTTCGCAAATTATGGTGGCGTCTTCCGGTTGGCAGGGACGTATGATAATATTTCCGTCAGTAAGTTCTATTTTATCACTCATTATTTAGTGATAATAAATTGGTACAGTATTTAAGTCAACAAATTAAAGGGGAAAGTTTGTGGGGTATTTCTGAATTGATTGAGTATAAAAAATGCAGATAAATAGTGAAAGGAGCCAGAAAGAATATAGATAGGATGAATAGCATTCTGGCAAGGACCGGAAGCCCATCCTACATATCCATTAAGTTACGTATACTACGTGGGATTTTAGAATGGTTTATATGTGTTGCAGAAGCGACTTTGTCTTGTGATTGTACTTTTGCTTTTGCTATCAATCTTTCAACAATTGGTTTTGTAAGATCTTGTTTAACATTAAGATCTCCTGGGTTTTCCTGTACTAGATTCAGGTAGGTTAATACAAATGCTGCCATGGGATCTATCGGCTGTACGAGAGTTGGTTCAGCCTGTTCAGCAGTTTTGAAGAACTTAAACCTCCCTTTTCGCTCTCCGTTTTCTTCTGTATATAGCTCAACAATTGTATAGCTGCCTTTTACGGTCTTAGACAATACTCCATCAAATAGTTCCAGAATTGCTTCTCTTTGTGTGCTCAGATGCTCGTAGCCTTTTCGATAATTTCCTTGCGAATCCAGAGCGCCCGCTATTCTGAACCATCCGTGGAATGATATTTTCTTAAAAAATTTCTTTATCACTCCACCATATATTATTGGCTCTGCTATCTCATTCTTCACAAGGAAATATAGCTTTGGCATATTTGCCGTGTAGCTGAATGATTTGATATCTGAGTTGTAGATCAGATATTTTATAAATGCTTTGTCTTTGATAGTGTATTCATTAATTTTATGGCCAAGCTGCCCCCACTGTTCTATTACGTCTGTTAATTGACATTCTGGGATTTCCAGCATCTTTACCGTAGTGTATCCGTTTTTCTTGATATTCGTATGTTCTGAGACCATGCTGCCAGTCTCCGTTTGCCTGTTCTTGATTTCTGTTATTGCTGTTTGGTACTTAGTTGGTATTGAAGGTGTTGCGGCATAGATTTGTGCAGGACCTATGTTGATTACAGGGGAAAGCGGGTTTACCGGACTTATCATAAAGCTTAGTACAACTACGCTTATATAAAAAGTGAGTTTTATTCTCTGCATAAGTACCGATCTCTGCATAAAAGTTTGTTTTGTTTATTAAGCAGTAGGTGTTGCACTAATACCACTTATCGGCATCATGAAGAATAACTTTAGCTTTTTTTTGGATTTTTATTGTAATGCTGAAAATTATTCAGGGGAAGTCCTCAAAAGCCTGGTGATATGTTAGCCTTTAAGGGCAAGTTGGATGAACAAAATGAGGTTGTTTTATATATGGCGAGTTGTAAGCGCTTCAGGCTTAAACTGTTACGGCAATAATAGTTTAATAAGATACCGGTGAAAAATCTGAATTTCTGCCGTATCAGATTCCAAGTTCTTTTCTTTTCTTCTGAATATGGTTGATCATAGCTGTTGCTGATTCCTTGGGGTCTATTTCTATAATTAAGGTACTTCCTGTAATATTTTCCATCTCTTTTGTGAGCTTATTGATTACGTATGAAGATCCTCCCAGTTTTGGTGTTACTCCGATATGGGTGGTTATACCAAGAGAGATAACGCCCATGTATATGGCTGCTGCTTTTTCAACAACGTGCTCGGCTGCACTTGCCACGAGCGGGAGTTTGTCTATTGAGGTGTCCAGATAGTCAGCGATTGCAGAGGCCAGCACCGCACATCTGGAATTATCAACACACGAACCGAAATGGAGGATTGGCGGCATTGCTTCGTTCAGGCCTGCAGTCTTACCAAGGGTTTCAAGAACCCCTCTCAGCGAATCACCGACCAGATCCATTGCTTCCCCGTTCAGCAAGCCATGCCTTGCGCAACCCGTTGCTGCACAGCCAGTTGCCAGCACAAGGACGTTGTTTTTAAGAAGTTCTTTTGCCATGGTTACAAAGCTCATGTCAGTCTGTATTTTTGATGACAGGCATCCTGCAATTACTGCTACGCCTTGAATAGAACCATCAATAATCAAATCGACTAATGGTTTCAGCGGCTCTTCAGGGTTTAATTTCTTAAGAACTTGAATCAATGCTTCAGTAGAAAACCCTCCCATTAATTTGTTCCCTTTTGCTTTTGGCAGGAATACTCTGTCAGAAGAGCGGTCTTTGTAAGCTGCAATGGCCTCTTCAACAATCTGAGTAGCAGCTTTGTCAGCATTGTCCGGTGTAAATTCAATGTAGGTGTCATTGTCCATTCTCAGTTCCGGCATGGTAGTAATTAATCTGGTATGAAGCGATTTTGTCATGGTTGAAAGGGATGGATATACACACTGCACGTCTACACATACGGCGTCGACAACTCCGGTACCTACAACAAGCTCCTGCATGATAGTGCTGCCAGCCATGGGGATTCCGAGTCGCATCAGTACCTCTGTGCCGGTACAGCAGGTTCCTACAACATTTATTCCTTTTGCTCCTGCTGCTATGGCTTTTTCCTCAAGTTTGTTTGCGTAATTGATAACCATTTCTGAAAGTACGGGTACATGGCCGTGGACTAGAATGTTGACCTTCTCTTTTTCCAGAACGTCCAATCCAATTTTACCTTCTTTTGGTGTGGGAACACCGAGTAGAATGTCTTGAAGCTGGGTTGCGATGTAAAGTGCCAGTACGTCCATTGTCCCAAATTTTAAGCACGACATAATTAAGTGATCAGTACTGCTCATCATTCCCTGGGCAGTACTGTGGATTCCCTGTACGATTGTTTCAGCAGCTCCTTTTTGAGGGATGAGATTTGCTTTTACGAGTTTATCAATATTCTTTGGTGCAAGAGCAAGCGCAAAACTCATTGGCCCTTCACCGGGCCCGACGAGATCTTCCATTGCTTTTTGGCCAACCTCCTTTGCAATATCAAGGGTGTTTTTTTCACTTGTATCGATGCCCAGTTCGATTGCAACAGCGTGGAGTTTCGCTTCGTCCTTTATCGGAAAATTGTCAGAGCCTTCAGCTGCTTTTACAAATAGCTTTGCAACGTGAATTGCGTGTCCGATGTGGGAGCTTGTACCACGTAAGACTGTCTGAAGAAACATTCCGGCAACCATGTTGTCAGCTGTTTTACCACAGGAGGATCGTTCCAAATTAGGGGCAGCAATTTTTGTATGAAATGATATTTCTTCTCCTCCCAGTCTGCATGGTCCTAGATTGCAGTTACGGCAGCAGAGCCCATGACTTCCAAAAGAGCATCGGTCCTTAAGTCCAAATAGACTTGAGTCATATGCTGCCTGAACATCCCAAACCGTATCTATGCCTTTTTGGCGTAAAAAGGCCACGGTCTCTTCGATTTGCTTGTCAGCGATTCCTTTACCGCGTAACTCTTTCTCCTTTTTCAACCATTTTTGCATTTTCTTTTCCTCTTAATTGAGACTTTAAAAACCTCAATTATAAATTTTTGGATTACCCTGTTGTTATATGTGATGTGCTTTATAGAACGTATTCAAGTTATTTGAAATTTTAGCAAAACAATTATTGAAAGTCAATTTTTCGTGTTGTCTGTGGGGAACAGATAAAACTCTAAAATTAATGCTTTTAATTTGCAATCTATTTTTGCGGTTGATATAAATAACCATACTGCTGGTCTGCATCTTTTATGTGGTTGTTAGAGATGGGGAAAATACCATTAACTACTCGAAATGATTAGGTTTATATATTTTTTTTAAGTAGAGAAAAGAGTGAGCGAAATGATTGAAAGTGGAAGAGTTGAAGACGACTTAACATTCATAGAGGACAAAAGCTTCAACTTCGAAGATGTAGATGATCCCTACCTCCTGGAGTCCTATATTCCTGAAAAATTTAGTTTGAAAACTTCCTCTGATAATGGTCTTCAGTTAACTAAGAGAAATGAATTAAGACATGCTGTCGGAATTGTTGCTGCTCGGACATTGAGGTATTTCAGTACGAACGGCGAGGGGTTTAATGTATTTCGTGCTAGACGTATGGCAGTCTGGTGGCTCAGGCATATTTATAACAGCTTTAACTGGTGGAAGGCTTATGTGGTAAATGCTGAGGGAGAGCGGAAAGAGATGCCAATGTTGTATATAGGCGAAAGATTCGGTTCTGAGGCAGTACTTAAGGACCGCGAGGCAAATATTGTGCTTAGTGCCTTCGAGAATGATCGTAGGATTGTGGATCCGGAATCTGAGGGTGGAACTGTCTTTGCCGTCGGCTATAGCGAAAGGCGGGGGTTATTTAATTCACCTGATATGTATTGTGTGAAGACTATAGTTGGAAACAAATACAAAGGTGCTGGCGTTAACATAACCCTGGGTATTACAAAAAACCTGACGCTTATGGCCGAAAAGCTGCTGAAAGACAAAAACGAAGAGATAACCGTGCAAAATATTAATGATGAAATAAAAAAGATGAAGATTGTGGTTCTGGACAGGCAGAGACACGAGAAACTCATAGAAACCATAAATAACTTCGGAGCAGAAGCAGTCCTTGTTAAAGAAGATGACCTGACGCCCACTTTTGCGATAACGAGGGGTGAAATTGACATGATCATAGGAGTGGGAGGTGTTCCCGAAGCGATTTTGAGTGGAATGATAGTAGATCAATTGGGCGGGGAAATGACGTTGAGGGTATTGCCACTAAATGTGGCACAGGATGGACAGCTTATGGGAAAATTGGAGAATTGGGATCTCTTTAAAAAGAGTGAAATTGATATATTGAGTAATTTCAAGATTGTAAGACCCGGTACAGAAACGAGGGGGAAAATACCGTGGGACAAAATATTAACAATAGAAAATTTGGTAGGAGGAAAAGATGTAGTTTTTACCGCGAGCGTTATTAAGAAGACACCGTGGATAAAACTTCCTGATGGAGAAGAAGTGCCAGGGGTGCAAATTGATCCTGAAACGGGAGATGTAAAAGTATACGTGGTTCGTGTCGCAGACAATAAAATTGAGATTGTTCCTGTTATCTATAAGACAGTAATTGGGGAATATTTAAGACAATATAGAGATAAACAAGGTGTAGATGGTGAAGCGGATTTAAGTTCACTCGTTCAATTAGGAAAGGCATATTCAGAGTTCGGTTTATTTGAAGAGGCGAGAGATTGTATCCAAAAAGCCAAAATATGCAATGGAATCAGCGATAGTATGATACAGAGATGTAATTCAGTGTATGAATACATTGCAGGATTAGACTTCCTTACAAAAAAGTCCTTGCAGACTCCAAAAGAGATAATCGAACATTTTGAAAAATCGGGCCAATCAGACGAGGAAGATAATGAGCGGCTCAGACCAAGGAGGATGGTGAAAAGGTTTTATGAATATCATGGAGACAAAGACTACCAGAACAAACAATATGAAGATGCTATTGAACACTATAAGAGAGCTTTAGAGTATAACCCACACGAACTGAAACTCCATCGCAAAGTGAATTCTATCCAGATGAAAGACATGATAGACGAATATTTTAACAGAATTGATAAGATATATCAGAGTCTCGATTATAAAGCGACAATGGAGCTGGAGAAATCTAAACTTGGAGTAGCACTGGAGGTTTTTTACGATAATAAAAGAAAGCTGGATTTTTCATGTAGAAATCCATGGCTTATTTTCCTGAGAAGAACTGTTTTACATGGAGAAACTCCCTCATATAAATTGGCTGTTCTAATTAAGTTATTGAAATTATATAAAATATTGAACCAGGTGAATGATGAAGAATTGTCTCTGTTTTTGAATACAGAATTTGGTATTAGCAAAGATGAAATAGGTATTATTATAAATTATAGAAAGGGGCATGAGAAGTTTCATTCTGTCAGCGAACTCTATTTTGTTGAAGGGTTGAGCCTGGAAGGCCTGTCAAAATTGCTGTTCCCGAAAGTAAGGATAGAGACTCAGAATGAACTGGAAGATTCTGAGATTCCTCTGAGTATCAGCCTTGTTGAGGCGGTTGAACGAAGGTACAGGAATATCCTGGAAGAACTTAAAGATGGCGTCAAGAAGGAGGCGCAGGAACATTCATATGCTGTGGCAGAAGCGTATCATTATGTGGGCCTTGCACTTTATGATGTAGGTGATGACGAAGGGGCGAAAATCAACTATGAAAGAGCAACAACAAAATTTAATGAAATAATAACTAAGTTTACGGGAATAACACCTTTTAACGCACAATGTCGAATTGGTAATCTATACGAAGAGTTGGCGTTATTGTATGATGATGAAAAGGTGGTTTATTACAATAAAGCAATGGATGCCTATACCTATATTATAGAGGAGCGGAGATCAAATATAATGTTTGGCTACATACGTGACTTGATGGCAATCAAAATATGGCAGACTAAAGAGAGGGTCAATTGTATAAAGAAAGAGTTAAACTTGTTTGATTCTTAAATTCTCAACCAATATTCATTTCAGATTCTTTCTGTAATAATAAATAGGCAGAGACAATACTATCCCTCCAAGTGTTGCAATGACTATAATCAGTTTTACCTGTAATAAAATCCAGAAACAGGTTAAAAGAGCAAGAGAAGGAATTATATATCCTCCCGGTACCATGTAGCCTTTCGAGTTGCCCGGCCGCTTTCTTCTTAAAACAATGACAGCCAGACACGTCGGTATATACTGTAAAATGCTTACCAGTACACTGGAGAAAATTAAGTATTCGAATGTGCCTGTGAGAGATAGCAATAAGGTCAAAAAGGTGTTTGCGCATATTGCAATATAAGGGGTGTGATATTGAGGATGAATCTTTGAGAATATTTTCGGTAAAACACCATCGGAAGATAAGGCAAAAAGATTTCTCGGACCTGTCAGGGCAATACCTGAATTTACACCGGCTATCGCAAGAAGCGCACCAATAGCAATTAATATCCCACCTGTTGGGCCTAAAAAACTTGCAGCAGCATCCGCCAGTGGTTTTTCCGATTGTGCCAAACCGGGGAGTGTGCCGGTTGCTACGGTTTGAACAAGGATGTAGATTAAAGTGGTAACAAGGATTGCAATAAAAAAGGCGACAGGTATATCTCTTCCGGGCTTTTTCATTTCACCTGCCGGTACCGCCAGATACTCAAATCCTGTATAGGCAAATAAGCCAATAACGATTGCTGATCCTATATTATCAACTTTAAAAGAGAAAATTTGGCCCAAATTAGATGCTTTGATGTGAAAAACACCAAATGCAATAAAGACAAAGATCGGTATTAATTTGCTTATTGTAAAAAAGTTTATAATTTTCGAACCGATCTTTACTCCAAGAAAATTGAGAGCCCCTAAACCTAATATAAGACTGATTATAATAATTTCTCCAATCCATCCTTCAGAGAGAGATGGAGAAACAAATCGTAAATAGAGGAGAAGGCCTCTTGCCATTACAGCCCAACCGATTATGGCAGAAAGCCACATCATCCAGCCAACCATGAAACCAATCATAGGACCAAAGGTATTCTTTGCATAAATATACGCGCCTCCTGTTTCCTGGTAGATTCCTCCCATTTCTGCAAAACAAAGCGCTATCGCAAGGCATAAGAGACCACAAATGACAAATATTAAGATTGAGGACTGGCCTGCAACTGCGGCTAGTTTGCCTGGCAAAAGAAATATTCCTGCCCCAATAATGCCGTTAATCCCCAGGCAGACAATATCAAACAAATTCATAGAATGTGAAAGTTTTTGCTCTTGATTTTCTTTCATGGTTGTAAGAACCTTTAATCAATTTATTTTGACACGTATGTTGTTGACTATATAATAATTACGATTTTTGTCTGTGTATACTTCTTTTTGTTGAATACAAAATGTCGATAGAAAATTTAATTCGTTTA
>CAYTLC010000108.1:0-8823 GCA_964438395.1 uncultured Candidatus Scalindua sp.
GATTTTTCCACTAAAAGGACCGTAAAATAAGTATGAATCGTTTTTATGTTCCATTTCATGCCGGTTTGAAAAACCTATGGATAGATAGTTCTGAAAGCCACCACATTATACACGTTAAAAGATTGAAAATCGGCGACAATATTGTCGTGTTTAATGGGACGGGAGACGAATTTGAAGCGGAAATAGAAGACATTGAAGATAACAGAGTCAACGTCAGGATAAATCAGCAGAGAACTATCAGTAAAGAAAATATAGTCGGAATAGACATAGCCTTTGCTATCCCCAAAGGAAAACGTTCCCACCTCCTGATCCAGAAATGTGCTGAATTGGGAGTACACAAACTAATACCAGTAAATTATGCACGAAGTGTAGTAAAACTCAAGGACGACTGCTCTCTGAAAATCGAAAAATGGCAGAAAATCGCGATTGAAGCATCAAAACAGTGCGGTCGTAACACAATTACGGAGATTGGCGAAGTTGTCGATTTCGACAATATTCTTAATACTATTAACAGTTACGAACTCCCCCTCTTCGCCTGTAACCAATCTGATTCAGATAATCTGAAAAATACGTTGCAAGAACATACAAAACCAAATAACATATTAAGCTTTATAGGTCCGGAAGGTGGATTTACTTCGAACGAGATAGAAATGGCAAAAAGAGTCGGTTGCAAGTTTGTCAGTCTGGGTAGTCAAATTCTTCGGATAGAAACGGCTGCAATTGCCGTTTCTGCAATTCTTTCATATCACTATTCGACATAGTTTTTTTAACATTTTGAAATACTATTATGTTATATGCAGTAATCATGGCAGGCGGTTCAGGCACCAGATTTTGGCCATGGAGTAGAAAAGAAACTCCCAAACAGCTCTTAAAGATCACAGGACAAGAGACTATGATCAAGCAGACTGTTGATCGTATTATTGGCGAAATTCCTTCAGAAAATATTTATGTTGTAACAACGTCTACTCTGGCTGAGAACATTGAAAAAGAGCTGTCACAAATACCTGCAAAAAATATTATATCAGAGCCTTTTGGTAGAAACACGGCTGCATGTATTGGCCTTGCGGCTACCATAATTTCAAAGAAAGATTCCAGTGCCATCATGGCCGTAATGACGGCAGACCATATTATAGAACCTCCTGATATTTTTCTAAAAGCGTTAAAATGTGCAGAAGAACTCGCCACAGAAAAGAGTTCCCTTGTTACATTCGGAATTAAACCAACAGAGCCTTCATCAAATTACGGCTATATACAGAGAGGCGAACATGTAAGTAATCTTCAAAATTTTCCGGTTTACGATATAAAATGTTTTACTGAAAAACCGGATCGTATTACTGCAGAGAACTTCTTGAAGAGTGGCTCATATTACTGGAACAGTGGCATGTTTGTCTGGTCAGTAAATACGATATTAGAAAATATAAAAACTCTTATGCCTGACTTGTCTCAGGGTCTTGAAAGAATCGGAAAGTCGCTGGAAACCCCTGATGAGTCAAACGTGATTAGCCATGAATACGAAAAATTTGATAATATTTCAATAGATTATGGCATAATGGAAAAGGCATCAAATGTAAAGATAATCGAAGCTGATTTTACCTGGGACGATGTTGGTTCCTGGCTTGCCGTTGAAAGATTAAACAAATCTGATAAAGATAGTAATACAATTTTAGGTAAACATTGTGGATATGACACACATGGAAATATAATTATTGGAGACAATGAGCGCCTGATAACAACAATCAATGTGTCTGATATGATTATAGTGAATACAAAAGATGTTACTATGGTTTGTAACAAAAACAGTGCTGAAGATATTAAGAAACTGACAGAACTCTTAAAAGAAAAGGGTTATAGCAGTTATTTATGATTTGTCACAACTTGAAAAATTGACATAAAAAACAATTTATAAAATGTAATAAATCGGTTATTATAAAGCCGTTTTTACAGCAAATAATTTTTACTTTTCATTTAGGGCAGCTACAACGAAAATTAGTTATGGAAATTAATAGAAATACAATAATAAAAGATCTGGTTAAGAAATATCCTCAAACCATGGCAGTCTTCAGAAAATACAATCTCGTCGTGGCAGGTGGCGTAAGGGGGCCAAATGAACCTCTGGCATTTTTTGCAAAAGCACATGAAGTTGATTACGACGAAATTGCAGAGGAATTGAAAACCGCTATAGAAAAAGGTGTAGATGAAAACGCTGAAGAAGTGAAGTTGGTAGAAGACAAAGTATACTCTAAATTTTTCAAAACAGCTATTTTAATGGCATTAACAATTGGAGTTGCGGTTGGTGCCATCATATTGACCTACATTGGTTCAAAGCATAATTTTCATTCTGCAGTTCATTCTCTGGTACAGACACATGGTCATGCCCAAATGTTTGGGTGGATAGGTCTTTGCATAATCGGTTTTGCGTACTATATAGTCCCTCGAGTTAAGAACGTCGAACTCAAATACCGTGAACTTACGACCGTGTGCTTCTATCTCATGGTCACAGGAACTGTTTTAAGGATACTCATTCAACCATATGCCAATAAAATAACGAGCTTCCTCCTGCCAATCTCCGGTCTGCTGGAATTCCTGGCAGTTGCAGTATTTGCATTTATTATCATCAGTACCGTCCTTGCGAGCAAAGAGAAGAGAGAAGCATACGATAAATTTATCGTGGCAGGGGTATTATGGTTTCTGTTGTGCGGTGTAGCAAACTTGTTTATGGACGGATATATGCTTATAGCAGGTACAAACGATATTCCGAAAACAGTTTACAGCCCTTTTGTACACGTATTTCTACTGGGATTTGTTTTCATGTTTATTTTTGCCGTAAACATCAGGACAGTGTACGCCTTCCTTGATGTAGGCACGGCCAGGATTGGTGCTATAAATACAACATTCTGGCTCTTAAATCTAACCATACCTTTCTATTTCATTTCTCACTCTTTAAGTTACAAGTTTCCATTCTTGATACCAATTTCTAATCTTACAGTTTATTTAGTCGCATTCAGCATTTTACTGTTTGTCTATGGTATCAGAATCTTTGAAAAGTCCACACAGGAACTTGATGATGTTGTAATGGATAGAAGCTATTCAAAAACTATCAGGACTGCTTATGCCTGGTTAATTATTGGTGTGCTTATTCTTGGGGCAAAACCCCTCTTTGCGACATTTTCAGAAGCACAGTATTTATTCCATGGCGCAGCAAATCACGCCCTGGCAGTTGGTTTTGTAACTTTTATGATAATAGGATACGCATCAAAGATGGTTCCCACTTTTAAGGGCGTAGATATGCATAGCATAAGACTTGCTAATCTATCCTTTTATCTCATAAATATCGGGTGTTTCCTTCGGGTTTATACTCAGATAATGATAGGGCTCTCACGTTCTGAAGATTTTTACTACTCTCTCATAGGATTTTCAGGCTGGATTGAGCTGACGGCAATAGGCGTCTTCGGGTACAACGTATGGAAGACAATGAACGCGGAAGACGAGGATATTGAAGAACCGGAAGAAAAATTAACGGAAATAACAGCAGACACCAATATTGCTCTTGCAATTGAACAGTATCCTGAGATACTGGAGGTGTTCCTGGAATTTGGATTTAAACAACTTGCCAGCCCTGCTGCAAGGAAAACTGTGGCAAAAATGTTTACAATTAAGCAAGCAACAAAAATACACCCGGTTGAAATAGATAGCCTTCTTAAAGCTTTAAATGAAAGAATTAAAAAGTCATGAATATACTGAAAAAAGCCATATTACTTGTAGTTGTTAGTTTTTTATTTTCCTATTCTTGTTTCGCACAAACGGATGCAGAGCAACCACAAACAGAAGAAAAGCATTCACAGACCGCTGAAGGCCACTTTGAAAGAGGTGATAAATTTCTTGCCAGAAAACTCATTCCGGATGCGATAGTTGAATTTAAGAAGGCCCTACCGCTACTGAATGAAGATCAAGACCAACTGAAAGCTGAAATATATGCGTCACTGGCAAATGCGTATAACTGGAAGGGAACACACAAAGCCGCAATTACTGCCTGCAATAAAGCACTGGAAATCAACCCTGACATTGCCAATGCGCATTATGATCTGGGGTTTGCTTATAGGGAAGAGGGAAACAGAAAACTGGCAGAGAAAGAATTTGCACTCTATGAAAAACTATTGAAGCAAGAGGGTGAATACATCGAAATACCGGATAAGCCAACCTCAGAGGATATTGAAAAACTGATTACACTTGGTGATAATTATTTTAAAGAAGGCAAACTTGACGAAGCTATTGCCGAATACAAGAAAGCCCTCGACATTAAACCCCGTGACGACATTCTTAATAAGCTTGGACAGGTTCATCAACAAAAAAGAGCTGCAGGTAAACCTGAAGAAACATCGAAAAGCGAAAAAACTTCAGATAAAATGGCGAACCTGACAAGTGCAGACAAGACAGCAAAGGACGCTTCAATAGAAGAACTATTGAGGAAAGGTACAGCATTTTATGATGCTGGCGAGATTGATAAAGCAATTGACGCTTTTAGAAGAATACTTGAAATTGATTCTAAGGAACCGGAAGCTCATTATAATCTTGGTAATGCCTATGCGGACAAGGAAATGTTTAGCGATGCCATAATAATGTATAAAAAAGCAGTAGAAAACAATCCCAAATTTGTGGATGCGTATTTAAACCTTAGTGCACTGTATTTAGATATGGATTTAATCGATGAGGCAATCTCCTTATGTAGGCAAGCCATAAACTCAAATCCAAATGATTCATTTTTATGCTTCTATCTTGGAGAGGCATACGCCATGAATTTGCAATACAAAGAAGCAATTACAGAGTATAAAAAAGCCATGTCCATAAACCCTATGGATCCGGAAACACAATATCGACTGGCCGAGTCTTATTATGAAATCGAGAAGTTTGACATGGCATTAGAACATGCAGCAAAAGCCGAGGAGCTGGGATATCCCATCGACCCGGAATTCATATCTGATTTGAAGAACAAATCCGGTTCTGAATAATCAACCCCCTAATATAATTCAGGAGAAAGGTCACCAGGCGTGTCCTTTGGCAGACAAAAATCTCTCAGATAATCAAGCTACACATACAAGCGAATTCACCTGTGAATTCCTATACTTCCATGCTCCACCCTAAACGCTTCTTAATATCCATAACCAGACTGAAAACTGCCGGGATCAGGAGCAGCGTAAAGATTGTAGAAACGATAAGACCACCTAATACAACACTGCCAAGACCACGATAAAGTTCACTTCCTGCACCCGGGAATATAACAAGCGGCATCATACCAAAAACAGTTGTTGTCACGCTCATAAATATTGGACGGATACGTGTCCTCACACTCTCTATAAGTGCCTGACGTGATTCCATCTTCTCTTCCCGCATATTATTAAGAGCCTGGTGCACTATCAGGATCGCATTGTTTATCACCGTCCCTATTAAGATAACGAATCCGAGCATGGTAAGCACATCCATTACCTGTAACGCAAATATGTTCAAGGTCGCAAGGCCTACAAAACCGCCAACGGCAGCCAGAGGGACACTACACATTATAACTAACGGGTAGAGGAATGACTCAAAGAGTGCGGCCATTAACAGATAAGCAATCGCAATAGCCAGAATAAGATTCCACTGTAACGCCCTGCGTGCCTCCTGAAGCTTATCGGCAGTACCTGCCAAATTAGCTTTATAAAGATCTCCCAGTAAACCTTTCTCAACCATTGGTGCAAGTATTTTTGTATCTATTACACCAAGTGCTCTTTCCAGCGGCATTGTTCGCGGAGGTATAACCTGTATTACAATAGAACGCTCCCTCTCGATATGATCTATCTCTTCCGGACCTACTCCCAGTTGTATATCCGCCACTGTACTCAACGGCACATAATCACCTGATGGAGTAAAAATGAATATCTGCTCCAGATCCTGAGTTCGTTCGATATATTTACTCTGCCCAAAGATTACAAGATCTATTTTATCTCCCTCATGCCAGTAATCACCGGCAAAAGCCCCGTCCACAAGAGTATCAATAATATATCCTATATCAGCAGATGTCAGTCCCAGCTCGGTTGCATGTTCCAATCGAGGCCGAACCTGTAATTCCGGACTCCCAAGCTCAAGGCTGGGGACGGGACGTGCCTGTGTACCTGGAGGGAACACCTGTATTACCTGACCAAATACCTGTGCTCCATAATATACCAGACGATTCAAGTCAGGCCCGGAAAGTTCAATGTCTATTGCACGACCTCCACTCAACCCACGTTCAAACAAACTTGACTGCTGTACTATCGTTATCATGCCCGGGATCTTCCCACACATCCGTCTGAGAACAGGGATAAGTTCTGCAACCCTTTCAGGTTCTGCCGATATCATACCCATGAATACAGATCTCCCTCGGGAAACATAAAACCCATGCTTGATAGGAGGTCCGTCCAGCATTTCAGCCTCCTTTGTTCCCGCTTTGGCTATCCAATAAGGACTTAGTTCCTTTTCCAGAGCCAGCCCGATAGTTCTCTGTTCTTCTATACTATAACCCGGTGGAGGCAACATAATGGCCAGAATCAGGTTGCGATTCCCTTCTGGCAAATACTCCATTTCCGGAATCATCCACCAGGTAAGGAATATTGAAATAAAAACCAATGCAAAAATCGTTACTAAACGCCTTTTTAATGTGTTCGTTAAATAATCTACAATGCCTACAATCTTATCAGTTAAATTTTGTCCGAATAAAACCAGCCGGTTATCTCTTCCCACTGATTTTGTATCCCTGACGTTATAGTCAGTTCCACTTCTCTTTCCTCTGGAGAGAATCCTTGCAGCAGTTGTCGGTATTACTGTAATAGCAACAATGAGTGATAAACCGACAGCAAAGCTTATGGCCAGTGCTATGTCCCTGAACAGTTGCCCAACCTCCTGCTCAACGAGAATTACGGGTATAAATACTCCGATGGTAGTCAACGTGGAAGCCAATACAGCTCCCCATACCTCTGTGGTCCCTTTGTAGGCAGCCCCAAATGGATCTTCACCAGATTGCCAGTGACGAAATATGTTTTCCAGTACTACAATAGCACTGTCAACCACCATCCCGACAGCAAAAGCTATCCCTGCCAGACTGACCACATTAAGCGTACGTCCCAGGAGTGTTACCATGAGGAAGGTACCTATTGCACTGATCGGTATAGCCAGGCCAATTACGAGTGTACTACGCCAGCTTCTGAGAAATAAGATGAGTACCATAATCGCCAGGAGGCCACCAACAACAACATTCTGTCTCACCAGGCCTATTGATGATTTTATATATTCAGTCTCGTCATAAACCTGTTCCAGCACCAGTCCCCTGTCTCTCAACAGGTTTTCATTTAACTCACTGCTCGCCTCCCGTATCCCCTTCATGACAGTTAAGACGTTAGCACCCACCTCCCTCTGTGCATTTATGGCAATGGACTGTTCATTCTTCTGCCTGACGAATGCTTCCAGTTTCTTGTATCCAAGCTGTACTTCCGCTATGTCTCTGATATAAACAGGAATATCATCCCGCTTAGTAATGACCAGATTTTCTATTTCTTCAACAGACTTAAATTGTCCCAGAGTCCTAACGACAAATCTATTCTTACCCTCATCTATATCACCTCCACTTATATTTGAATTCGTAGAGGTCAGGGCCCTGCGTACATCTAAAATCGTCAGTTGGGTACTGGCCAACGCATGCGGGTCTATGACAACCTGCATCTCTCTCTCAGCACCACCATAGATGTTACTGTTTGCAACCCCGGGCACCCTCTCAAATCTTGATTCAATATGATCTTCCGCAAAATCTCGCAACTCATTAACATCAAGATCGTTTCCAGGAAGTGTGCGTAACGTAAACCAGGCAATAGGCCGGTCACCAGTGTTTACTGTCTTTATGACCGGCTCATCCACATTCTCAGGATACTCACGCACTTGATTCAGCTTATTAGCAACATCCAGAAGGGCAGCGGCTTTATCCACCCCGACCACAAATTCCAGTAATATTTGACCACGCCCATTGAAGCTTTTTGAAGTCAATTTTCTCAGGTTCTCGACACTTTTCAGCATCTCTTCCTGTTCATGGATTATCTCCTGCTCAACCTCTTCCGGGCTTGCTCCGATCCAACGGGTTTCTACTGTAATCTGTGGTTTTTCTACATCAGGGACGAGTTGGACAGGGATACGAAACAGGGCAAGAAAGCCAAAGAGCAGCACAAATATTGACCCCACTGCCACCTTAACCGGATTTTTTGTTGAATATTCTATAATCTTCATAGATCTAATAGGACGCTGATTTTATAGAAACATACAGCTAAAATCTTTTTCAAATCTTCAATTGTCAATCTCATCGGGATCCATCCTTCCGGTTACCTGTATGTCTTGTGCATTGCGCACACGCTCATTACCTCTTACAATCACATCGATACCCGGCTTTACATCACCAATAATCTGGATTAGATTTTTGTGAGCAATACCGGTCTGAACGGGTACTTCTGATACCTTTCCATCCACTGCCAGATAAATGAATTCCACTCCTCCACGCCTCACTATACCTTCCTTCAAGATCATTGTTGCAGATAACAAAGCTCCCATTTCAAATGTTGCCTCTGCAAACATACCGCTTTTAATCACCTCATCTTTATTATCTATTTTGATATAAACCGGAAATGTTCTGGCACGTTTGTCTGCCTGAGGTACTATGTGAACAATGTGGCCGGTTCTTGTTATACTTCCAAGTGCCGGAAAGCTTACTTCACTCTCATCACCAACATTCAGGTCTTGAATATACTTTTCCGGAACCGGAACCCTGACTTT
>CAYTLC010000109.1:0-8776 GCA_964438395.1 uncultured Candidatus Scalindua sp.
AGGAACATCCTTAGAAGCGGTCTTATCAGCATCAACATCTTTTTTCTCAGTACTTACCTTCTTGGCTTTAGGAGTGTCTGGTTTTTCTTTAACAGATACATTTTGCTCAGCTCCATCAACTAATTTACTGCGCAATAGACTTACTTGCTCGTCTGTCAAAGCATTTGCATGATGCTTAATATCTACAAAACCATACTCTTGACACTTTTCTATTAAAAAGCTATTTTTAAAGCCTAAATCTTTTGCCAGTTTATTAATTCTAACCATAAATAAAATAACTCTCCCAGTATAGCACCACTAATTGGTATTTATTTTTCAACTTCTTCGCTATCAGCATCTTCAGTTAACCTTGCATCTTCGACTTCGCTACCAGATTCATCCTCACTCGAAATTGTTTCATCTACGCCTTCCTCAGTTGAGTCGCCTGACTCCTCACGCTCACGTTCACGCTCCAGCTCTACTTCCGTAATTATATCAATATCCCACCCTGCTAATTTTGATGCAAGCCTTACATTCTGCCCCCTCTTGCCGATAGCCAATGAAAGCTGATCATTCGGAACTACAACAGTTGCAACTTGATTTTCCGGAGACAGCAAAATCCCCGTAACTTCAGCAGGTTTCAAAGTATTAGGAATGAAAACTTCCTGTACATCATCCCAGCGAATAATATCTATTTTCTCTCCATTCAACTCATCCACAATATTTTTTATTCTTGTCCCTCTCACGCCAACACATGCACCCACGCAATCAACGTTAGGATCTTCTGAGAATACGGCAATCTTAGTTCTGTAACCCGCCTCTCTCACCAAACCTTTTATTTCAACAATCTTCTCCGGTATTTCCGGTACTTCCAGCTCAAAAAGTTGTCTCACAAAATTAGAATGAGTCCTCGAAAGCAAAATTTTCACTCTATGACCAGCCTTTTTTACCTCTCCAACTATACATCTTACTCTCTCCCCCGGACGATGGAATTCGTTACTAATCTGTTCTGACTTTGGAAGATACCCCTCAGTTTTACCAAGGTTTATGATTATAGTAGGCCCTTCAAACCGTTGCACCATACCACTTACTATCGTACCTTTTCTTTCAACATACTCATTGTAAATAACATCCCTTTCTGCTTCTTTAATCTTCTGAATTATCACCTGTTTGGCAGTTTGAGCAGTTATTCTTCCCAAATTAGAAAGATCTATTTCCTGCCCTTCCTGCAATGCCACAATCTCTCCTGTCTCCCTGTCGATATTAATTGCAATCGGCTCGCTTGATTTCAGATGTTTTCTGGTTGCAGATTCCAAGGCGGCTTCAATACCCTGAAAGACAATGTCTTTGTCAATGTCTTTGTCTTTGTGTAATAACTCTACTAACCTTAATAAGCTCTCTTTATCCATTTAATTCTTTCTAATACTTTTAAAAAAAAAAAGCGGGCAAACTCCCACTTTTTCTATAACGTCTTGAAACAACTCCAATTATTCGAAATCCCCTCTTGCTCACTTCATTTAAGTTCTCTCATTGAGCTTCCGCTAATCCAGCTGACATAAGTTAGTGCAATAATATATGTTAAGAATATTTCCAAGACGATACAATTCTTTTTAATCTTTTCTAAGGTATTAAAAACAAACTGTTTCCATCTATATTTCTAATGAGTTTGATGATAACAAGAAAAGCTTTTTTGTCAAGCCCATTTTTGTTTTTAAATTTCTCTAAGTAGTTTCTACAAGGCTATTTATTAAGATAAGTATTTGACAAAAGAAAAAAATCTGCTAGACTCACATTCATCATTTAACAGCATGAGAACCCCCAGAAAAATTACAGCAGTTTATATAATTTCCGGTCCTATCAATCGCAAAATCAATAAAATCTCAAATTGGTATTATTAATAGACAATTATGATTCTTTTACATACAATCTCGTACAGCAGATAGGCGCTTTTGGTACAGACATAGAAGTGGCCAGAAATGACAAGATTACAATTGCGGAGATTGAAAAAAAGAGCCCAAGCCATATAATCATTTCGCCCGGGCCATGCACACCGAAAGAAGGCGGCATATCTAACGCTGTAATTAAGGACTTTGCAGGGAAAGTCCCAATACTAGGTGTCTGCCTAGGACATCAATGTATAGCATATACATTCGGGGCAAAAATCATGCGAGCAAGAAGAATCATGCACGGCAAAACATCCATGATACACCATGACAACAAAACAATCTTTAGTGGATTGACAGACCCCTTTGAAGCCACCCGTTATCATTCTCTAATAGTAAACAAAGAGACACTACCAGATTCTTTTGAAATTACAGCGTTTGCCGATGAAGATGAGATAATGGGTATAAGGCACAAAGAAATCCCCTTAGAAGGAGTGCAATTCCATCCGGAGTCCTTCCTGACGGCGCAAGGGCCGAAGCTGATAAAGAATTTTTTAGATTACTAAACATGCACCCCATTTAGTATCAGAACGTTATAACATTCTCAAACAATGCGACTATGCTATTTGTGGACAATCCAATCGCAAGAAACAGACCCAGAATGATTGATCCACATGCTATTTTTATCAAGAATAAGGAAGCAATATCCTTATAGCAAGATGATGTTGTCGCGATGTATTATCTCATCATATGGTTTATAACCAAGCGTTTTCTTTATTAAAGAAGTACGGAGCCCTTTAACCTTCCGAACCTCATCAGCTGAATAATTCATTAAACCTCTGGCAACTTCTTTTTTTTCACCCACGTCCACGACTGAAACAACATCCCCCTTAATAAACTTTCCTTCAACTTTTACCACCCCGGATGGAAGCAGGCTTTTACCTTTCTTTTGCAAGGCACTTAATGCACCTTCATCTATATAAATCTTTCCTTTTGGTTTTACAGTAAAACCGATCCATCGCTTTCGGCTTGTAATCTTTTTGTTATATGGAACAAATAATGTTCCCACATCATCATAGTTCATTATTTTTGACAAAACGCCTGACTGCATCCCATTAGCTATTATCACTGCTTCTCCTGAACCCGTTGCAATATTTGCAGCCTCAAGTTTGCTCTCCATACCACCAACACCTTCCTTGGTCTTTTGCTTGAATGCAAGTTTCTTAATATCGTCCGATATAGAATCCACAACAGACAAAACTCGGCAACTTTTACCGGAAGACGGTGGAGTGGTGTATAGCCCATCCACAGAAGACAAAAGTATAAGCAAATCAGCTCGTAATAAATTCGTAACCAGCGCGGACAGAATATCATTATCTCCAAACGTTATCTCTTCAACCGAAATCGTATCATTCTCATTGATAATCGGAATAGTCTTGAAATTTAATAACGAGTGTAAAGTATTACATGCATTTAGGTACCTCTGACGATCTTCAAAGTCCTGCCTTGTTAGCAGTAATTGTGCCGCATGATATCCATGCTTTTTAAAACATTCATTATAAACTTCAATTAGTTTTCCCTGACCAATTGCAGCAGCAGCTTGAAGCTCAGGGAGAATGCTTGGTCTTTTCTGTAGACCCAACGCGCTAATACCAGCCCCGATTGAACCTGAACTCACAATAACCACACTAAAACCCTTCAAACGAAGCTTGACAACCTGCTTCGATAGTTCCATAATTCGGTTCTTATCCAGCAACCCATCCTGATTTGTAAGCACACGGGTCCCAATCTTTATCACAATTTTACTAACGTTAGATAATATTTCTTCTCGAATATTCATAGCAATTATTAAATTAATTTCTCAAATTCTTTGTAATAAAAGCGCTTGACTTCTCTGGCTTTTTTGGTACTATCCCGAAGTATTTTAGACCTAAATAATTCTAAGGAGAGAAAAATGGCAAAGAAAGCAAAGAAAAAGGACAGAGACGTACTTGTCGTTGCTAGCAAGATCAGAGAATATGTCAAAAGCAATGATTGTAATACTTCCGGAGAATTCATTGGCGAATTGAGCAATACAGTTTACGATTTAATTGACAAAGCAATAGATAGAGCACAAGGAAATAACAGAAAAACCATTCAAGCTAAGGACGTATAGAATAGCAGGTTTACTTTGAGATGGAAGACAATCTTTGTTTAAATAATTCCGTTAAGATTTTGGGATTTGCTTTGCCTTTGGTAATTTTCATTGTTTGACCGATTAAAAAAGCTAAAGCATTTTTCTTACCCAGCCCATAGTCTTCTACTGCTTTAGGATTCTCTTCTACAACCTTGATAACGATCTCATTAAGTTCGCTGGTGTCGTCCATCTGGGTTAGATCCTTTTCCTTAACTATAACAGGGGCACTCTTCCCTGTGGTTACCATCTCGGCAAAGACTTCTTTTGCGATTGAGCTTCCAATTGTTGGCTTAATTTCAACTAACTCAGTCAGCATTTTTGGAGAAATAACAAAATCCCGAACGTTTAATTTTTGCTCATTTAATTCGCGAAGAACATCATTAATAATCCAGTTACTCAACTCTTTTGAGGAATCTTGTGATAACGCTACACATTCCTCAAAATAATCAGCAAGAAATTTGTCTTCAGTCAAAATACCGGCATCATAGTCAGAAACAGATAGTTCATCTACAAATCTTTGACGCCGACTTACAGGAAGCTCCGGTATTGTTGTTTCAGTCTCATCAATCCATTCCTGATTTATCCAAAAAGGAACCAAGTCAGGTTCAGGAAAATATCTGTAATCATGGGCATCTTCTTTTGTGCGCATCCGTCGGCTTACAGCATCAACATCATCCCATAATCTAGTTTCCAGTAAAATTTCCTTGCCATCATCAAGCATACTACTTTGCCTTGAAATCTCGTATGCAAGCACTTTCAAAACAGCCTTCATAGAATTGAGGTTTTTAATTTCTACTCTATTACCAAGAACTGTTGAGCCATGTTCCCGTAATGATATGCTTGCTTCGAATCTTAACGAACCTTCCTGCATCTTACAATCCGACACACCTATATAAAGCAAAATATTCCTAAGAGTCTGCATATAGCTTTCTACCTCTTCAATGCTTCTCATGTCCGGCTGAGTTACAATCTCTAATAATGGCACACCTGCCCTGTTAAAGTCTACCAAACTATAATTTGCATCAGATGCTTCAGGATGAACGAGCTTTCCAGCCTCCTCTTCTAAATGCACATTGTGTATGTTGATTCTTTTTTCCTTTCCATCTACGACCATATCTACGTAACCGTTGTTGCCAATATTAAAATAGTTTTGTGATGTTTGATAGTTTTTTGGCAAATCAGGATAGTAATAACTCTTTCTATCAAAATTGGTAAATTGATTTATCTCACAATGTAACGCAACAGCAGATTTTAACGAATATCCAAACGCCTTTTTATTCATCACTGGCAAAACGCCCGGTAAGCCCAAACAAACAGGACATGTCTGGGTATTTGGTTCAGAGCCAAACTTTGTAGAACACCCGCAGAAAAGCTTAGACTCGGTGTCTAATTCTGCATGAGTTTCCAATCCTATTACCATTTCATATTTCATAAACTGACCCTGTTATTTTAATTCCGGTCTCTTTAAATGAAAATCTGTTTCATTTTCGAATAATTTTGCAATCTTCAATATCTTTTCCTCTTCAAAATGCCTCCCCATAATCTGCATTCCAACAGGCAAACCTGTTGTTGTAAATCCACAAGGAATTGAAATACCTGGTATTCCCACAAGGTTAGCAGGAATTGTATAAATATCCGATAAATACATCTCCAGTGGATCAGTACTCTTTTCCCCTATCTTAAAAGCCGGTGAAGGACAAGTAGGAGATATAATACAATCTACTTTTTTAAAGGCATCTTCAAAATCATTTTTTATTAAATTTCTTACCTTTGAAGCCTTCATATAGTACGCCTCATAAAAACCGGCACTTAACACATAGTTACCTAACAGAATCCTCCTTTTAACCTCACTGCCAAACCCTTCCGCTCGTACCCTGCTGTACATATCAATTATATTGTCTTCACTTAACTGACTTCTATGCCCATACCGAACGCCGTCATACCTTGCCAGGTTTGAGCTGGCCTCAGCAGTAGCTATAATATAGTAGGTAGCAACTGCATATCCACAATGAGGAAGAGACAAATCAACTATTTCAGCACCATTCTTTTTATAAATTTCTAATGCATTTGTTACCGCACTTTTAATCTCTGGATTAAGCCCTTCTTCAAAAAATTCCTTTGGCACTCCTATTCTCAAATTATCATTTACGCTATTGATACCAGCCATATAGTCTGGAACTTCCAGATTAGCAGATGTCGAGTCATAAGCATCATGACCCGAGACAACCTGTAAAAGCAATGCAGCATCAGATACATCTTTGGTTACAGAACCAATCTGATCTAACGAAGATGCAAATGCAACCAACCCGTAGCGAGAGATCCTTCCATATGTTGGCTTACAACCAACATTCCCACAGAATGAGGATGGCTGCCTGACTGAACCTCCTGTATCCGATCCCAAAGCCATAAATGCCATGTTTGCCGTCACTGCTGCGGCAGAACCACCACCTGATCCACCAGGAATGCAATCAGTATTCCAAGGGTTTCGTGTAACATGAAATGCAGAGTTTTCATTTGAAGAACCCATTGCAAATTCATCGAGATTAGTCTTACCAATTATTACTGCATCTTCCTCCTTAATTCTCTTTACTACAAAAGCATCATATGGTGGATTAAAATCCTCTAATATCTTTGATGCGCAAGTAGTTTTCATCCCTGATGTACATATATTATCTTTTATGGCAACCGGAATACCCGCAAGCAATCCGACGCTGCCACCATTGCTAAGTTTTTCGTCAACCTCTTTTGCCTTTAATAAAGCACCCTCTTTATCTAAACTGAGATAGGCCTTAACCGAAGGTTCTTTAAGAGCAATCCATTCAAAGAGGTCTTCTGCCACCTCCTGCGCACTAATCTCTCGATTAACTATCTTCTCTTTAATGCTACTTGCACTTAGTTCATGTAATATCAAAACAAATACTCCAAATTACAACGATTCTGACAAATACTGTTCCTCTCAATTCTTACAGCCCATTTGTAAGAAAAATTATAGTTTCATTCAAAACATTAAGAATGATCATAAACGAAGTATTTACGAATAGGTTTTTTACAGGAATTCTACGAATAATAGATCAGAGACTTTATTCTAAAACCTTCGGTACTTTAAAAAAACCGTTGGCACTTGAAGGTGAAAGTTCTAATATTTCTTGGCGTGGAAAAGAAGATTTTTGCTGATCTTCTCGAAAAACGTTTTTTATGGATGTAGCGTATGCCATTGGCTGGACATCATCTGTATCTAGTTCATTCAATTTTTCGATATAACCTAATATATCGGTTAACTGTTCTCGAAAAATATCTTTTTCATCATCTGTAAGCTTAATCCTGGAAAGATTCGCTATTTGTTCAATCTGTTTTATATCAATATCCATTGTAATCTGACAAAGAAAATTGAAATTATCTATTACAAATTGCTATACAACTTTAACAACTTTACCGGCATTCATACATCTAGTGCAGATCTTGATTCTCTTAATACTTCCATTAATATTTGCTCTCATAGTTTGGATATTCGGCTTAAATTTTCTCTTTGTTTTACCGGTAATTTTGAGGCCTACTCCGCCCTTTTTCTTTGGCAAACCTCTACGCTCCAGCTTATGCCCTACAGCCGTTTTTTTACCACATATTTCGCAAACACGCGCCATAACAAATTCCTCTCAAATAAAGTTAATTATACTTCTTTACAATCTTCACAATATCCCATAATCTGAAATTTATGAGACTCTGCTTTAAATTTATTCTCGATACATACCTGTTCCTGAAATTCTTCAATTCTTTCATCATTAAACTCTATTATCTTACCACATCCAAGACAAACCAGATGTTCATGATGCTCATGGCCATAAACATGCTCATAATGCGCATGCTTTTCACCGAAAATTACTTCTCTAAGCAATCCACTATTAACTAATAGTGCAAGAGTCCTATAAATAGTTGCCTTTGAGACTCTTTTATTATTTTTTCTCATATCAATCAACAACTCTTCAGCCTCAAAGTGCCCGTGGCACTCAAAAACGTGATTTAATATGATTTGTCTCTCAGGCGTAAACTTTAACCCTTTTGATTGTACGTAATCTCTAAAAATCTTCTCAACTTCATTCATAAACAAACTTAATAATTCTAATAGAAGTTAATAAAAACAACGATTCTATATAAATTAAAGGAATATACAACTAGTATTCGTATATCCCGGCTGTTCAAGTAAAAAAAAACCCATCCCAAAATCTAGTGGGATGGGTTATTTAAGCCCCCAGCAATACCTACTCTCCCATCGTTGGATAGTACCATCGGCGTAAAAACCTTAACTACCGTGTTCGGAATGGGAACGGGTTTTTTATTTCTACTGTTGTCACTGGGGAAATTCTCGCAATTTAGCAATGAAAAATAATTAAAAAAGGGTGATCAAGCTTTTCGACAAATTAGTACCAGTTAGCTAAATCCGTTACCGGACTTACACATCTGGCCTATCAATCTCATAATCTTTAAGATGTCTTCCCTCTAATTGCTTAGAGAACGATATCTCATCTTAAAATAGGCTTCACGCTTATATGCTTTCAGCGTTTATCCTTTCCGAACTTAGCTACTCAGCCATGCTGTTAGCACAACAACTGATTCACCATAGGTTCGTCCACCTCGATCCTCTCGTACTAGAGGCAGATTTTCTCAAATATCGTACGCCCACGGAAGATAGGGACCGACCTGTCTCACGACGGTCTAAACCCAGCTCGCGTACCGCTTTAAT
>CAYTLC010000110.1:0-8744 GCA_964438395.1 uncultured Candidatus Scalindua sp.
AAAACCAGGTAGGATTAATCTCAGTTTATTGAAAAAATATCAGGATCTTACTTCAGCAAATTCTTCTTTGTAAACAGCGTTTCATAAAGAATCAGACCAACTCCCACGCATATGAGAGAATCCGCTATATTAAATGTTGGCCAGTGATACCCCATGCCTAAATGGACATCTATAAAGTCCCGAACATGGTGATGAAAGATTCGATCCCATAAATTTCCTATAGCACCTGAAAGTATCATACCAAATGCAATATCAGGAAATAATCCTGATTTATCAAAACTTTTATAGAACCACACGATGGCGCCTATAGCTGCTATACAAAAAAAAATGAGGGTGTTGTTTCTGCCTTGAGCAAGGCCCCAAACAACACCCTCATTTCTACTACAAACAAAACTTAAAAACCCTTTTATAATTATGTGCCTTCCGGCATCATTGAATCTTGCGAATACTATCCATTTCGTTAAAAGATCAAGAAGAACACCACAAAAAGTCACAATTAGAAATAGTGTGATATTTCTCGAAATCTTGTTGTCTGCCAGTTTACTCTTCTCCCTCTTCCTCTTCCAGTCTCTGACACTCTATACAGTTATGTACATAAGGCAATGCAGTAAGACGTGCTTTAGCTATTTTCTTTCCACACTCTTCACAAGAACCATATGTTTTATTTCCTATTCTTTCCAGAGCATTATCTATAGCTTTCAACTCTTCTTCACCATTTTGAATCAACCCAATGGTCAGGTCTCGATCGTAATTGTCGGTGCCTACATCAGCCATGTGGATAGGGACATTTGATAGATCTCCCGATGCGTCCTGTCTGGATTTCCCTAATGCTTCGTCCTCCATAAAGGTCACATTGCCAACCAGTTTCTTCCTGAGATCTAGAAGAACTCTTTTATATTGTGCTAGTTCTGCTACTTTCACTTTACCCCTCCAATCTGCTGTTTAACTAACCCCAAACAATAGTCATGCTACCATACTTCTTTAGTCTTTAAAAGTGTATTCTGACTAAATTTTGAATGAATATAACCAATAAAAAAATAAAGTCAAGGGTTTTTTAATGTCCTTAAATTACCCCGATTTTACTTTCTAGAGCATAAAAAAAAACTGACTTGATTATTCTTATAATATGTTGTATTACGTGTACAGACTTGTAAATGAGAGGCTATGATTTGTGTATATTCTCAACAATTACAAGATTGTGGTTATGTTGTTTTACTGTATTGAGTTAGAAAAAATATTCTTGTAATTATAGAAAAAATGCATAACAAAACACACGAAAGCATACTCGTTGTTGACTTTGGATCACAGTACTCACATCTGATTGCAAGGAGAATCAGGGAACAAAATGTCTACAGCAAAATAGTATCACATAAAATAACACTAGAAGAAATAAAACAGCAGAATCCTAAAGGTATAATCTTGAGCGGTGGCCCAGCCAGTGTCTATGCTTCAGATGCACCGCGATGTAATGACGAAATACTTCATATGGATACGCCGATCCTGGGAATATGTTATGGTTTTCAATTGGGTAGCCAGATATTAGGCGCTGAAATAAAATCAGCAGAAAATAGAGAGTATGGGAATACCAGGTGTACCATCAAGGACCATTCCACTCTCTTTTCATCACTTGATGATTCTATAGATGTCTGGATGAGTCATGGTGACCAGGCAATGGGCCTTCCTGATGATTTCGAGTCACTTGCATACACGGATAATTGTCCGTATGCTGCAGCAAAACATAAGAAAAGGAATTTCTACGGTGTTCAATTCCATCCGGAAGTTACGCATACTCCTTCCGGTAGTCAAATACTGAAAAACTTTCTTTTTAACATCTGCGGCTGTTCAGGTGATTGGGAGATGAGCTCCTATATAAAGAGTGCGGTAGAGAAAATACAGAGGCAGGTGGGGAAAGATAAGGTTATATGTGGTTTGTCCGGAGGTGTAGATTCTGCAGTTGCTGCCGCACTTATATACAATGCGATAGGCAGTAACCTGTCATGTGTTTTCGTAGACAATGGATTGCTGAGAATGAATGAATCCGAGAGTGTAATTGAGACATTTAAGAAGAATTTCAAGGTGGACCTACATTTTGTTGATGCAAGGGCCAGGTTCCTGGAAAAATTATCAGGTGTAACTGATCCGGAGAAGAAACGAAAAATTATCGGTCATGAATTTATTGATGTATTTAAGGATGAAGCAAATAAAATTGCAGATATCAAATACCTGGCGCAGGGTACCCTGTACCCGGATGTTATAGAAAGTGTTTCTGTGCATGGAGGGCCAGCAGTTACCATTAAGAGTCATCACAATGTGGGAGCACTGCCGGAGGAATTGGGATTTGAACTTGTAGAGCCCCTCAGGGAGCTTTTCAAAGATGAGGTTCGAAAAATGGGTTCTGAGCTGGGGCTGCCGGACGATATTCTATGGAGACATCCTTTTCCCGGCCCCGGCCTTGCGATAAGGATAATAGGAGATATCACAGAAGATAGATTGCAGATCCTCAGATATGCGGACGAAATAATGATACAGGAGATAAAATCGGCAGGTCTTTACAGGGGGATTGCTCAGGCATTTGCAGTTTTCTTACCGGTAAGTACCGTTGGTGTTATGGGAGATGAGAGAAGCTACGAGAACGTCATTGCTCTCAGAGCAGTTGAATCAACCGACTTTATGACTGCAGACTGGGTAAAGATACCATACGAAGTACTGGCCCGTATTTCGAGCCGTATAATCAACGAGGTAAGAGGTGTTAACCGAGTTGTATATGACATCAGCTCTAAACCGCCAAGTACTATTGAGTGGGAGTGATTTTTAAACGAAATTCTTGTAAACACTCATAAGCTGCTGAGTAACCTTTCCAGGAACTTCCTTTCCTATCTTAGAATCGTCAATCCTTGAAACTGGCATTATTTCCATCAGTGAATTAGTAATAAACACTTCATCTGATTTGATTAATCTGTCTATCTCAAAACACTCTTCACTCATAGGGATACTGATATCACGGCAAATATCAAGAACAGTTTTTCTTGTGATTCCAGGAAGAATATTTGTATCGAGTGAAGGGGTAACAACACTCTCGCCGCTTACCATGAAAATGTTACTTACAACGCATTCGGCTACATATCCGTCGGTATTAAGGATAATCGTCTCATGCGCAGCCTTCTTATTTGCCTCTTCTTTACGTAAAATACTCTGCAGTAGATTTGTAGATTTGTAGCGGGAGATCGGGCATGTTGTGCTTCTTCTGTAATCTGAGATAACCAGAGACATTCCTTCGTCATAGAGTTTACTGTCATAAGGCGAGAATGGTTTAACTTGAATCAGTGTAGTTGGTTCAAGATTTTCGTCTATTTGAAGTCTGCCACCACCAGCTCCCCTTGAAAGCGTAATCCTGATATAGGCATCCTGGTTACAGTTCATCTTGATCAGTTCATTTATCCACTCACCAATATCTTCATCTGTATATCTGTAAGAGATTCTCAGTTGCTTAGCAGAATGACGCATCCGTTTCAGATGATCGGAAAGCTTAAATGGTTTTCCCTTATATGAACGGAGTGTCTCATAAATACAGTCACCGTAGAGGAACCCTCTGTCATCTGAAGAGATGTATGCATCAGTATCAGGAATGATCTTGCCGTTTAAAAAAATGAATTGATTCATAATATTAAATCTGCAGGGTACTTGTCTTATGAGCCCTTTCTCTCGAAAGGATTGCAACGTACTACTCAAGCGTTTCAATTAATGCACGGGCCTTATGCAGCGTTTCCTGATATTCGTCTTCCGGGTTTGAATCAGCAACTATCCCGCCGCCAACTTGAAAGAAGATATGATCGTCTTTTACCAAAAAAGTTCTTATGGCAATGTTCATATCCATATTCCCATTAAAGCTTAAATATCCCATTGAGCCGGTGTATACACTTCGTTTGTTGGGTTCTAATTCGTCAATAATCTGCATGGCCCTTACTTTTGGTGCGCCTGTTATTGAACCTCCCGGGAATGTTGCTTTTAGAAGGTCGATAGCATCATACCGTGAATGTAGTTCTCCTTCGACTGTGGCAACAAGGTGGTACACCGTAGGATGTGCCTCCAGCTTTTTCTTCTCTGTAACTTTTACAGTATTGTAATTGCATACCCGTCCAAGATCGTTTCGCTCTAAATCCACAATCATTGCTAATTCCGCATCGTCTTTCTTGCTTGAGAGTAGTACTTCCTGCATTTTTCTATTTACTTCTTCGTCTTTGCCTCTAGGTCTGGTTCCTTTAATTGGCATTGTCTGTATTTTGCGCATTACACCATCACTCTGTTTGACGTCATTATCCTGCATATTTTGTAGAGACAGGAATCTTTCCGGAGATGAACTGATTACGTATTTATTGTCAAATTTTAAGTAGCTTGAAAATGATGCGGGATTTATTTTTCTTAATCTTTTATATAATTCATAAGGTGAGGTCTCTATCTGTGTTTGGAAGCGCTGTGAAAGATTAACCTGGTAAATATCACCTGCGTTAATATATTGTTTTGCTCGCCCTACAGCCCTTAAATAGTTTTCCTTAGAAAAGTTACTTATTATTTTACGTTTAATTCTGCTACCGTTAAGTTGTGATTCCCCTTCATGAGGCATATTCGATCTATTACGAATTATCTCTAACACATGGTCAACTCTTTTCGCTGTACTTTTTTGAGAATTCTGATTAATATTTACTGATAGTAGAAAACACCTGTTCTCAAGATGATCAGCAGCAATAATTGTATCATAGAAGCTGAAGCACATTTCCGGGAATTCAACATCATCTATTGTGGTGTCAGGAAGTTTTTCGATGAAATGGCACAGGTCGTAGGAAAAGTATCCAACAGCGCCACATGTAAACGGAATAGGCTCAAATTTGTTCTCCAGATGAAAGCTGTTTAAAAGATGTCGCAGTTCATCAAAGGGATTCCCGATTTTTCTGGTAATACTCTTACTATTTTGCGTCAATATATTATTGCCCTTTGACATAACGGTAAGAAAGGGATCGAACCCTATGAATGAGTACCTTCCGGTCTTCTCATTGTTATTAGCGCTATCAAGGAAAAAGTTTTTTGAGTGGGCCTGGGTATGATGAAAGATCTTCAACAAGTCAGTTCCCGGATCTAACTCCTTGATTATCAATTTTTTTCTGGTTTTGCCTGTTAAGTTTGCCATAAAATCATTAAAAAAAGTATTACAAAACAACGAAAGACTTTGAAGGTTTATAGTATGATATGTTATGTGAAATGAAAACTTTAAGTCAAGCTTTTTTCGAAATTATTCAGTAATTATATCAATATAAAATAAAAACAATATGCTTTTCAGGCTCATTTTATTATTTACGGTTATACCATTAGTAGAATTATATCTTTTGATACAGGTCGGAAGGTATTTGGGATCTTTTCAAACTATAATGATCGTTCTCATAACCGGCATCATAGGGGGTTTACTTGCCAGAAGTCAGGGTTTAAGTGTTCAAAGGCAAATAAGAGTAGATTTGCAAAGTGGAATTATCCCAACAGACAGTCTAATAGATGGTTGTTTTATTCTGATTGCCGGTGCACTATTAATTACACCTGGAATGATAACAGATATTTTTGGTTTTGTCTTAATGGTTCCTTTTTTCAGAGGCTGGCTGAAGAAGCGGCTAAAGGGGGTTTTGAAGCGGAAGTTTGAATCCGGTCGATTTCAGTACTATTCGAACCGTCAGTCAGCAAATTGGCAAGAAGAAGATAGTTTTTGATTACAGCTTCTCCGATTCGTCTTAGTTCAAACCAGATCAACCTGTGATTCTGCACTTATTGGCTGTATTTTCGATTCTAACTCAGCTTCTACTGACGAAAAAAATCTTTTCTTGATATCATCGGAAGTTGCCTTTAAGAGAGAGGTCTTGTCATTTGTGTCACCAAGTTTTTCAAGTTTGATTGCTCCGGCTGCCATCGTTGCATGGCCACCTGAATTTAGTTCACCAAAAGCATTTTGCAGGATCTGCCCCAGGTTTACTTTTGAGTCTCTGCTTCTTGCAGATAGCTGAATCTGGTCGTCGTTAATTCCAAAAACAAGGACTGTGTACACACCATCTAAATGAAGCATCATTTCTGCTGCCTGTGGCAATGCGTCTCTATCACTGATAAACTCAACAAATGACGTTAGGTATGCGCCCCTGATCTCTTTGTTGTTAATAGCTCTACCAATAATATCCAGAGTTTCCAGACCCATGGGAGGATGTTCTAACTGACTCATAATGTTTCTATCCACCAGCGGTGAGAGATATGTTGCCGCTTTCATATCATCCGGAGATGTGTTTCTGGTAAACTCTTTTGTGTCAGTACGAATTCCATATAATAGTGCTGTTGCAAGCGATATGTCAGGTTCCAGGTTTAACTGACGAATGTATTTAGTCATAATTGTTGCGGTAGCACCTATGTTGGTTTGAATATCAACATAATCACCATTTACTAAATTGATATCTACCGGGTGGTGATCAAATATTAAATTAGGTGTAACATTCTCAGGCAAGACGTTGTTTCTTGAAGGAATAGATGCTTCTATTAATGCAATCTTATCTGAAGACCGTACAACATCCATTGCGGCCTCTTCTGTTTTTATGCTTATCAAATCAATATTTAATAAGTCGATTAATGCCTTGTTGTTCTGGTGACTGATATCACCGCCATAATAGAGTTTACTTTCAACGTCACAGTGCTTGCAGATATATTGCAGGGTTAGTCCAGACGCTATAGCATCAGGGTCTGGATTGTCTTGTAGGAAGATTGCCATCTCTTTGTTTGATTCCTTGATCATGTTAACTAATGTGAAAGCGGAATGTCTCATTTTGACATTTTCAAACGCGGACAATACGGTATTAGTCAGGACATCCCCTGTATTCAATATCATGTCGGCACCATTTGACTCCAGCGCTTTAGCCTCTTCGTTATTATATGCTTTCGCAAGGACAAAATTATTAGGCAGTTTCTCCTTTAGTTTCTTTACCAGTGATAGGTTGCTGTCAAAATCCCCGGTGAGGATTGCAAATATAATTGAGTTGTCGCGATACTGAGAGTTTAAATCAAATGTATTCATGTCTGAAACCATCACATTAATGCCAAGTTTCTTCCATGAAGATAAGGCACTCTCATCCTTGTCTACAATCAACACCTCTCTGCCGGCATTGTTCAATGCATCAACAACGGCATTTCCGGTTACACCACAACCAAAGATAATGTACATAAAATTCTCTCCTACTACAAATAAGCTTCAAACTGTAACTGATTATAAAGCCACGTCAATACAGTTCAAGCATGCAGAATGGCAAGCATTCACAACTACTTCAACTTCTCTTAAATATGAAAAAATCAATTGGCCGTTTTGCCGTTTGATTGTGCTGATGACTGGGATAAATGAATTGCTATATATGTAAAATACTTTTACGTATGTATTTTTTAGTAGGAAAGAAATGTGAGACTATGATTATGGGAATTATACTTTTCCTTCACAAAGCTGTCAATATTAAAAATTGAAGGTTACAGCCTTTCAATATAATAAGTTATATGCGATAATCAAGAACAACAGTTTTATATATTTTCCAACATTCTTATTCGAGGATTCTATTAAACATGAGTGTTCTAGAAATCGTTTCAAAAGCAAATATAACTGAAGGCTTATGGAATGAGTCTCTTGAAGGCCACAGTATCATGCCTGATGAGTTTGACGGGATTACTTACTATAGGATAATTAAGAAGGTAGGAGAGTTAAAAAAAGGAACTGTGGTAACTGATTCAGGAATAATCTATGACTTTCCACGTATAGCAAGGATTATGCATCTGGAGAATGGTATCAAACAGGCGTTTAATAATCCGTTTTACGTAGAGGAAAAGGTGGATGGTTATAATGTGAGGGTTGTGAAGGTTCAGGATGAAGTGTTTGCCTTTACCAGGGGGAGTTATGTTTGTCCGTTCAGTACCGATAGATTGGTAGATTTTTTTGACTATGATAAATTTTTTAAAGAAAATCCGGACTTGATTGTGTGTGGTGAAATAGCAGGACCTGAGAACCCATACAATGGAGAATCACCACCTTATGTGACTGAGGACGTCAGTTTTTTTGCATTTGACATTAGAACTAAAAATGGCGACCGGCTAATTCCTATAGAAATGAGATATAAGATGTTTGATGAGTACAAAATTCCAACCGTTAGACGGTTTGGTAGATATACTCCTTCTGATATTAGTGATTTAAAGAAGCACATTCAAGAACTAAACAAAAAAGGTTGTGAGGGGCTGGTATTTAAACCAACAGACCCATCTGAGAAAACAGTAAAATATGTTACGGCGGGATCGTGCCTGAGGGATATCAAGGTGACTTCTTCGTTAATGGTAGAATATCAAGCTGAGTTTTTTACTAACAGAATGTTAAGATAGCTTTTTTATCTAATTGAGCACGATTTGCCTTTTTGAAAAGGGTTTCTTGAGAAAACAGGTGAAGCCTTACTACAGCCTCTTTTTGATAGTGTGAAGAAGGTGGCAGATGGAGAGATGATAGTTGAAAGATTTAAAGTGAGATTCAACAAGGAGGAGAACATTAAAAAAATGTTTGAACATTTTCATAAGTGTAAGGTAGACGCAAATCCAGTTCGGCAGGAAAAAATTGGACAATACTGGCATGTAGAATATATCAGGAGATGTTTTCCTTCATATGAAATGATTCAAAAACACTGGGATGGCCATTCACATTTTGA
>CAYTLC010000111.1:0-8716 GCA_964438395.1 uncultured Candidatus Scalindua sp.
ATGAGCTTTAGTGCATTAGTGGTTGTTGGTGATAAAAAAGGAACTGTTGGGTATGGGTTTGGCAAAGCAAGGGAAGTACCAAATGCAGTTGGCAAGGCAGTAAAAGATGCTAATAGATATACTTATTCAATACCAATTGTTAATGGAACTATACCGCACGAAGTATGGGGATGTTATAAAACTGCAAGGGTATTTATGAAGCCGGCAGCGCCAGGAACAGGGATCAAAGCGGGGACTTCAGCAAGATCTGTTCTGGAATCTGTAGGTATTACCGATATTTTAACAAAGTGTTATGGAACGAGAAATCCTCTGAATGTTGTGAAGGCTACAGCTGAGGGGCTTAAGTCGTTAAAAACCAAGCAGGAAATCGAATTATTAAGAGGTGTTAAGATAGGATGAATTTGATAGATGCTAAAAAAACATTCCAGAAAGTAAGGAAGAGAAAGCGTGTAGGACGTGGAGCGGGGTCTGGTCACGGTAAAACAAGTTGTAAGGGATTTAAAGGTCAAAAATCACGTTCAGGTAATAAATTAAGAACGATATTTGAAGGTGGGCAGATGCCTTTGTTCCGTAGGATTCCTAAGAGAGGTTTTATCAACCCTTTTAAAAAGAAGTACACAATATTGAATATCGAGGATTTTGAATGCTTTGATTCTGGAACTCGTGTTGGTTTGCAGGAATTAAAAGATTCTGGACTAGTAAAGAACACAAAATATGATTTAAAGGTTTTGGGAGAAGGGGCACTGACTAAATCGCTTACAATTGCTGCGCACAAATTTAGTGGAACAGCGATTGCCAAGATAAAAGACGCGGGAGGAGAAACAGAAGTACTGTCATGATAGAGAAGTTTACAAATATGTTTAAAATTCCTGAGTTAAGGAATAAATTACTGATAACTCTGGGATTGCTTGCTGTCTGCAGGTTGGGTGTTTTTATTCCTATGCCTGGTATCGATACAGCAGTACTTAAGACGTACTTTCAGCAGTTTACTCAATCTGGTGTAGGTCAGTTGCTAGGCTTGGTTGATTTGTTTGCGGGTGGGGCTATGAGTTCTGGTGCAATCTTCGGCTTGGGGATTATGCCGTATATCAGTGCATCCATTATTTTTCAACTTCTTGTTGGTGTTGTTCCTTTTCTTGAGAGATTGCAAAAGGAAGGCGATGCTGGTAGGAAGAAAATAAATCAATATACAAGACTTACTACTGTCGGCTTGTGTCTTTTTCAGGCTTTCATAATGATACGTACTTTGTACGCGATCGAAATTAATGGTGTGTCTGTTGTACCCATACATATTCAGGGTATCCAGTTTCAGCTTATGGCTGCAGTCCTTTTGACAACAGGAACTGTGTTGTTAATGTGGATAGGAGAGCAGATTGATGCGCACGGTATCGGTAGCGGTATTTCACTAATTATTATGATAGGAATTATCGACAGGCTGCCGTGGGCCTTTAGTCAGATTTTGCAAAACTTTACTTTCTCTGTAGCACCTGCTGAACACGAGATAGGAATAGCAAAATTGCTGCTGTTGATAGCTATGTTCTTTGGAATAATCGCAGGTGTAGTATATATTACTCAAGGGCAAAGGCGCATTCCAGTGCAGCAGGCGAAGCATACAAGAGGTAGAAAAGTTTACGGTGGACAGAAGCATTTCCTGCCTCTAAAAGTCAATCAAGCGGGAGTTATGCCAATCATTTTTGCACAGTCACTACTGATCTTTCCAGCAGCTATAACTAAAGGTCTACAAGTCAGGTTTGAACCTGGAACGGTTTGGTTCTGGATTACATCTCGAGTGTCAGAAGCCTTTTCAGGAGGGTTTGTATATGTAGTTATGTATGTTGTATTAATTGCTTTCTTTTGTTATTTTTGGACAGCTATACAGTTTAACCCGAAAGAAATGTCAAATAATATGAGAGATTATGGCAGTTTTATTCCTGGTATAAGACCGGGACATCGAACGGCCGATTATCTTGAAGGGGTCATGAGTAGAATCACACTTGCAGGTGCTGCATTTTTGTCATTAATCGCAGTCTTGCCAATGATTATAGCCGGAGGGTTTGAGTTAAACAGAGCCGTTGCCAGTTTTTATGGTGGCACCGGTCTTTTAATTGTAGTTGGTGTAGCCTTGGACTTAGTACAAAAAGTAGAATCCCATTTGATTATGAGACATTATGGCGGATTTCTGGGTGGCAGCAATAAAGTAAGAGGCAGAAGGGGTTGAGACTTGTATTCCATGGCCCTCCTGGTGTGGGTAAAGGTACTCAGGCAGAAGGAATTGGTTTAGAGGAAAATATAAGCCATATTTCATCTGGTGATCTTTTGAGGGCTGCTGTTGATGCTAAAACAGAGATAGGACTGAAAGCAAGGGAATATATTGAGAACGGCTTACTTGTTCCGGATGAGTTAATAGTCAATATTGTCGCGGATAAGATAAATTCAGTAGAGTGTGAAAAAGGATTTATTTTAGATGGATTTCCAAGGAACCTATCCCAGGCAAAAGTACTTGATAGTACTCTGGAAAAGGTAGGAAAAAAGCTAGACAGAGTTTTCAGTTTTACAGCATCTGAAGAAGTTATAGTTACACGTATTTCGGGTAGGCGACTTTGCAAATCATGTGGGGCGCACTATCATGAGGTATTTAGCTCTCCTCTAAAGGAGAATGTGTGTGATAAATGTGGTTCTAAACTATTTCAGCGTAAAGATGACTATCCTGAAACAATAAAAGTACGATTAAAAGTATATAGAGAACAGACAGAGACGCTAATTGATTACTATAATAAAAAAGGTATATTGGTAGAAGTAGACTGCAATGGAGACAAAAAAGAAATCCAGAAAAATATTCTGGCTGGATTACAATCCATGTCTGGTGAAAAAGGGGATGTGGAGTAGTGCGTTGTGATAGTGCGTAAGTCTGAGCGTGAAATAGAAATAATGCGTAAGGCAGGGAGAATTGTCGCGGATGCACTTGCGATGGCGAAAGAAATTGCAAGTGAAGGTGTTTCAACAGAAGATTTAAATACGAAATTAGAAGAATATGTATTACAGAAGGGTGGCATACCGGTATTCAAAGGTTACAGGGGCTATCCAAAAAGTATTTGTGCGTCTATTAACGAAGAAATAGTTCATGGGATTCCGGATCAGAGAAAACTTTGTAATGGCGATATATTGAGTGTTGACATAGGAGTAGAATTTAATAAATATGTCGCCGACGCTGCGATAACTATTCCTATTGGAGAGATTTCGGAAGAAGCAGAGTCCTTATTGCTAGTATGTAATGAATCACTAAATAAGGCTATCGAAAAGGCATGTGCGAATAACAAGTTATCAGACGTTTCAAGATCGATACAAGAGTATGTTGAAGGTAAAGGGTTTTCTGTAATACGGGATTACACGGGCCATGGCATTGGTAGGCAGATGCACGAGGATCCACAGATTCCTAACTTTGTCAGCAAAGAATTATTAAAGGCAGACGAAATTTTATTACAGGGAATGGCATTAGCAATAGAGCCGATGATCTGTGTCGGTAAATATGATACTGAAGTTCTGAAAAATAAGTGGACTGTTGTAACAAAAGACAGAAAACTTTCAGCGCATTTCGAGCATACAGTTGTGGTTGCAGAAAACGGAGCTGAAATACTTACTATTTAGTGGAAGAGTATCTTGCTTTTACAAAAAGTGCATGCTAAAGTTAATTTATGGCCAAAGAAGAACCTATAAGAGTTGAAGCAGTTGTAAAGGAGGCATTGCCTAATGCCAAGTTTCGTGTTGGATTGGAAAATGGTCATGAAGTACTTGCACATGTGTCAGGGAAAATGAGAATGCATTTTATTCGCATTCTTCCAGGTGATAAAGTTACTATAGAAATGTCACCATATGATCTTAGTAAAGGAAGAATTATTTACCGTCAGGGCTAAAAAGGAAAAATCATGAAAGTTAGGACATCTGTAAAAAGGATATGTGAAAATTGTAAGGTGATAAGGCGTAAAAGAGTTGTGCGTGTAATTTGTACTAACCCAAGACATAAGCAGAGACAAGGAAAATAAGCTACAACACTGAATTCCTTACATGGTCTAAAGAAGATTTATTATATTTTGAAAGGATTACATTAAATGCCAAGAATTGCAGGAGTTGATATTCCTGGAGAAAAAAGGATTGTTATTTCATTAACTTACATTTATGGGATAAGCAAGCACCTATCACAAAAAGCATTAAAAGCTCTTGGAATGGACGAAAATGTTCGAGCAAAGGATGTTTCAGAAGATGATATGAGTGCTCTGGGTGTGTACTTGGATAAAAACTTTGTTATTGAAGGTAATCTGAGAAGGCAGGAATCACAGAACATAACAAGACTAAAGAATATAGGGTGTTACAGGGGATTGCGTCATAGATTGGGACTGCCGGCGAGGGGGCAGAGAACTAAAACTAATGCACGTACACGTAAGGGAAAGAAGAGAACGGTATCTGTGAAGAAGGGTATAAAGGAAATGAAAGGGTAATGATCTAACCTTCATCAAAGGCAATGAAAATTATCAATAAAGCTGAAATAATTAATCTACTAGAGGAAGAGGATGGCATATCAAACCCACTTGGATTTAGACACAGCAATGGGTTGTTAAAGAAAGATATGAACAAGAAGATTAATGAGATTGCCGGCTTTTGCGAACAAATATTAAAGGTTCTAAATAAATATAATAAAAAAGAGGAAATTGTTTTTCTTGAATGTTCATGTGGCAAATCATATCTTTCATTTGTCTTAAGTTACATTTTTGAAAAAGAGTTTAATACAAAGCCATTTTTCTTCGGTGTAGACACTAACGACGAACTAATAAGTAGATGTGAGAATATCAGGGACGACTTGCGTTATGAAAATATGGTCTTTAAACATGGAAGAACTATAGATTTCGATACAGATAAAAAAATAGACGTGGTTATTGCACTACATGCATGTAATACGGCCACTGATGAAGCGATCGCAAAGGGTATTCAGATAGGGGCCAGGTATATTATGGTGGTTCCGTGTTGTCAGGGGCAATTGCGCTCTCAGATTAAAGGTCAACACCCTTTGACGACAGTAACTCAATTTGGTTTACTAAGAAGTAAACTTGCGGATATATTGACAGACGCGTTGAGATCACAATTTCTTTTGGGAAATGGATATTATGTTGAGCTTTTAGAAATAGTACCTCCAAAATTGACTCCAAAGAATATTTTGATATCAGCAAGGAAGACTAAGAATACGAGTAAAAGGAGTTTAGAGGGATATCACCAACTAAACAATACATTTAATACTGACTTCAGCTTACAGGACTACTTATGTGAACAGCCATTAAATGATGATCAGGCCTGTGCTTGTTAGCTTTATTAGGAAAAATAGACTTCACTTTTGAAAAAGATAGGATAATTTAAATGGGTAAAAAGAAAGAGAAGCGTAGTGTTGCGAAAGCCGTTGTACATGTTAAAGCAACTTTTAATAATACATATATTACGGTAGCTGATATCTATGGCGAAACATTATGCTGGGCTAGCGCAGGGACAGTTGGCTTCAAAGGATCAAGGAAGAGTACACCCTTTGCGGCACAAAGGGCTGCAAGAAATGTTGCAGAGAGAGCTCGAAAAAGATTTGGAGTCAGAGAGGTTGAAGTTAGAGTAAAGGGGCCTGGTCCAGGAAGAGAATCGGCTATTACAGCTCTGCAGGAAGCAGGTCTTGTTGTTAGAGCTATCGAGGATGTTACACCTTTACCCCATAACGGCTGCCGTCCAAGAAAAAAGAGAAGAGTTTAGTTATATTTTTTTTTTGAAATAAGAAGAGTGGGAAATAATAATTTAGTATAAATTTTGATTTATGAAAAGGGAAGAAGATGGCAAGACATGTAGACCCTAAGTGTAGATTGTGTAGAAGAGAAGGCGTGAAACTGTATCTTAAAGGATACCGCTGCGAAACTGCAAAATGCAGTATAGCGAAAAGAAGAGGTGTTCCTGGCGGCAGAACGTCAAAAAGGGTGAGGAAATTGTCTTCATATGGAATACATTTCAGGGAAAAACAGAAACTGAAGAGATTTTATGGTGTTTTTGAAAGGCAGTTTATTAAATATTATCATAAAGCTGAAAGAAAAGAAGGTAATACAGGGGAAAATTTACTTATATTACTGGAAAGAAGGCTTGATAATGTTTTGTGCCATATTGGATATGGACATTCCCGAAGCCACTCCAGGCAGATCATCAATCACGGCCACATAACAGTAAACGGTAAAAAGGTAGACATTCCTTCTTTCTTAGTTAAACAGGGGGACGTAATTAAACCTGTAGACAAGGAAGATGGTATAAATATGATAAAAATGAATGTAGAATCAAATAAGGATCGCAAGCAGCCATCTTGGCTAGAACGGGGAGATGGTGATTTAGATGGCCGTATTCTGCAGCTTCCTAATAGGGACGAAGTTTCAGTAGATATACAGGAACAGCTTGTCATTGAGCTTTGCTCGAAATAAACTAAATAGTTATTTTATATTAATAAAGTTGTACAGTAGACATTTAATTTATGAAATCCTACCTTGAGTGTATTGCCCAAACAAAGGCTTTTTTAGACTCATGATGGTTCAATCTAATTAAAATAAAAGGTCTTCTGCGGAAGGCTATATTCAGAGGTATTTAATGGTAGGAAGGAGGAGCGTGTATGCGTATCAGATGGAAGGAGTTTGAGCTGCCAAATAGAGTCAGTGCAGAAAAGGAAACATATACTGACTTTTATGGAAAGTTCATTGCTGAGCCTTTTGAGCGAGGTTTTGGAATAACTATTGGAAATGGTTTGAGGAGAATCTTGCTTTCATCGATAGAAGGAAGCGCCGTGACATCGGCCAAAATTGATGGTGTTGAGCATGAGTTCAGTACTATTCCTAATGTGGTAGAAGATACAATTGATATTATTCTTAATATTAAGAATCTAGTTGTACAATTACATACCGATAAGCCTAGAAAAATAAGGATAGAAACGAAGAAAAAAGGCGTAGTAACAGCAGCAGATATCATTACTGATGATGGTGTGGATGTTATTAATAAAGATCTTCACATAGCTACTATTTCAGATAATGTAGATTTTAATGTTGAAATGGAAGTTAAAAAGGGAAGAGGCTATAAAACAGCAGAGGAAAATGGAGTTGGAGGTTCTGAAGTTGGGGTGATCCCTATTGACGCAATATTTTCTCCCGTTCGTAAAACCAAGATACGAGTAGAGGAGACTCGAGTAGGCCGAAGAACAAATTACGATAAGTTGATTATTGAAATCTGGACAAATGGTATTATCTCGCCTGAGATGGCGCTTACAGAAGCATCAAAGGTTTTCAGGAAGCACTTAAATCCATTTGTGCATTACTTTGAGTTGGGTAGAGAACTACCAAATGCTGGTGAAAAGCAGATAGAGCAAGTGGATGAACAAGTGGATGATTCTGAAGATGAAGTAAAGAAAAAAGCGGTAGTGTCTGTTGCCGAGCTGGATTTATCTGTCAGGGCTTCAAATTGTTTAGAGTATGCTAATATAAAGACTGTTAACGAGCTTATTACAAAAGAAGAAGATGAGTTGTTGGAATTGAAAAATTTTGGAAAAACAACGCTAGTGGAAATTAAGAAAAAGCTTAACCAGTTGGGTTTGTCATTTAAGGAACCTGGAGATGTAAATCGAGCAGGAAAGGAATTGTCGCATGAGGCATAGGAAAAGAGAAAAGCATTTAGGCAGAACATCCAGTCATAGAAAAGCGTTGCGAGCCAATATGGCCAATAGCCTTTTCACTTATGGCAGGATTATTACGACTAAGGAGAAGGCTAAATATATTCGTCCGTTTGTGGAGAAGTTAATTACAACGGCGAAAAAAGGCATTATAAAGAAAGAGACAGATAAGCTTGCTTATATTCACTATTATCGGCAGGTTCTGTCAAAGCTAAACAATAAGGAAGTAGTGAGAAAACTATTCGGCGAGGGCGATTGGAGAGAGTCCGGTGGAATTGCTGAAAGATATTTGGAGCGTAACGGTGGCTATACCAGAATACTTACACTTTCAGGGAGTAGATTGGGCGTTTTGTCCGGTAGCAGTGTTGGAGACGTACCGGAACTAGAGTACAAAATGGAAGGTTATGAACGAAAGCTTCGCTTGGTAGGAAATCGTCTGGGAGACAATGCCAGCAGGGTCATTTTTGAGTTAATAGGGGAAGTGGAAGAGGAAAAAGAGATAGCGCCTAAGGTATCAGTGGCGGAAGAGAAGGAATAACCTTTAACCTAATTTATTGCTATAAAAGTGATTAGGAACTTTAGCTGGTTAATAGAAGATGAAATAGCTGGTATGGCCAAACCAGAATCTTCTGTGTATGATTTTGAATTTCTTAAAGAAAATGGTCTAGAGGCGATAGTTTCACTCACGGAGTATCCCCTCAGCGAGATATTGATAGAGGAATTTGGTTTCAGTGTAAAGCATATTCCGGTTAGAGATTTTCAGCCACCAACAATGGAACAGGTTGAAGATTTTGTGGCATTTGCAAAGAATGCGCGATCTGAAGGGAAAAAGCTTGTTGTTCACTGTGATGCAGGTATTGGGAGGACGGGGACTATACTAGCCTGTTATCTTGTTAGTAAAGGATACAGTGCCGCAGACGCAATAGAAGAAGTGAGAACAAAAAGGCCTGGTTCAATAGAGACAATCGAACAGGAAGAAGTAGTGCTTGAGTTCGAAAG
>CAYTLC010000112.1:0-8714 GCA_964438395.1 uncultured Candidatus Scalindua sp.
TGAGGTCGGTAGTGCTGAATCATATCCATATTAACTGTCGTGAAATTCTTGACCCTTCTGCCAAGGTTTCTTGCGACCGTTATCGCTTTTAAGAACACCTCTGGCATTATGACAGCAGAGCCTACGTTCAGCCACACTCCTCCTTCAAGTCCGGAAACCACCGAGCAGAGCTTCTTAAAATCGACATGGCTTGACTCTCCCATATCACTCCCAGACACACAGGGGTGCATGTGGATTATGTCTGTACCAATCGCTACATGTACAGTCACCGGTATATTCAGCCGGGCACCCTCTGCCAGAATACTATGTTTTCTATGCTTATTTTTATCTTTAATGATCTTATCTCCAAGCGCCCTGCCCAATCCACGCTCAGGCACTGATGCCGCAGCCTGAATCGCTTCTGCGGTTTCCTTCGCCATGCCGAAAGTTCCATCCTTGAGACTGTGAGATACATCTTCAGAAGTCTCTCCTATTAACGATATTTCATAATCGTGTATCGCACCGGAGCCGTTCATTGCGACTGCGGTTATAATACCGCGCTTCATCAAATCAATGACAATGGGGGACAGACCGCATTTGATAACGTGAGCTCCTAATGCCAGGACTACCTGGCGGTTCTTTCTGTGTGCTTTGACAATATTATCAATTACATTTCTCAGATCATTGGCTGCCAGGAGCTTTGGCAGTGAATCAATAAATTTATTGAAATCCTTAAGCTCAGCAGGTTTGCCGAACTGCTCTGACTTGAAGAGGTTCTTTCTCTTTTTTATTGAGTATGTCTTGACCTTTTTCAGGTCTATCGGTTTAAGTTCTTTTTTATGTTTTTTCAAAACCTATTCCTCTCTATTAGTCAATCATTGACATTTGATTTAAACACTCTATCTATTGCTGCTTTATACAGGTCAACTCCTCTTGTAATCTTTATTTCAATTCTTAAAGATAGTATGTTAGCATCCTTTATATTCATTTTCCTTATTTTTACAATATCTTTTTGTGTAACCACAATTGCATCTGTACCAAGTGCATGTGCTTCAGAAATAGCATCATCTATATCTTTCATCGTGTAGATGTGATGATCCTGAAACACATTGTGCTTTACCAGGTCAGCTCCAAGTCCTTTTAGAGTGTAGGCGAAAGATTGTGGGTTGCCTAGTGCAGAGAGTGCATAAATTTTTTTCCCCTTTATCCATTCAAGTTCCAGGATAGAACAGTCAGCTATACTATCAAAATGTACAGGATTGTGTATAGATTCACAGATAGGAGCGTTATGATTAATCAAGTTTAACTCTGAATATATTGACCTGATGGTCTGTTCATTGCCCTGGTCGCAGTGCGATATGATAAACAGGTCTGCCCGTTCAAGGTTTTGAAGCGGCTCTCTAAGACTGCCTCTGGGTATTAGATTCTCTCCACCAAACGGATTAAGTGCATCAATTACGACTATATCCAGATCACGCTTCAGTCTTAAATGTTGAAAACCGTCATCAAGCACTACGCAATCTACTCCAAAATCACTGATTGCTTTTTCCCCGTTTTTGACCCTGTCCTTGCCAGCCAGAACAGGTACATCTTGGAGATTTTCAATTAAGGCTAGACATTCGTCATTAGCGATCTCAGATCCTTCCTGTGAAGAGTTGTCTCCTCCATAACCCCTGCTCAATACTGCAACCTTCCTGCCTATCTCACCGAGATACTTTACAGAGAATTCAACAAGAGGTGTTTTGCCCGTACCTCCGGTAGTAATGTTTCCAACGCTGATAACCTTTACCGGCAATCTTGTACTTTTAACAATATCATTTCTATAAAGCGCGTTTCTTGTATTAAGTACTACTAAATATGGTAATGTGAAAGCGGATAGGGTTGATTTGACTATAGCAGCAATAAAACCTCTTTGCTGCCCGGACAGGATAGATAAGTAATATTCCTTCACCATAAGAATGATAAGCAGAAAGCTTGTCTGTGCAGATTAATTGATTTTATTCCAGTGGAACATCCCAATAAGCGTTGTTCAGAAATTGTTTCCAGGAATTATATTTATTTGAACCAAGCTTTAATTGAATGAGGGGACAATTATTCGGTTTAACCGGCTTACAAATCAACCTCATTCCGGCTTCTTCCGGTCTTCTACCGCCCTTACGTTTATTACAATTTGTACAGGCACAGACAATGTTCTTCCAGTTACTTGTGCCGCCTTGTGTTCTGGGTATAACATGATCCAGGCTTAACTCTGATGTAGGAACCTTCTTGCCGCAATACTGGCACTTGTTCTTATCTCTTGCAAAGATATTTTTTCTATTAAACTTGATAGTTGCTTTAGGCAGTTTATCATAAACAACTAACCTGATAATTTTTGGTACTCTGATTTCCAATGAAAACGTCTTGATGCTTTCGTACCGATCCTCATCCGGTAACTCGCACTCTGCCTTGAATGCAGAAATATCAACCCAACTTGTGAAATCATAAGAGTTATACTGCCCACCATCTATAGATACAACTTCGGCGCTCTCCTTACACAGCATCGCAAATGCCCTCTTTGCATTTACGACATGCACAGCCGCATAGAATTTATTCAAAACTAAAACACTGGATTCCAACGCAATTATACTCTGCATAAAGACTCCCATCAGTTTCAAAAAAACCAACACATCAGGTGTTACGCAATACTTTCTGCGATAAGATCTCCCACCTCAGTCGTGGAAAAACCCATCTTTCCCGCGTTTACACCCTTTAGTTTATTACCTACAACATCAATTACAGATCGTTCAATAGCAGCAGCGGCATCGTCCTCTCCTAACTGTTCAAGGAGCATAGTTAATGCAAGTATGGCAGCAACCGGATTAATAACGTTCTTGTTTGTGTACTTCGGTGCTGATCCTCCGATAGGCTCAAACATGGAAACACCTTCCGGATTAAGATTACCACCCGCGGCGATTCCCATTCCACCCTGAATCATCGCTCCCAGATCGGTAATAATATCACCGAACATATTGCATGTTACAATGACGTCAAACCATTCAGGATTCTTCACCATCCACATGCATGTGGCATCAACATGGGCATACTCACGTTTTATATCACTGTACTCTTCACCTACTTCATTAAACACACGCCACCACAGATCATGAGCGAAGGTCAAGACGTTTGTCTTTGCGCACAGAAGCAGTTGTTTTCTCTTGCCTCGTTTTCTCGTGTATTCAAATGCATAACGAATACAGCGCTCTACCCCCTGCCTCGTATTGATCATCTCCTGTGTCGCAACCTCTTCAGGAGTTCCTTTCTTTAAGAAGCCACCTACACCAGCATACAGTCCTTCGTTGTTTTCACGCACTACAACAAAATCTATATCATCAGGTCCTTTGTCTTTAAGAGGACAATCCACGCCCGGATACAACTTTACTGGACGCAGGTTTATGTACTGCTCCAACGCAAACCGTGCTTTCAAAAGTAATCCTTTTTCGAGGATGCCAGGTTGCACATCCGGATGCCCAATCGCACCCAGGAAAATTGAATTACACTGTTTAAGCTCTTCAACTACAGAATCAGGTAGAATTTCTCCTGTCTTTAAATATCTGTCACCGCCAAGATCATAATCAACCAGCTCATACTTAAAGCCGTACTTCTTACCAACTACATCAAGAACCTTCAATCCTTCTCTAACTACCTCTGGCCCGGTTCCGTCACCGGGTATTGTTGCGATTTTGTACATTGTTATAAGTCCGTTCCTTTATTTGAATTAGAAAACTATTTGAATTTTAGATACTAAGCAATTACTGACATTTTATCAAGAGAAAATGTTAAATTGCCCTTTGCACCACTACGTTAAAAGTAAAATGCTACTCACCTGTTTGATGTGTAAAATCAGCTAACCTGTTGCCTTTTCCTGGCATTGATGACTCTTTTATTATCTTTGTTATAAACTTCTTTGCAACTGTGATTGAACTGATCATATCATTTCCCTTTGCCAGCTCAGTCGCAATAGCTGCTGAATACATACATCCCGTTCCGTGAACATTGTCCGTATCTATCCGTTTTTCACTGAAGCATCGAAACTCTTTTCCATCATAAAATAGGTCTATGATCTCTCCATTTTCATAATCATCAATATGTCCACCCTTAATCAGCACGTTCGAAGCCCCCTGTTCAAATATTGTGCTGGCCGCATCTTTAATATCTGAGAGATTCTCTATCTTCTTACTATCTGTCAGGATTTCCGCTTCCGGAATATTTGGAGTTACCAGGCATGATAATGGGATCAAGCCAGAAACCAGCTTTTTGACTCCTTCATCAGACAAAAGTCTCTCTCCCTTGTGAGAAGTAATGACAGGGTCTACTACCAGGTTTTTCAGGCTGTACTTCCTGAACATATCGCAAACAATCTCAACAACCTCTTTGCTTACAAGCATCCCTGTTTTCAGTGAGTCAGCTCCTATGTCTGAAATGACCGCGTCTATCTGCTGGCCTACAACTGATGCCGGAACGTTGAAAACAGAGCTCACGCCGAGAGTGTTCTGCGCGGTTATCGCGGTAATTGCAGATGTACCAGATGCACCGAGCGCATTAATCACTTTAAGATCAGCCTGCACACCTGCACCGCAACAGGAATCAGAACCCGCTATTGTTAGAACTTTAAACATTATGTCATTATAACAAAGGAAAGAGCGTGAGTAACCTAATAAGTAGCATTATACATTTAGGTTGACAATTCAAAACAAAACAGTTATATACTCGAAATAATTTACTTACTACGTATAGATGTAGTTGATTATAATAAGTTAACGCAGGAAATCATCAAACATGTCTTTAACGAAAAAAATTGTCACCGTTTGCGTTCTAATATGCGTGATTATGACTCTGCAGTCATGCGGAGCCAGACGTTCTCCAATTGAGCGGATATCCTCAAACCTGAAAAATGTTCCTGAATATACTGTTATTCTTGAAGATATGCAGCAGAGAGGTGCCGTATTTAAACAGTATTACCATAAATACAAGGTAATCATAAAGGAGGATATTCAGTACACAGGTTTCGTGCGGGTATCAGAATCCTATTTCAAAAAGAACGAAAACTATCTTGGAATGGCTTTACTGTCAAAAACCGCAGATGGTTATGTTAAGACTCCTTCTCCTCCGGGCTATCAATATGTAGGAGACGACAGATACGGTGAGTGGAAGCAGGACAGATCCGGTAACTCTTTCTGGGCATTCTACGGTCAATATATGTTTATGTCTCATATGTTCGGGATGGTCAGCAGGCCTGTGTATCGAAGTGATTATGGCGCTTACAACGATTACCGGAAAAATAACAGACCATATTATGGTAGTAAGAACCAATATGGTACAAACGGAACGGTAACAAAACAGACACACAAGAGTTTCTTCCAGAGGAAGATGGCGAGACAGAGAATGGCGAAACAGAGCTTTGGAGAAAAATTTAGACAGAGAGTTGGAAGAAGTCAGAGTCCATTCCGCAGTAGAGGAGGAGGGTTCGGAAAATAATGAATTTTGATCATCTATACTCAGCTATTATCTATCTGGTATGTTGCTACTTCCTGTTCTGGTTAGGAAAGCTTGCTTATGACCTGATCCACAAGGATATCAATGTAAAAGATGAATTGGTACAGAAGGACAATTGTGCCTTTGCACTCTCACTGGTTGGTTACTATCTTGGTTTAGTGTTTGCCATCGGCGGAGTTGTAGTAGGTGAATCTGCAGGCCTGGTAGCTGATCTGATAGATATAATGGTATACGGGCCAATCGCAATCATATTGCTTAATATATCCACATTCGTTAATGACAAGGTAATCCTGTATCAATTCAATAATAAGAAAGAGATAATAGGCGACCAGAATGCAGGTACGGGTGCAGTTGAGTTGGCCATATATTTAGCTACAGGTATGATTATCTTCGGCTCAATTTCCGGTGAAGGAGGAGGAATAATCACACTTCTGGCCTTCTGGGCTATCGGCCAGGTATCTTTCATCATCACCGGTTATGTCTATAACCTGATCACACCTTATTGCATACACGACGAAATCGAGAAAGACAATGCTGCCGCAGGTATCTGTTACGCCGGTGCTATTGTTGGAGTTGCTAATATCGTCAGGCATGCTATAGGTGAAGACTTTACCAGCTGGGGAGATAGCCTGCTTACCATTGGATGCTTCTTCGCCTTTGGTATCTTTTTGTTACCTCTGATCCGTCTGTTCACGGACAAGGTCCTCTTGCCGGGTGCTAAACTGACCGATGAAATTGTCAACCAGGAGAAACCAAATCTCGGCGCTGCATTTATAGCCGCTTTCTCTTATATAGGTTCTTCATTCCTTATAACCTGGTGTTTATAACGCGTTACGAGTCACGAGTGGATTCATGCAGACATGAACAAATAACGAATGAAAATTCCTTTAATAATTTCCTTATCCTGTTATCCTGTCTAAAAAGCTAAATTAACGCTTATAGTTATCAGCTTATAACCTGTAACCTGAAACTCGTACCTCGTAACCCGAAAAACCCGTAACTCGAACCATGTCAAATCCTCTTTTCGCATCGCAGAGCAGAATTCTTAAAATATGTATCTTTGCAACCGGTTGTGCAGGCATCGTAGCAGAATTTGTCCTATCCACTCTCGCAAGTTATCTTCTCGGGAATCCCATACTCCAATGGACTATACTAATGTCCCTGATGCTCTTTGCAATGGGACTGGGATGCAGGATTAGTAAATACATACTGAACAACCTGCTCGACAAATTCATCTTCCTGGAATTCGCTCTATCCATCCTTTGTGGTGTTTCAGTAGCACTATGCTACTGGTCTTCTACATTTACCAAGAGTACCGGAATATTCATATACGCATTCAGCATACTGATCGGTCTGTTGATCGGTGCGGAAATACCTCTGGTAACCCGTATGAATGAATCGTATGAGGAGCTCAGGGTTAATATCTCATCCGTTATGGAGAAAGACTATTATGGCGCTCTTGTCGGGGGTGTCCTGTTTGCATTTTTTGCCCTGCCTTATTTGGGCCTCACTTATACACCTATCGCCCTTGGGATAATAAATTTTCTGGTAGCATCGATACTATTCTGGAAGTTCAAACATCTGCTGCACTACAAAAAGGCTATACAGATCTCATTCTGGTCTATCACTGCACTCTTTCTGATTTTTATATTCGTGGTAAAGCCGGTAATACTCTACAGCGAACAGAAGAAATATAAGGACCGAATAATCTTTGAGCAGCAGACGTCATACCAGAAGATAGTCATAACGCAATGGAAGGATAAATACTGGCTCTTTATAAACGGGAATGAACAGTTTTCAACATTTGACGAAGAGAAATATCATGAACCGCTTATACACCCTGCAATGTCACTTGCAGAACAGAGAAAAAATATTCTGGTACTTGGAGGTGGAGAAGGTCTGGCAGTACGGGAGATTTTAAAATACAAGGATGTAGAGAAGGTAACCGTTGTCGACCTGGATCCGGTAATGACGGAACTGGCAAAACACAATCCCATCATCACAAAGATTAATCAAAACTCCATGGTCGATCTGAAGGTGGAGGTCAAAAATCAGGACGCCTTTACCTTTATAGAGAACAGTGAGGAGTTTTATGATATTATCTTCGTTGATCTGCCGGATCCCAATTCTGTATCCCTGTCCCGGCTCTACTCCAGTGAGTTCTATTCGCTCTGCCAGCGCAGACTTAATAAATATGGCATAATCGTTACGCAGGCATCCAGTCCGGTACACTCCCCTAATTCTTTCGTATGCATAATCAAGACAATGGAATCGGCAGACTTTACCGTACTGCCGTATCATAACAATATTCCGACTCTTGGAGAATGGGGCTGGTGCCTTGGTATGAGAAAGGAAGTGGTATCAAATGATACGTTGAAGAAAAAAGTAACAGAAATTGAGCTGCCTCCTCCCCCTACCAAATTCCTGAACAATGATGCCATCATCTCAATGGTCAATTTTGGAAAAGGAGTATTGGAGAAAAAGGAGATGGTGAAAGTAAACACTATCCTCGACCCAATTATAGTGAAATATTATAAAAAAGGTGCGTGGGATGTTTATTGATTGAATATTGATGATTTTAGATTTATGATTGAGTATACAGTATACGAATAGAAGGAAATTCATTTAGATATAAATAAGCTATGAGAAGAGTAAAGCGAAATACAAGGCTTAAGAGATTTATTAAAGATATCTCAATTCACACACCATTTACTAACATGATTCTTCTCCTGGTAGCGCTGTGGCTCGTTTTTTCTACCGGACTATATTTTGCCGAAATAGGCGTTGAGGGGGCATCAATAACGTCTTATGTTGATGCCATGTATTGGGGCATAGCCGCATTCTCCACAGCTGGCATAGCCGATGCGCCACGATCTGATTTCGCTAAGCTAATTGGTGGTATATGGATAGTAGTGGGTTCTGTAATCTTTTTCGGAACTATAGTGGCAACTATAACAACTTATTTCATGCGTCCAATGCAGCGTCCATCCAAAAGGATAATCGATACGATTGAGTACAACCTTGAACAGTTAAACGATCTGACAATAGATGAACTCGACTTGCTGAAGGATACAGTTGATACTCTTATTACCCATGTAGAAAGCTTGAAGAAGAAGCAACTTAAGAAGAAGAAAAACTCCGGTGCTCAGGATTATACGATATGAATAAGGGCGAAGTTTACGACTTGCGGGTAAAATTGTATA
>CAYTLC010000113.1:0-3721 GCA_964438395.1 uncultured Candidatus Scalindua sp.
TTATAATACCGATAGCTATTGTTATTGGTATCATCATACTTGGGTTTTCTTCAGTGTTTACGGTGAAGGCCAACCAGGAAGCTGTAATACTAAGGTTTGGTAAGTATTCGGATACGGTTGGGCCGGGATTGCATTTTAAGATGCCATTTGGTATTGACAATGTTTATGCAGCGGAGGTAAAGCGTATTTACAATGAAGAATTTGGCTATAGGACTGTTCGGTCTGGAAGAGAAAGTATGATTGATTATAACTTCAGGGGTGCGGCCGAAGTATCTCTCATGCTGACCGGAGATAGGAACTGTGCCGTGGTTCATTGGGTAGTAAGGTATAAGATAAAAAATCTGAAAGAGTTTCTCTTTAATGTCCGGAATGTGAAAAGCACTATAAGAGATGTTTCTGAAGCCGTAATGAGAAGGATTATTGGTGACAGGTCTATTGACGAGGTGCTTACTATTGGAAGAAGAGCTATTGAGGATGTTGCGGAGACGGAAATAGAATCCGTTTTGGATAGTTATGGCTGCGGAATTGATATACAAGTAGTTAACCTGAAGGGTGTAAATCCTCCGGCACAGGTTAAGGATGCATTTGATGCAGTTAATAAAGCTGTGCAGATGAGGGATCAGATTACGAATGAGGCTGAAGGAAAGAAGAACAAGATCATACCTGCAGCAATGGGAAAGAAGGAACAGGCAATCAGAGAGGCTGAAGGTTATAAGATAAAGAGAATAAACGAGGCAACGGGAGATACCAAGGCATTTCTTGCTGTCTTGAAAGAGTATGAAAAGGCGAAGGATATAACCAGGAGAAGGCTTTACCTTGAAATGATGGAGAAGGTAATACCTAAATGTGAAGATATATACATAATTGATAAAGAGCAAAAAGGGATTTTACCAATACTCAAATTGGGAGAGAGTAAGGTGTTGAAATGAAACAAAATACTCAGGCATTCATAACAATTGCTATAATTGCTGTAGTGGCAATTATTATTATAGCCAGTAGCTCTTTTTATGTGGTCGATATAAAGTCTCAATGTGTGATTACTCAATTTGGTAGGCCGGTTAAGGTTGTTCAACATCCGGGTTTAAAGATAAAGACACCATTTATCCAAAAAGCAAAGTTCTTTGAAAAACGCATCATAGAATGGGATGGAGAGCCAAGTGATATCCTGACAAGAGATAAGGAAAACATTGGCATTAATACCTGGGCGCGTTGGAGGATTGTTGACTGTTTGAAATTTTATACTTCGCTGGGAACAGAAAGCAGGGGTCAGGGTGTGCTGGATGAGGTTATAGAATCTGCCGTAAAAAATATTGTAAGTGCGTACCCGCTAAATGAGGTGCTCAGAAATTCTAAACGGAAGCTGGAGTACACGACAGTAGAGTTGGAAAAGGCTGAAATGGATAAGAAGGTAAAGGTTTCTCATGGAAGGTCTAGCCTGGTCGGAGAGATAAATGAGATGGCAAACAAGGAATTGCGTGAAAGATATGGTATGGAACTGGTTGACGTCAGGATAAAACATATTAATTACGTACCGGCAGTTATTCCAAAAATATTTGACAGGATGCGCTCTGAAAGAATAAGAATTGCGAATAAATACGAATCTGAGGGAAGAAGAGATGAAGCAGAAATTTTGGGATTTATGAAGAAAGAACTGGAGAAGATAGAATCTGAAGGTTATAAAATAGCGACTGAGACTAGAGGTGAAGCAGATGCTGCAGCGGTAAAAATATATGCGGATGCCTATGAGAAAGACCCTGATTTTTATTCTTTTACAAAAACCCTTGAAACGTATGAAAAAACAATTGACGAAAACACCCGTTTATATTTGAGTACAGATAGTGATTACTACAGATATATAAATAGTTTTATGGAAAAGTAGAAGATTTCTGTGTTATTACCGCCGGTTGACATGTAAAGGATTAGGTGTTCATTAACAAACACTTCATATTGGCGTAGAAATTAGGATTGTAATGACGTTGCTTGACTTACACTCGATGTACAACATACCTGATTGCATTTCATTTTAATCTGTTGGATATTGTGCTGCTTACCTATACCACTCGCATATATTACTTCTGCCTTTACTGGTATAAACGTTAAACATCTTCAGCTGATAATTATTTATGCATCCTAAACCTCATTTTATTTCTGGAAATAAAAAGATATTCTTTTGTTTTCTAGCGGTATCCGGAATATTACACCTTGTTTTCATTTTTTCAACATCCAACATGAGCCATCTGCTAAAGCCGGTAATTAATTATAGTGATTATGGAACAAAGGAAAGTGATTATCTTATAGAAATTGACCTTGAATCCGAAGATCAGAATGAAGAGAATGTTGAAAGCGAAGAGTTGCGAGGATCTGATGGATATGAAGAGGAGGAGCAGCTTTTTGTAGATACATCTGAAAGCGCAGTAGATGAGGAAACTCAAGCTGAGACTAATAAAATAGGGGAAAAGGGGTCTGTCGCGAGAGACATGTTTTCGGATGAAAATAATATCAATGATAAACCCCGGCTAGAGAGTGAAAGTAGTTTTCCTGGAGAAGCTCCTGATGAATTTGCATCAACGGTGTTGCGAGAATCAGGCATGCCAGTAGAGATTAGTCCAAGTGAACTGGTAAATGAAGAGACTGAAGAAGCTATTGATGATCCAGTTGAAGAGGAGGTGGTAGCCGTTTCGCCTGAGATTGTCAATAGTGAGAAACTGCCTACTAGTGATGATGCTGAAAAACTCGATACGACAATGGAAGAGTCTGTCGTTAAGGATGTAAAGCCGGTAGAGAGTGCTGAGGAGGTTGTTTCTGAAGTACTGGGTTCAGACGTAGTTGTACTGGAGTCGGAATCAAAAGAAAGTGATGATACAGATGCTGACGTAGTAGAGGAAGAGATAGAAGAACCAACTGATCCGGCAGAAGAGCACACAGAAATAGCATCTATTTCAAAAGCAATGTTGAAAGAAGTAGTTGAAGGTGGGAAAGATAGTGTAGCGAACAAACTGCAAAATAAAAATAAGTCTTCTGAGCAACAGGATAATAGCATTCCTCGGGGTAGCGATGCTCCATTTTTTGAAGATAATATATCCAATGCACCCCTGAGTGGTACAGAATCATTTAATGTAAAAAAACACGAATATGCACCGTATTATAAACATATAAAAGATAAAATAAGGTTGTACTGGTTGTTGCAGTATGGTACAGATGCTTCTATTAATCAAGTAACCAAAGGTTTTAAGCCTATTGTTGTTACTTTTAAGGTATTTCCTTCCGGGAAAATTAAAAATGTTGAGATTGTTGATACTGCGGGTAACGAACTATTAGCTTCTAAGATTAGAGTGTCAATTAAGAATACAACTTTAGATAAGTTTCCGGATTACGTTAACGAAGAACATATAGATGTTAAATTTAGTTATTTCTTTTATTGATAGGGAGGTTTTATATTGGAATGGTTGATGGGTGGTGGCCCAATAATGGTACCCATATTTGTTTGCTCGGTTATCGCACTAGCCGTTATTCTGGAGCGTATGGTCAGCCTTCGTAGAAGTCGTATTATGAGGTCTGAATTAATCGAAGTAATTGAAGCAGTCAGGGGTCCGGAGGATCTCCAGGTGATATACAACAGATGCAATGTAATACAGGGTCCTTTTTCTAATATAATTAAACGTACAATATCTAACACTCATTTGTCGAGGGAAGAAAAAGTGTTAGATATTCAGGCTACAGG